>JBPCNZ010000143.1:0-69595 GCA_051000755.1 Acidimicrobiales bacterium | reverse complement strand
CAGATGTCAGTCAGCCGGCCTGCATCGAGTCGCCCGTCGACGTCGTCGAAGTTCTCCACCAGATGGAGGGTGGGATGGGCCTCGGCCATGGCCCGCAACTCGTCGCCGAAGATGAACTGGTCCTTGGACGGGGCGGAGTGGACGTGGACGACGTCGGGCATGGTGCGGCGTCGCTGGAAGGTCCGGAGCATGGCCATCACGGGGGTGACACCGCTGCCCCCGGTCCAGAAGAGAACCTTGGGCGGCGGCGGATCGGGCAGGACGAACTCACCCTGGGGAAGGGCCAGGCGGACGATGGTGCCCGGCTCGAGGCCCCGGACCAGGTGGGTGGACAGCCTGCCTTCAGGCATGGCCTTGACGGTGATGGCGACGTGGCCCTGATCCTCCCGGGGCTCGGAGGAGATCGAGTAGGACCGCCAGACCCAACGCCCGTCCACCTGGATCCCGATGCCCATGTACTGACCGGGGAGATAGTCGAACGACCAGCCCCACCCGGGCTTGATCACCAGCGTCGCCGCATCGTCGGTCTCGGGGACGACCTTCGCCAGCCGACCCCGGATCTCTCTCGCCGTCCACAACGGGTTGATGAGGTGCAGGTAGTCGTCGGGCAGGAGGGGGGTGGTCATGCGGGCCAGCACCCCGCGGGCCAGATCGGCGCTGGGCAGGGCCGCCTTGACGCCGCTGGCGGAGACCCTGCGATGGATCTCGAGGACCGTGGCCCCCAGCGCCGCGGCTCCGGTACCGATGGCCATGGCCCGCGCCTGCTCTCCGACGCGGCGGTGGCGCAGGAGTCTGGCGGTCAGCGATGAGACGGTACTCATGAAATGGCTTCCTCCACTGTGTAACTCAGAGTACCATATAACTCGCGGTAACATGCAGCGGGTGACCACCAAACGGGCACGCAACGAACCGGGTGACGGGCGCCGATCCCGATGGGACGCCCACCGGGTGGAGCGTCGCAAGGAGCTCATTGCCGCCGCCGTGGACGTGGTGCGAGCCGAGGGGGCTGGCGTGGGCATGGATGACATTGCCCGTCACTCCGGTATCGCCAAACCCGTCTACTACCGGTACTTCACCGACAAGGCCGGGCTCCATCTGGCCATCGGGGTCGCCGCGGCCAAGAGCGTTGTCCGCCAGGTCACGAACGCCCTGGACCAGGGGCACACCGTGCGCTCCAAGCTGGCGGCGGGCATCGATGTCTACTTGCGGGTCATCGAGGCGGATCCGGAGGTCTACCGGTTCGTGGTGCACTCGGCGCCGCCCAGCCGAGTGGTCGACAGCGATCCTGTCGACGACTACGCCACGGTCGTCGGTCTTCACGCCACGCGCACCTTCGGTCAGCTCCTGCGCCAGGCGGGCGCCGATGCAGGAGCGGCGGAGCCGTGGGGCTTCGGTGTGGTCGGCATGATCCGCTCCGCCGCCGACCGGTGGCTGGAGCACCCCTCGATGTCGCGCTCCGCCCTCGTCGCCTACCTCACCGACCTGGTGGTCCCCGGGCTGGTGGCCGTCATCCCCGATACGCCCGATCTCGGCCCGAGGTCGGACAGGGATCCGCGTGATGCCGCATCGGCTGCAGGAGACGTGGCGCCGCTGCGCCTCGTCGAGGAGCGCCGGGCGGGTAGCTGAGCACCCGGGCGACTGATGACCGCAGCGCCTGCGTTCAGGTCCCGAGGACGGCGCGGGCCCGATGGGTGACCTCGACCAGGCGTCGGGCCGGCTCGGGATCGCCGCCCAAGTGGAGGTGCAGGTAGGTGGCCAGCACGGTGGGGGAAGCGAACCCCTCCGAGCGTGGCGACGGTCCCTCGGTGAAGGTCCAGGCATCGCCAGCCGGCTCCAGGCTCGAGTAGTGGAACTCGTGGCCCCGCACCTCGGCGCCGGCGGGGGCCACAGGGCTGTCCACGGTGGCCACCGCCCGGCGGTAGCCGAGGGTCAGCCGGCCGGCCATGACCCCGTCGGTCTCGATGGCGCCGACCAGGCGATGTTCGTCGAGGGTCCGGGCCAGCCACAGCAGGCCCCCGCACTCGGCCCACACCACCAGGCCACGGGCGATCCGGCGACGCAGGGCGCAGGTCAACGGCGCGTTGGCGGCCAGCTCGGCGGCATAGACCTCGGGAAAGCCGCCGCCGACCATCATGGCGTCCACACCTTCGGGCAGGTCCCCCTCGGTCAGCGGGTCGAACGGCACCAGCTCCGCGCCCGCCGCGGCCAGGGCCTCGAGGTTGTCCTGGTAGGAGAACGTGAACGCCTGGCCCGCAGCGACCGCCACCCGTACCCGCCCGGCGGGCGCCGGAAGGCGCGGGTCGGCAACGAGGCGAGGCGGGGCGGTGGCGGCGACCCGAGCGACGGAATCGAGGTCGCAGCCCTCGGCGATGACCTCGGCCAGGCGGCCCAGCGACGCGGTGATGGTTGCCGGATCCTCGGCCACCGGGACCAGGCCCAGATGACGGGACCGCCAGGTGAGGGCGTCGTCGCGACCGAGAGCGCCGAGGACGGGCACCTCGATGGTGGCCAGGGCGTCGCGCAGCAGGGTCTCGTGGCGGGGGCTGCCCACGAAGTTGAGGATGACCCCGGCCAGATTCAGGCGGGGATCATGGTCCCGGTAGCCGCGGACCAGGGCTGCGACCGATTGGCTCATGGCGCGGGCGTCGACGACGAGGATCACCGGGGCGTCCAGCAGCACGGCGATGTGAGCGGTGGACGCCGGTGTGTCATCACCGGAACCGTCGTAGAGGCCCATGACCCCCTCGATGATGAGCAGGTCGGCTCCGGCTCCGGCTCGGCCGGCGAGGGGGCCGATGGCCTCGGATCCGCAGATCCAGGCGTCGAGGTTGCGCGGTGGGCGACCGGTGGCGGCCGAGTGGTAGGCGGGGTCGATGAAATCCGGCCCCACCTTGGCGGATGCCACCGTGGTGCCCCGGGCCCCGAAGGCGGCCATCAGGCCGGTGGCCACCGTCGTCTTGCCGACCCCGCTGTGGGTGCCGGCGATCACCACACGCGGCCCGAGCGATGTCGTCAACCGACCCTCAATATTCGATGCCTTTGATGGCCTTGATGCCCTTGTCGTAGGCATGCTTGACCTTGGTCATCTCCGTTACCGTGTCGGCCACGTTGACCAACTCCGGATCGGCGTTGCGCCCGGTCATGACCACATTCGTCCGCTCCGCCCGGTCCCGCACGGCGGCCACCACGTCGGCTACGTCCACCCAGCCGTAGCTGACGGCGTAGGTCAACTCGTCGAGGATCAGCAGGTCGTAGGCGCCGCCGGTCAGCATCCCCGCCGCCACCGACCATGCATGCCGACCCTTGGCCACCGTCTCGTCCATGTCGGTCGACTCCCAGGTGAAGCCGTCGCCGAGGGTGTGCCACTCGATTCCGAGGTGGTCGGCCAGCTTGCGCTCGCCGGTCTTCCACTTGCCGCCCTTGACGAACTGGACGACCCCCACGGTCCATCCCCGAGCCCATCCCCGGCCCATGACCCCGAAGGCGGCCGACGACTTGCCTTTTCCCAGGCCGGTGTTCAGCAGGACGATCGAAGGGCGGGGCATCGGGTGAAGTCTGCCAGGTATGGGAATGGCCTCCACCTCGACGGGTGTCGCCGGTTGAGAGCTAATCGAGGAAGGTGTCCAGCATGGGCAGCAGCAGATCGGCGCGCTGCGTCGCCTGTATGTGCGTTGTGGCGGGCAGAACGGCGAGGTGCGATCCGGGGATCAACTCGAGCATCAGCGCCGCGTGTTCGACGGTCGTGAAGTCGTGGTCGCCAACAACGATCAGGGTGGGTGCAGTGATCCCGGCGAGTTGCTCGTCGGTCCAGCCCTGCAGGTCGGCGGCCGCGGCGGACATCGTCTTGAGGAACTCGTCGAAGTGCTCCGGATGCGGAGACAGCCGCTTGTAGGCCTCGGTGAAGTCGGCGAAGTCCTGCGCCGTCGGCATCCGGGTGGACGTGGCCTGCTTGGCCGGGTCGCTGAGGTCCTCGTGCATCCCGTCCGGCCGCACCGACGCTGAAACCGGCACCAGCGAGCGCACCCGCTCCGGGTAGCTGACGCCGAGCTCGAGGGTGACCGCGCCGCCCATGCTGTGGCCCAGCACGTGCGCCCGGTCGATCCCAAGGACGTCGAGGAGGGCGACGACGTCGCTCGCAGAGTTCGCCGGGGTGATCTCGCGTTCGATGTCGGCGGTGCGCCCGTGACCTTGCAGCTCTACGCCGATCACCCGGTGCTTCTTGGCCAAGGTGGGGATCAGCGTGGCGAAGTTCAGGTCGATGGTGAGCAGGCCGCCGTGCAGCAGCACCAGCGACGAGCCCGTCCCGCAGGTCTCGTAGTAGAGGTGCAGGCCGTTGACGTCTGCGTATCCGCTCGTCGTCTCCATGCCTTTTGGACGATAAGCGGCGCCAGAACTCATCGCCGACGCCCGAAGTGATCCTGGCCGTGCGCCGCCGTCCCCTGCCGGGTAGCGTTCTTGCCAACCTGACGGGAACACCGGTGCGAATCCGGGGCTGTCCCGCAACTGTCACCGGGGAGCGAACCTCCGACACGCCACGGCCACACGCGGCTGGAAGGCGGGGGGGAGCACCGATCCGGGAGCCAGGACACCGGCAGGGGGCCGTACCACGAGGATGGAGAACGAGTAACCGGTGATCCTGTTCTGCTCCAACGCCGACACGGAGTTGCTCGCCCTGCGCTCCATCGTCGAGGACCTGCCCGGGGAGCTGCGCCGCACGAGGGGTGTCCACCCGGGCCGGGCAGGGCCCGAGCCCGAGGACCCGGATGTGGACCTGGTGGTGGTCCGCCTCCTCGGAGGTCGCAGCGCCTGGGAGCAACCGTTCGACCGGCTCCGGGCTGACTGTGTGCGTCGGGGAGTGCCGCTCGTGGCCCTCGGCGGCGAGGCCACACCCGACGCCGAGTTGGCCCAGGCGTCGACCGTCCCCGCCGGCGTGGTCGCCGAATCGCATCGCTACCTGGCGGCCGGCGGCCCGGCCAACATGGCCAACCTGCTGCGGTTCGTCTCCGACACCCTGCTGATGACCGGACACGGCTTCGACCGTCCCACCGAGGTCGCCGCCCACGGTGTCTGGGAAGGTGCCGGCCTCGGTGCCCCGGGCGCGACCCGCCACGCCGACCGGCCCCTGATCGCGGTCGTGTTCTACCGGGCCCACCTGGTGGCCGGGAACACCACGGCCGTGGCCGACCTGTGCGCCGCCCTGGAGGCCGCCGGAGCGGACGCCCTGGCCATCTTCACCTACTCGCTGCGAGCCGACGCCGATGGCGCCGTTCCAGCCGTGGCCCT
This sequence comes from Acidimicrobiales bacterium, assembly GCA_051000755.1. Taxonomy (GTDB): domain Bacteria; phylum Actinomycetota; class Acidimicrobiia; order Acidimicrobiales; family Palsa-688; genus JALZAH01. The sequence continues at coordinate 64,312 of JBPCNZ010000143.1, read as the reverse complement.
GGCCAAGGAGCACGGCGTCGACATCGTCATCACCTCCACCCTCGCCGCTGGCGCCGCGGGCGCCGGCGCGACAGGCGATGGCCCGACCGGCGCCGGGCTGCCAGGCGCGGGAGCGGCGAGGGCCACGGGCGCCGCCGGGGGAGACGAGTCGTCGGCATGGGAGATCCCCTCCCTGGTCGATCTGGGGGTGCCGGTCATCCAGTCCCCGTCGTCGAGCCGGTCCCGCCAGGTGTGGGCCGACGACCCCGCCGGCCTGTCGCCCGTGGACGTGGCCATGGGCGTGGCCATCCCCGAGTTCGACGGTCGCATCATCGGCCCGACGACCGCCTTCAAGGAGATCGTCGAGGTCGGCGACGGGCAGGGAGCCGACGTGGTGGCCACCCGGATCGACCCGGAGCGGGCCGATCGCCTGGCCCGCCTGGCCGTTCGCCACGCCGAGCTGGCCCGGCGCCCGCCCGCGGCCAAGCGGGTCGCCATCGTGCTGTCCGCCTACCCGACCAAACGCAGCCGGCTGGGCAACGCCGTCGGGCTGGACACCCCGGCCTCGGCCATCGAGGTTCTGAAGACCATGGCGGAGGCCGGCTACCGGGTCGATCGCATCCCTCCTGATGGGGACGAGCTGATGGCCGAGCTGGCCGACCGACTGACCTATGAGACACCGACCCTGACGGCGGCCCAGGCTGCGGTCGCCCCCGGTCGGTTGCCGACCGACGCCTACAACCGCTGGTTCGCTTCCCTGCCGGAGTCTGCTCGCCACCGGGTGGAGGCCCTGTGGGGCCCGGCGCCGGGCGCGGTCTACGTCCTCCACGACGAGCTGGTGTTTCCCGGCATCGATGTGGGCGGGGTGCTGGTCACCATCCAACCGCCCCGCGGGTTCGGGGCCGACCCCATCGGCACCTACCACTCCCCGGACATGGCCCCGCCCCATCACTATCTCGGCTTCTACCGGTGGCTGGCCTCACCGGTCGCCGAGGGGGGCTGGGGGGCCGACGCGGTGATCCACCTGGGCAAGCACGGCACCCTCGAATGGCTACCGGGCAAGGCCCTCGGCCTCTCCGGCTCCTGTTACCCCGACCTCGCCCTCGACGATCTGCCTTGCTTCTATCCCTTCGTGGTCAACGACCCCGGTGAGGGAGCGCAGGCCAAGCGCCGGACCCATGCGGTCGTCATCGATCACCTGCCGCCCCCCCTCACCCGGGCCGACGTCTACGACGAGCTGGCCCAGCTCGAGCGGCTGCTCGACACCTACGCCCAGGTGGCGGCCATGGACCCGGCCAAGCTGCCCCGGCTGCGAACCCAGGTATGGGAGCTGCTGGTGTCCGCCGAGATCCACCGCGACCTCGACCTGGGTGAAGCGCCTCCCGACGGTGACGCCTTCGACGACATGATCCTTCACGTCGATGGTTACCTGTGCGCCTTGAAGGACGCCCAGATCCGGGGCGGCCTGCACGTCCTCGGCCAACCCCCGGTCGGCGACACCCTGACCGACGTGATCCTCGCCGTCACCCGCCTGCCCCAGGGCCGGGTCCCGTCCCTTCGGGCCACCGTCGCCCACCGGCTCGGCGTCCGCCTCGGCACCGGGGACAGAGGCAGCGGGGACAGAGGGGCCGGGGACAGGGATGGCCCCCGGGAGGTCACCGACCGGGTGGAAGCCGAATGCCGCCGTCTGGTGGAGGCCCTGGCCGCCACCGGCTGGGATCCGTCGACGACCTCGGACCCGACCCTGCGGTGGGTGGCTGACCGCCTCGTGCCGAACCTAGCTCGGACCACCGACGAGTTGGACCACCTCCTCGACGGTCTGGCCGGGCGGTACGTCCCTGCCGGGCCGAGTGGAGCGCCGAGCCGGGGCGGGGCCCACGTGCTGCCGACGGGCCGCAACTTCTACTCCGTCGACCCCAAGGCCATCCCCTCGCCGTTGGCCTGGGAGGTGGGCAGGGGCCTGGCCGACCGTCTCATCGAGCGCCACGTGACTGAGACCGGTGGGGTGCCGCGCACCGTGGGCCTGGTCCTGTGGGGCACGGCGGCCATGCGGACCACCGGCGACGACGCCGCCGAGGCCCTGGCCCTCCTCGGGGTGCGACCCACGTGGGACCCCGAGAGCCAGCGGGTGACCGGCCTGGAGGCGCTCAGCATCGCCGACCTGGGCCGCCCCCGCGTCGACGTGACCTTGCGGATCAGCGGTTTCTTCCGTGACGCCTTTCCCCACGTCATCGAGCTGCTCGACGATGCCGTACGTCTGGTGGCCGACCTCGACGAGGCGCCGGCCGACAACCCGGTCCGGGAGACCGGCACCGCCGACGCCCGCGTGTACGGGCCCCCGCCGGGCGGCTACGGGTCGGGAATCCTCCCCGTCATCGAGCAGGGGTCGTGGCGGACCGACGCCGACCTGGCCGAGGTGTACCTGGCGTGGTCCGGTTTCGCCTACGGCCGGGACCGCTACGGCACGGCTGCCCCCGATGGCATGCGCCGGCGCTTCGCCGCCATCGAGGTGGCGGTCAAGAACCAGGACAACCGCGAGCACGACATCTTCGACTCCGACGACTACCTCCAGGACCACGGGGGCATGGTGGCCGCCGTCCGCAGCCTGAGCGGTGCCGCCCCCCGGGCCTGGTTCGGGGACAGCTCCGATCCGGCCAACCCCCGGGTGCGAAGCCTGGCCGAGGAGGCGGCCCGGGTGGTCCGCAGCCGGGTCCTCAACCCCAAGTGGATCGACGCCATGCGCCGCCACGGCTACAAGGGGGCGTTCGAGCTGGCCGCCACCGTCGATTACCTGTTCGGCTACGACGCCACCGCCCACGTGGTGGAGGACTGGATGTACGAGAGGGTCACCGATGCGTATGTGGCCGACCCCGATGTGAGGAAGTTCTTCGCCGAATCCAACCCGGCGGCGCTGCGTTCCATCGCCGAGCGCCTGCTGGAGGCCGATCAGCGGGACCTGTGGCAGGCGTCGCCGGAGGCCCGCCGCACCCTCGAGGACGCCATCCTCGAAGGCGAGGGTTGGGAGGAGATGCGATGACCGCCCGGTTCCCGTTCAGCGCCGTCGTCGGCCAGGACGATGCCAAGCTGGCCCTCCAGATGGCGGCCGTCGACCCCCGCATCGGCGGGGTGCTGCTGCGCGGCGAGAAGGGCTCGGCCAAGACCACCTTGGCCCGGGGCCTGGCCGGCCTGCTGGCCGCGGGCGCCCCGTTCGTGGACCTCCCGCTCGGCGCCACCGAGGATCGGGTGGTCGGGACCCTCGACCTCCCTGGGGTGCTGGGCGACGGTGTGGCCCGGCTCCGGCCCGGCCTGCTCGGCCAGGTCGACGGCGGGGTGCTCTACGTGGACGAGATCAACCTGCTGGCCGACCATCTGGTGGACACCCTGCTCGACGTGGCCGTGTCCGGCGTCAACATCGTCGAGCGGGACGGCATCTCCCAGCGCCATGCGGCCCGGTTCGTGCTCGTCGGCTCCATGAATCCCGAGGAGGGCGAGTTGCGCCCCCAACTCCTTGACCGTTTCGGTCTCTGCGTCGAAGTGAGGGCGCCCGCCGAGCTTCCCGAGCGGGTGGAGGCCGTTCGCCGGCGCCTGTCGCATGACCGGGGGGACGATAGGGGGGCGGCGAACGAGATCCCCGGCCCGGCCCGCGCCGCCGACGCCACCATCGCCGCTCGCCTGGCCCGGGCCCGGCCTGCGACCCTCGACGACGGGCTCCTGGTGGCGGCGTCCGAGCTGGCCCTCGCCGTGGGTGCCGAGGGGCTGAGGGCCGATCTGGCCCTGTGCCGGGCGGCGGCCGCTCGGGCCGGTCTGGAGGGCCGGGCCGCGGCCACCGAGGACGATCTGCGCCGGGTGGCCCCGATGGTGCTGGCCCATCGGGCCCGCCGTTCGCCGTTCGATCCGCCGACGCTGCCCCCCGATCTCCTCGACGACGCGCTGCGACAGGCGCTGGGACCTGCGACCGACGAGAACGAGCGTGACGGTGACAACGCTGGGGGCACCGACGATCGGGACGGCCCGGATGGCCGCCCACCGGACCCGGGCCGAACCCGGCCCATGCCGCTCGGGGCCGAGCGGCACCCCTCGCTCGGGTCGCCGGTCCGCCTCGTCGGCGCCCGGGGCCGCATGGTAGGCGATGTGCCTGCCGGCGCCGCTCCCGGGTTGCCCATTGCCGCGGTGGCCAGCGTGCGGGAGATCGCCCGCCACCGCCAGGAGGGGACAGGGGCGAACCCCGCTGACGACGCTGCCCATCTCCGGGCCGCCGTGCGCGAGGCCAAGGCCGGGCGGTTGCTGATCCTGGCCGTCGACCTGAGCGGATCGATGGGTGCCCCCGAGCGGGCTGCGGCCGCCACCGGCACCGTTCTCGGCCTGCTCAGCCAGGTCTACCAACGGCGGGACCAGGTGGCCCTGATCGGGTTCCGCGCCGAAGGGGCCCAGGTCCTCCTGGCCCCGACCACCAGCGTTGAGGTGGCCCGCAACCGGCTGGGGGGCCTGGCTACCGGCGGGGTCACACCGCTGGCTGCGGGGCTGCGCACCGCGCTGGAGCTGGCCGGCCGGCGGTCGCCCTCACCGGTCGTGCCCGTGCTCGCCGTGCTCACCGACGGCCGGGCCACGGGTGGGCCCGGCGCGCTCGACGACGCTCTGGCCGCGGCCGGAGCCGTGCGCGCCGCCGGCCTGCGGGCCCTGGTCCTCGATTGTGAGACCGGCACCCCCCGCCTGGGTCTGGCCCGCCGGCTGGCCGAGGCTATGGGCGCCGAGTGCGTCCCCGTCGACGACCTCGACCCGGTGGCTCTCACCACCATCATCCGTCGAACCACCGAGGCGGCCTGATGCTCGTCACCGAACGGTCCGACGACGACGTCGAGGACGGGCCCCGTTCGCCCCGAGGCCCGGCCCGTGGGAGGGTCGGGACCCTCCTCGTCGGCCACGGCAGCCGCAGCCGGTTGGGCGCGACCCAGATGCATCGCATCGCCGATCTGGTGGCCGCGGCCCGGCCGGGGACCATCATCGAGCTCGGTTTCCTCGAGATGTCCGATCCGCCCGCGGCCCGGGCGCTCGACGATCTGGTCGCTCGCGGCTGCCGCCAGATCGTCGTCCTGCCGTTGCTGCTCCTGGGTGCCGGCCACGCCAAGAGCGACGTGCCCGCCGTCGTGGTTGAAGGGCGCCGACGCCACCCGGCGATCGCCATCACCTACGGCAGCCCCCTCGGCGTCACCGGGGAGCTGGTGGCCATCGCCGGCGCTAACCTGACCGCCGCCGGGGGGCCGACCGGCGCCGAGGGGCCTCTCCCGCTCCTCGTGGTGGGGCGGGGCACATCCGATCCCGACGCCAACGCCGAAGCGACGCGGGCCGCCCGGTTGGTGGCTGAATGGCACGGTTCGACGCTGCTGCACGTGGGCTTCACCGGCATGACGTGGCCGTCCGTTCCCGACGCCCTGGAGCAGATGGCGGTCCTCACCGCCGGGCCCTTCTCCGTGTTCTTCTGGTTCCTCTGCCATGGCCGCCTCATTGAGCGGGCCCGCCACCAGATCGCCGCCTTCTCGGCCGAGTCCGGTCGGAGAGTCGTCGACGCCGGCTACCTCGGCCCCGACGCCGCCCTGGTGTCGCCGATCCTGACCCGCATCGACGAGGCCTTCGACGGGGTGGTGGTCACCAACTGCGACACGTGCCGGTTCCGCGTGGCATTCCCGGGCCACGAGGACGAGGTGGGTCAGCCCGTCGGTGTCGGCCACTCCCACCTGGCTCTCGAGCACCGCGGCCACGCCGATGCCGGGCCCGGCTGAGCCGTGGCCCGACCGGTCACCCTGGTCCTCGGCGGGGCCCGATCCGGGAAGTCGGCAGTGGCCGAGCGCCTGGCCGCGCCCCTCGGCGACGTCACGTATGTGGCCACCGGGGTGTGGGAGACGGGCGACCCCGAGTGGGTCAGCCGGATCGCCCGTCATCGGTCCCGGCGCCCATCCCGTTGGGGCACCGTCGAGATCGGCCGGGCCGGTGACCTGGCCGGTCCGCTGGCGGCCATCGCCGGCCCCGTGCTGGTCGACTCCCTCGGGACATGGGTGGCCGGATTTCCCGACTTCGCCGTCGACGCAACGAGCCTCGTCGCCGCCCTCGCGCCGCGCTCCCACCCGAGCATCCTGGTATCCGACGAGGTCGGCATGGGCGTCCATCCCTCGACGGCCGCCGGTCGACAGTTCCGGGACGCGCTGGGCGACGTCAACCGCCTGGTCGCCGACCTGGCCGACCGGGTGCTGCTCGTCGTTGCCGGCCGCACCGTGGCCCTGTCATGACCGGTCCCCTCGGGAACGGCACCCGACCGTGAGGCGGGCCTTCGGTTTTCTCACCGTGGTCGGCAGTCCCCGACCACCGGAACCGGCCACCTTGCGCTGGTTCCCCGTGGTCGGCGCCACCGTCGGCCTGGTCGTGGGGGCCGTCTGGTGGGGCGCCGGCCAGCTGTGGCCGCCGCTGGTGGCAGCGGTGATCGCCGTCATCGCCGACCTGGCCCTGACCGGCATGCTCCATGTGGACGGTCTGGCCGACAGCGCCGACGGGCTCCTGGCTCCGATGGGCAGGACCCGGCGCCTGGAGGTCATGGCCACCCCCGACGTGGGGGCGTTCGGGGCGACGGTGGTCGCCGTCGTCCTGCTGGCCCGCGTCGCCGGCCTCGATGCCACCAAGCCGGCCCCCTTGCTCATCGCCGGCCTGTGGTGCGCGTCCCGGACCCTGATGGCGGCGGCGGTGACCGAGCTGCCCTACGCCCGCCCGGACCGCGGGCTGGCCTCGGCCTTCAGGGGTGCGCGGACCGGCCCCGCCGGCCGGGTGGCGCTGATGGGAGGCGGCGTGGCGGCCGCCCTCGTTCTCGCCTTCGCCGGCTCCGGTGTCCCCGGCGTCGTCGCCGTCACCGTCGCCGCAGCCGCCGGCATCGCCGTGCTGGGCTTCGCCCACCGCCGCCTCGGGGGATACACCGGTGACGTGCTCGGCGCCGCCGGCCTGATCGCCGAGTCGGCCGGTCTCGTCGTGGCCGCCGCCAGATGGTGAGCTCCTGGCCCGCCAGCGGCCGAGGCCACCCGGGGGGGCGATTGACCGGAGCGGCCGTGGCGGTGGTCGCCGACCTGATCCTCGGCGAACCGCCCATCCGCCCCCATCCGGTTTCGGTCTTCGGTGACGCCATGAGCGCCATCGAGCGTCGCTGCTACCGCGACGGGAGGTTCGCCGGGGTGGCTCACGCCGGTGCCGGCATCGGACTCGGCGTCGCCATGGGAGCGCTGGTCCGTTCCACCACGGCCGCCACCTATCTCGCCGTCGCCGGCCGGTCGCTCGGCCAGGCCGCGGAGGCTGTGCGCCGACCGCTCGAAGCCGGCGACCTCGACGCCGCCCGGGCCCTCATGCCGGCCCTGGTCGGCCGGGACCCGTCCGGGCTCGACGAGAAGGAGCTGTGCCGGGCGGTTGTCGAATCGGTGGCCGAGAACACCGTCGACGCCGTCATTGCCCCCGCCCTGTGGGGAGCGCTGGCGGGGGCGCCCGGGGCGCTGGCCTACCGGGCCGTCAACACCCTCGACGCCCGGGTCGGTCACCACAACGACCGCTACGAGCGCTTCGGGTGCGCCAGCGCCCGGCTCGACGACGCGGCCAACCTGGTCCCGGCCCGGGTCACCGCCGGTCTGGTCATCCTCGTCCGTCCCCACCGGGCCGCGGTGGTCCTCTCCGCCGTCCGCTACCAGGCGGGCGCCCACCCGTCACCCAACGCCGGGGTGGCCGAAGCGGCGTTCGCCGCCGCCCTCGGTGTCCGGCTCGGCGGCGAGAACCGCTACGGCGACCGCCTCGAGATCCGCCCCCCGCTCGGCGCCGGCCCGCCCGCCGGAACCAACGACATCTACCGGGCCGCGCGCCTGTCGCGCCACGTGAGCCTGGCCGCCGCCGGAGGGCTGGCCCTGGTCGGGTGGATCATGGACCGGCGGGGGAGGCGGCGATGAACGGCGTTCCCGCCCCCGGGGCCCACGGCGGCGACGGAGCGGCCGTGGCGCGCGCCCTCGGAGTCGAGGTGGGCGCCATCGTCGATCTGTCCATGAGTCTCAACCCGGTGGCCCCCGACATCCGCAGCGTAGTCGCGCCCCATCTCGACGAGCTGCTCCGCTACCCCGACCCGGCCCGGGCCAACGCGGCCCTGGCTGAGGCGATCGGGGTCGATGACGGCCAGGTGGTGGTCACCAACGGGGGGTCCGAGGCCATCGCCGTGGCCGAACGCGTGGTGGGCGGGGGGGTGGCCGCCGAGCCCGAGTTCGGCCTCCATCCCCGCAGCGGGCAGGGGCCGAGGTGGCGCAGCAACCCCCACAACCCCACCGGCCTGCTGGCCGCCGACGACACCAGGGCCGATGTGTGGGACGAGGCCTTCTACCCCCTGGCCCGGGGGACGTGGACCCGGGGCGACCTGGACCGGGGGGCAATCGTCGTCGGGTCGCTGACCAAGGTGTTCGCCTGCCCCGGGTTGCGCATCGGGTACCTGGCCTGCGCCGACGCCGGCGTGGTCACCGCCGCCCGGGCCGCGCAGCCCCAATGGTCGGTCAATGGCCTCGCCTTGGCGGCACTGCCCCGGCTTTTGGCCACCGCCCGGTTGGCGGCGTGGTCCCGATCCATCGCCGATCTGCGGGGTCAGCTGGTCGACCTCCTCGGTCGCCATGACCTGCGGGCCCGGCCCAGCGACGCCAACTGGGTGCTCGTCGACGACGCCGGGGACCTGCGCGACCGGCTGGCCGCCCACGGGGTCCTCGTGCGGGACTGCGCCACCTTCGGGATGCCCGGTACCGTGCGCATCGCCGTGCCCGGCCCCGACGCCCTGGCCCGACTCGAGAAGGCGCTGTGCCGGATCGCCTGACCCCCGGGCTGCGGGGCGGGCTGATGATCTGCGGGACCACCAGCGATGCCGGCAAGAGCCATGTGGTGACCGGGCTGTGCCGCCTCCTGGCCCGTCGGGGGATCACGGTCGCGCCATTCAAGGCCCAGAACATGGCTCTCAACTCCTACGTCACCACCGGCGGCCACGAGATCGGCCGGGCCCAGGCGGTGCAGGCCCTGGCCGCCGGGGTGGAGCCGGACGGGGCCATGAACCCGATCCTGCTCAAGCCGACGGGGGACCGAGCCAGCCAGGTGATCGTCAACGGCCAGCCCATCGGTCATCTTGGCGCCGCCGAGTACCACGACCTCAAGCCCCACCTCCTCGCCACCGTGCTCGACGCCCTGGCCGATCTGCGCCGCCGCTTCGACGTGGTGATCGTCGAGGGCGCCGGGAGCCCGGCGGAGATCAACCTGCTGGACCATGACATCGTCAATCTCCGCATCGCCGCCGAGGCGGAGCTGGCCGCCGTCGTGGTCGGCGACATCGACCGGGGCGGGGTCTTTGCCGCCCTCTACGGCACGGTCATGGTCCTGCCCGACCATTACCGCAAGCTGATCAGAGCGTTTCTGATCAACAAGTTCCGCGGCGACCCGGCCCTGCTCGGCGGGGGGCTCGAGGACCTCGAGCGGCGCTGCGGTGTCCCCACCATCGGGGTCCTGCCGTTCATCGCCGACGTGGCGCTCGACGCCGAGGACTCCCTCGCCCTCGACGGGCAACGGCCCCGCCCGGTCGGGTCGGGGCCGGCCGGGCGGGCCGCGGCCGGTGTCCTCGATGTCGCCGTCGTCCGGTTCCCCCGGTTGGCCAACGTGACCGACGTCGACGCCCTGGCCATCGAGCCGGGTGTCTCGGTCCGCCTGGTGGAGCGCCCCGAGGCCCTCGGCGCCCCCGACCTGGTCGTCCTGCCCGGAACCAAGGCCACCGTCGCCGACCTGGCCTGGTTGCGGGAGAGCGGGCTGGCCGGGGTCATCGCCGAGCGCCGTCGGGCCGGGGCCGCCATACTCGGCATCTGTGGGGGCTACCAGATGCTGGGCCGGACCATCGTCGACGACGTCGAGTCCGGGACGGGGGCCGTCGACGGGTTGGGGTGGTTGGACGTGACCACGGTGTTCCGGCCCGACAAGGTCACCCGCCGGCGGTCAGGTCGCGCTCTCGGCCAGGCGGTGGAGGGCTACCAGATCCACCATGGCCGCACGACCCGGGGCAATCTGGCGACCCCGTGGATCGATCTCGACGATGGCGAGGCGGAGGGGGCGGTCGAAGGTCCTTCTGGCGCCGGGGTCTTCGGTACGTCCCTGCACGGCGTGTTCGACCAGGACGCCTTTCGGGCCGCCTTCTTGGAGGCTGTGGCCAACCGGAAGGGGCAGACGTTCACCACCGCCGGGGTGTCGTTCGCCGCGGCCCGCCAGGCCCAGTTCGACCGCCTCGCCGACCTGCTCGAGACCCACGCCGACCTCGACGCCCTCGGCCGCCTCATCGCTTCTGGCGGCGACCCGTCCCCGGGGCGAGCACGTTGAGCTGGCAGAGGCCGGTCCCCGTCATCGGCGACACCACCTCCGCCGCCGAACGGTCGGCGGCGCCGGACGGGTGGAAATTGCCCGATGCCAGCCGCCAGGCCCTCTACGAGGTCATCGGGGCCCGGCGCGACATCCGCCGCTACCGGCCCGATCCCGTCGATGACGCCACCCTCGAGCGGGTCCTGACCGCCGCCCACCAGGCTCCCAGCGTCGGGCAGTCGCAACCGTGGCGGTTCGTCATCGTCGGCGACGAACGGGCGCGCGAACAGGCGGCCTGGATGGCCGACCGGGAGCGCCTGGCCCAGGCCGCCCAGCTCGACGCCGCTGCCGCCCGTCACCTGCTCGACCTGCAGCTCGAAGGCATCAGGGAGGCGCCGCTCGGCGTCGTCGTGTGCTGCGACCGGCGGGCGCCGGCCGCCGGTGTCCTGGGCCGGGCCACCTTTCCCGACGCCGATCTGTGGTCGTGTGCCTGCGCCATCGAGAACCTGTGGTTGGCGGCCCGGGCCGAGGGCCTGGGCGTCGGTTGGGTGACGCTGTTCGCCCCCGCCGAGCTTGCCGCTCTGCTGAACCTTCCTGCCGGGGTGGTGCCTCTCGGCTGGTTGTGCCTGGGCTGGCCCGATGAGCGGCCGCCCGAGCCGGGGCTGCAACGGGCAGGCTGGTCGAAGCGCCAACCGTTGCACGAGGTGATGATCCGGGACCGATGGCCCCGCCCGGGTGCCCCCGTTGCCGGGTCGGCGTCGGACCCGCCGCTGCCCCGCCCGCCGGTGTCGAAGTTGCGGGCCCCCGGACCGCCCCAGGTCGTCGGCGCCCGCGACCAGGCTGACGACCTGCTGACGCCCCTTGGCTCCCTCGGTGTCCTGGATCGGGCCGTCGACCGGGTCATGGCCCTCGGTCGGGGCGTTCCCGGCGGGGGGACCCTCGTCCTCGTCGCCGGGCGCCATCCGGTGACGGACCTCGGGGTGAGCGCTTTCGCTCCTTCGGTGACCGACGAGGTCCTGGCCGCGGCCCGAGCCGGGGAGGCGCTCGGGGTGGTCGCGGCCGCCACCGCCGGGTTGGGTGCCGAGGTCATCGATGCCGGGAAGTCGGTCGGCAACCTCCGCGATGCCGACGCCCTGGCCGAGGCCCAGGTCGACGCCCTGGTCGAGCTCGGTCGCCGGCGGGGCCGGGCTGCGGCCGACGCCTTCGGGCTGGTCGCCCTGGGGGAGATCGGCGTGGGCAACACCGTCGTCGCCGCCGCCCTCGCCTCCGCCCTCCTAGGACTCGGCGCCGCCGACACCGTCGGCCTGGGCGCCGGATCCGACACGGCCATGCTGGAACGCCGGCGGGTCGTCGTCGACGCCGCCGTGGGCCGGGTCCGAGCCGACCGGGGCCTGGTGGCCGGCGAGTCCCTCGCCGGCATGCCTCTCCCGGCGTTGGCGTCCCTCGGAGGGCCGGAGTTCGCCGTTCTGGCCGGGGTCACGCTCGGCGCCGTGGAGGGTGGGGCCGTCGTTGTCCTCGACGGTCTGGCCACGTCGGTGGCCGCCCTGGTCGCGGCCCTGGTCGAACCCGGCGTCGTCGCCCACCTGGTCGCCGGTCAACGCAGCCGGGAGCTGGCCCATCCGGCGGTGCTGGGCCGGTTGGGGCTCGAACCGTTGCTGGACCTCCGCATGCGAGCCGGTGAGGGTGCCGGGGCCGCCATGGCCGCCGGGCTGCTCCTGGGGGGGTGCCGCACCCGGGCCCGCACCGCCCGCACCCGCTAAGGGCTGCCGGACGGCCTAACGGCGGCGTCGACCCTGGGGTGGGGGGCGGACGGCGGCGGTCTCGAGGCGGTTGAGGCCCGAGAGCAGAGCGAGGAACAATCCGCCGCTGGCCACGGCGACGGAGGCAATCAGAACAAGAGCGAGAACGGTGGGGAGAAAGGCCATGGCTCCAGTGGACCGCTCCCGCCTGTGGATAGGGAAAGCGCGGGCTGAGAATCGTCTGAGTTCTGGCGCTGGGCCTGGTCACCGGTCGCCGCCTACGGTGGGCGCCACGCCCGATTTCACCACCCGCCCGGAGCTGACCGGCGACTTCGGAATGGTCGCCGCCACCGACTGGATCGCGGCCGCGGTCGGCATGTCCCTACTGGAGCGGGGCGGCAACGCCTTCGACGCCGCAGCCGGGGCGGGCTTCACCATGCAGGTGGTGGAACCGCACCTGTGCGGGCCGGCCGGGGAGGCGCCGATCCTGGCTCACGACGCCGGGACCGGGGAGACGTTGGTCATCGTCGGGCAGGGCCCGGCCCCAGCGACGGCGACCATCGGGCGCTTCAGCGATCTGGGGTTGTCCCTGGTACCCGGAACCGGCCTGCTGGCGGCCTGCGTCCCCGGTGCCTTCGACGCCTGGATGACCCTGCTGGACCGGTTCGGCACCATGACCGTGGCCGACGTGATCGAACCCGCCATCGGCTATGCCACCCGGGGATTCTCTGTCCATGACGGCATGGCCGCCACCATCGCCGCCGTCGGTGAGGTGTTCCGCGATGACTGGCCCACGTCGGCAGCCGTGTACCTCCCTCACCGCCAGGTGCCGGCTGTCGGGGGCCGCTTCGCCAACCCGGCCCTGGCCGCCACCTATCAACGGATCGTGGTCGTCGCCACCGCAGCCGGCGACCGCTCGGCCGGCATCGCCGCGGCGCGCGCCGCCTTCTCGAGCGGGTTCGTCGCCGACGCCATCGACAGGTTCTGTCGGACCGAGCAGGCCGACAGCTCCGGGGGGGCCCACGCCGGCCTTCTCAGCGGGGACGATCTGGCGGCCTGGTCGACTCCGGTCGAGGCGCCGGTGTGGTTCGACTACGGGCCCTACCGGGTGGCCAAGACCGGCCCGTGGGGCCAGGGCCCGGTGATGCTCCAGCAGTTGGCCCTGCTCGCCGGCTTCGACCTGGGTGACACCGGCCCCACCGACCCCGAACTGGTCCACACCGTAGTCGAGTGCGCCAAGCTGGCCTTCGCCGACCGCGAGGCCTGGTACGGCGATCCCACGGTTGTCGACGTGCCGATCGACGCCTTGCTCTCTGCCGACTACAACGACCGGCGCCGGGCTCTGATCCGACCCGACGCCGATGCGGACCTCCGACCCGGGTCACCCGACGGCCGAACCCCGCGCCTGCCCCAGGGCCTGGCCGTGGTGGACCGCGAGCACGGCGACGTCGGTGTCGGCGAACCGACCGTCGCCGGCAGCGAGCTGACTCGGGGCGACACCTGCCACGTCGACGTGGTCGACCGTTGGGGCAACTTGTCTCGGCCACACCCAGCGGCGGCTGGCTGCAGAGCTCGCCGGTCATCCCCGAGCTCGGGTTTTGCCTCGGCACCCGAGCCCAGATGTTCTGGTTGCAGCCCGGTCTGGCCGCCTCCCTCGCGCCCGGCACGCGGCCCCGGACCACGCTGTCGCCGTCCCTGGCCCTGCGCGACGGATCCCCCTATCTCGCCTTCGGGACACCTGGTGGCGATCAACAGGACCAGTGGTCGCTGAACTTCCTGCTTCGCCATGCCCACCACGGACTGAACCTGCAGGAGAGCATCGACGCTCCCAGCTGGCACACCAACCACTTCCCGTCGTCGTTCTATCCCCGGGAGCGCTCCCCCCGGGAGGTGGTGGTCGAGGACCGCCTGGGGTCGGCGACGATCGAGGAGCTGCGCCGGAGGGGCCACCAGGTCACCGTGAGCGGGCCCTGGTCCCTCGGTCGCCTCTCCGCCGTCTCCCGGGGCGACGACGGCTTCCTCCGAGCCGGGGCCAACCCCCGGGGCATGCAGGGCTACGCCGCCGGCCGGTGACCCCTGGGCGGGCCGGTCAGGATGGGCGCACGTTGGAACCGACCCCGTCACGGGGACGCCACCGGAGCGCAGGGCGGATCGCCCGGAGCGGATGGCCACGGAGCGGATCGAATCGAGCCGGACCGGTACGATGGGAGGCTGGCTTGGTTCACCAGCGCTCGCCGGGCGTCGGAGAACCACCCGAGGAGGACCTGCCTGTGCCATCCATCGGCCCGTTCCCGATTCCCACACCTGGCCAGACGGTGCGCGCCGCCCGCATGGGCGCGGCCCTGGCGGCCATCCCCTCGGCCACCGCCGCCGGCGCCACGGTCGCAGCCCTGCGGCGCGGCAAGCGGGCCGGGTTCGATGCCGCCCTACCGGCGTGGCTGGACTGGTATCTGGCCACCGGAGGCGTCAGCGTCGAGGTGGTCACGGGACGCCAGCACCTGCGCAAGCCGCGGCCGGCGGTGTTCGTGTGGAACCACAAGAACAACTGGGACTCCATGGTCACCGCCTCCCTGGTGCGCACCAGCTTCACCGCCATCGCCAAGAAGGAGCTCGAGAAGGACCCGCTCATGGGGACGTTCGGGCGGTTCATGGACATCTGTTTCGTCGACCGTTCCGGCAAGGCGCCGGCCAGCGAGCAGCTGCGCCCGATCGAGGACCTGGCCCGCAAGGGGCTCTCGGTCCTCGTCGCCCCCGAGGGCACCCGGTCCGAGGACGGCAGCCTCGGTCCGTTCAAGAAGGGGGCGTTCCGGGTGGCCATGGCCACCGGGCTGCCGATCGTGCCCATCGTGATCCGCAACGCCGAGGTGCTGGGCAGCTCGTCGTCGAAGATGATGGGCTCCGGTCACGTCGAGGTCGCGGTCCTGGCGCCGGTGCCGGTGGACGGCTGGTCCCATGAGGATCTGCCCAAGCGCATCGACGAGATTCGCACCTCATTCCTCGACACCCTGGCCGACTGGCCCGGTCGCAAGGGTCCCTGAACCCGTTGACACCGGACTGCCCGTCGAAGTTGACGGCCAGGGTCCACCGCCTTGGAAGTGTCGCGCCGGCCAGAAGCGGGAAGGCGCGGCAGGTGGCCAGGCGTCGCGTCGTGGGGTCGCTGTTGGTGGCGGGGGCCATGGCGGCCGGGTGCGGATCGGGGGGCTCATCGACGGCACCGACGACGGAGTCGTCGCCGTCGGTGCCCACCATGACCCTGCCCGGGGCGGTGACGGCCCCCGGGTTGAACGGCCCGGCGCCGGCGGACCCGACCTGCGTGGCCGGCGACCTGGCCGGGGCGGCCCACGCTCGGGGCCTGACGGGGACGATCGTCGCTCACACCTGCGTGGGGAACTACGCGGTGGCTTCGGCCACCGTGTCCGGCGCCGCCGCCACGATCGGCTTCGAGCGCAACGGCAGCGGATGGACGGTGGTGGAAGAGGTTTTGGGGAATGACCTCGCCGCCAGCAGCGCCATCCCCTCCGAGGTGAGCGCCGCTTTGAGCTCTAACCTGGCCAAGGCTCCCCGGACGGATCAGACCGGGTTCTGACCAGCCGGCGGGGCGGTCTCGGCGTTGACCGCCTCGACCAGATCCATGAGCTGGCCGAGGGTGTCGAGGGCGCCCTGGTTGACGCTGCCGAGCTTGGCCTGCAACGTGGTCACCCCGGCGGCTCGGTAGAGCCTGAGCCGCTCGGTGATGACCTCGGGCGGGCCGATCAGGTTCGTCTTGAATCCCAGATCGGCCGGCACCCGCGCTGCTGCCTCGTCGCGCCTGCCGTCGAGCCACAGGGCGGCCACGGCGGCCACGTCGTCACCGAAGCCCTGCCGGGTGAAGGCGGCGTTGTAGAAGTTGGTGGTGGCCGACCCCATGGCGCCGATGGTGAAGGCGTACCCGCCGGCATGGCGACGGGAGGCCTCGTCGACGTCGTCGGTGACCTCCACCCCGACAGGGACGAGCAGATCGAGGTCGGCCACGGCGCGCCCGGCCCGTTGCGCCCCGGCGGCCAGATGGTCGACGAAGACGTCGGCGGTCTCGGGAATGAAGGCGTTGGCGATCCACCCGTCGGCCAGCTCCCCGGTGAGCTCCAGGTTCTTCGGACCGAGGGCGGCGAGGTAGATGGGCACAGCCACGGGCGGGGCCATGGAACGGAGCGCCCGCCCGCCGCGGCCGGGAAGCGGGAGGGGGTAGATGCGGCCCGGGTGGTCCAAGCGGTCACCCCGGGCGACGGTTCGGACGATCTCGATCGTCTCGCGTGTCGTCTGCACCGGGGAGCTCCAGCGCACCCCGTGCCATCCTTCCATCACCTGCGGACCGCTGACCCCCAGTCCGAGCAGGAACCGGCCCCCCGACAGCGCCTCCATCGACATGGCCGACATGGCCAGCATGGCCGGGGTGCGGGCGCCGAGCTGGGCGATCCCGGTGCCGAGATGGAGGCGGCTGGTGCGGGCCGCGAGAAAGGCCAGGGGGGTGAAGGCGTCATAGCCCCACGCCTCGGGAACCCATACCGAGTGCACGCCGAGGCGGTCGGCCTCGGTGGCGAAGTGCATGGCCTCGGCGGTGACGGAGCTGATCGAGATGGCAACCCGCAGCGACCCTGTCGGCATGCCCTCGATCCTAGGGTGAGGCCCATGCGCTACGAAGACGGATCGGCTGTCGAGGTGGAGGTCACGGTCGACGCCACCCCCGAGGAGGTATGGGAGGTGGTCTGCGACATCTCGGTGCCGGCCCGCTTCTCCGACGAGTTGGTCGAGGTGGCATGGGTGGAAGGGGCGACAGGACCGGCGCTCGGGGCCCGTTTCGTCGGCCGCAACGAGCACCCCGCCATCGGTCGGTGGGAGACGACGTGTGTGATCGCCGAATACGACCCGCCCCGGCGCATGGCGTGGAACGTGGAGGGCGACGGCGGCGTGAGCGCCTCCTGGCGCTTCGAGGTGCTGGCCGAGGGCGGCGGGACCCGGCTGCGGCAGTGGGGCCGCATGGGCCCTGCCCCCTCCGGCCTGGCGCCGGCCATCGCCGCCCGGCCGGACAAGGAGGAGCGCATCGTGGCCCGGAGGATGGATGAGTGGCGGCGGAACATGACGGCCAACGTCGAGGGCATCAAGGCCCTGGTCGAGTCGGGCCGCGCCCCTTAGGACTCGGGGACCGCCACCTCGAACCAGAGCACCTTCCCGTACGGGTCGTCGGTGACCCCCCAGGTCGTGGCCAGGATGGCGACGATCGTCATGCCCCGACCGTCGAGGGCGTCGTGGTCGCGGACGACCTGATGGGGGTGGCGGGAGTTGTCGTCGCCGACCTCGACCCGGATCTTGTCCGGTGAGACGCTGACCGCGACCTGTGCCTCGCTGCGACCGTGGGTGAAGGCGTTGGTCACCGTCTCGCTGGTGAGCAGCACCGCCATGTCGCTGGCGTCGTCGTCGACGCCCGCCTTCCGGCACAGGTCTGCCACCAGCTGGCGGGCCGTGGCCACAGCCGACGGCTCGGGTGCAAGGGTGAGGTGTTCGTCGATGGAGGACGTCACGGGTCGATCGCCGCGATGCCGCCGGGGCACGAGCTCACGCTAGTGCAGGGCGATCGCCAGCAACGCCACATCGTCGGCGCGGTCCTTGTCCGCCATCTCGGTCGTGATGCGATCACAGAGGTCCTCGGGGGGCCCACCGGTCGTTCGGACCAGGTCGGCCAGTTGGTGGAGACCGTCGTTGATGGACCGGTCCCGACGGTCGATGAGGCCGTCGGTGTAGAGCAACAGGATGCTCCCCACCGGGACGGTCAGGAAGGCGTGGGGCCGGCGCCCCTCCTGGGGGGCACCGATCAGGACGCTGCGGGCGCCATCGAGAAACGTGGTCGTGCCGTCCGGCAACCGGGCGATCGGCGGCGGGTGGCCGGCGTTGGCGTAGCACAGCTCCCAGCTCTCCCCGCCGATCCGTGTCAACTGGGCACAGAAGGCGGTGGCCAGCTGGGCCATCCCGAAGGTCTGCACCAGTCGATCCGCCCGGTCGAGCACATCGGCAGGGTCGGTGCCTTCGAAAGCGTAGGAACGGAACACGCTACGCAGCTGGCCCATGCTGGCCGCGGCCTGCATGTCGTGGCCCATGACGTCGCCGATGGCAATGGCCGTCGCCCCGCCGGTGACGGCAAACAGGTCGTACCAGTCACCCCCCACGCCGGACCCGGCCGGTAGGTAGCGGGTGGCGGCCGCCAGGTGCGGTCCGGGTGCGATCTCGGGCAGCAGCCCTCGCTGGAGCTGCTCGGCCACCCCCCGCTGTGCGGTGTAGAGGCGGGCGTTGTCGAGCGCCACCGCGGCCCGGTCGGCGACCTGGGAGGCCAGGTCGATGTCCGCCTCCGTGTAGTGGGCGGGGGGCCGGACGGCGTCGTCCCTGCGCAACAGGGTGATGGCGCCGAGGATCCCACCCCGCGCCACCAGAGGGACGACGAGGATGGACGACAGCCGCAGGTGGTGGTAGATGGCGGCCACCGCAGGGTCCGGCGTGTTCATCGACAGGTAGTCGTCGGTGCAGTCGGGGATCAGCGTGGGCTGGCCGCTCACGAGGGTGCGGGTCAGCGAGCTGGTCGGGTTACGGCGCCGGGGAAGGCGACGCTCGGCTTCCTCGAAGAGCCTCTTGGCCTCCGGGTCGATGGCGGCCACCGCGGCCAAGCGATCCCCGATGGTCTGGTCCTGCAGGTCGACGGCGCAGATGTCGGCCATGCCCGGCACCAGCAGTGATGCGAGGCGTTCGAGCACGGGGTCGAGGTCGAGGCTCGACGACAGGGCCATGCTGAGCTCGGCCAGCAGGACCAGCCGGGCCCGGGCCGCGTCGGACTCGGCCAGGGCCTGGTGCTCGGCGTCGAGGAGGGTGGCGTTGTCGATCAGCATCCCCGCCCGGCGGCCGACCTCAACCGCCAACGTCTGATCGTCCGCGGTCCATACCTCGGCCCGGGTCCGGCCCAGGGCCAACGTTCCGACCGTGTGGGTGGCGGCTCGCAACGGCACGGTGAACAGACTGCGCAGGCCCAATGACCCGAAGACCCGGGCCCCCTCCGGGTCGCCGTCCGGGAAGGGGAGGGCCACCGGGCCGCCGATCTCGGGGATCAGCTCGGGCGACCCCGAGGCGAACACGGCGCCGGGCCCCCAGGGCTGATCCGGGGACACGGTGAGCTTGCGTAGGGCCTGCTCCAAGCATTCCTGGCCACTCTGGCCCGCGTGGTGGGTGGCGGTGAGGACGAGCCGACCCCCGTCGCCGATGAGGTGGATGGCGCAACAGTCCGCCAAGCCGGGGACCACGGCTTCACTCAGCGCCGTCAGGCGGCCGTCGAGGCCGCGGGCCTCGGCCAGGGTAAGGCCGACGGTGGAGAGGAGCTCGAGGCGGGCCCGCAGCAACTCCGCCTCGGATTGGGACTCTCGTCGGGCGGTGACGTCGGCCATGACCCCGACCGCGCCGGTGACCACGTCGTCGTCGCCGACGGTCATCTTGCCGCTGCACTCCAACCACCGCACGGTGCCGTCCGGCCAGACCACCCGGTACTCCATCTGGTTGATGCCCGCCCCGTCGAGGCCGCGGCCATGGCGGTGGCCACTGCCAGCCGATCGTCGGGGTGCACGATCTCCAGCCAGGCGTCGACCGAATCCGGCATGGACGCCGGGTCCCGGCCGAACATCTGGGCCAGCCCGTCCCCCCAGCCGATCACCTTGGAGGCCCGGTCCCAACTCCACAACCCCAGGCCGCCCGCCGCCAGGGCCAAGGCCAGACGGTCGCGTTCGTCGGCGAGAGCCCGTTCCTGGGCCCGCCGCGCCGCCGAGTCGTCCGACAGGCCGACACCACTCGGTACCGACTCTTGTGCGCCCCCCGACATCATGGCGCCAACTCTAGAGGCTGCGCCTCTCAGCCGTCCTTGGCCGTTATCTTGTCCGCGAGGTTGGGGGGCAGGAAGTCGTAGTGGTCGTGGCGGATGCCGAAGCGGCCCCGCCCCGCGGTCGCGGCCCGCAGCTCGGTGGCGTAGCGGGACAGCTCCGACGTGGGGACCAGGGCCGTGATCCGTGACCAGCCGACATCGTCGGGCTCGGTGTTCTGCACCCGGCCGCGACGCGAGCTCAGATCACCGAGCACGTCACCCTGGCAGCCGTCGGGCACGACCACCTCGACCGCCGACACCGGTTCGAGGATCACGGGGGCGGCCGCCGCCAGCGCTTCGCGCAGAGCCAGGGCCCCGGCCATCTTGAAGCTCATCTCCGACGAGTCGACGGGGTGGTACTTGCCGTCCAGGCAGGTCACCCGCAGGTCGACGACGGGGAACCCGTGGACGCCGCCGGAGGCCATGGCCTCCTCGACGCCTTTGGCCACGGCCGGGATGAGCTGCCGGGGGATGGCGCCGCCGACCACCTTGTCCACGAACTCGAAACCGGCGCCTCGCTCGAGAGGCTCGACGGCCAACGTGGCTACGCCGTACTGGCCGTGTCCTCCCGTTTGCTTCTTGTACTTCCCTTCCCCGTCGGCGGGGGCGGTGATCGTCTCGCGGTAGGCCACCAGGACCGCTTCAGTGTCGACGTCGACACCGAAGCGACGAGAGAGGCGTTCGACGGTGACGGCCAGATGGGTGTCGCCCACGCCGACCAGCAGGGTCTGGTGGGTCTCGTCGTCCCGGCGGACGACCAGCGACGGATCCTCATCGCACAGACGGTGGAGCGCCGTCATCAACTTGTCGTCGTCACCCGCGGCGTGAGGCCGGATGCCGACGGCGAGGACTGGTTCGGGCGGGCTGGGCACGACGACGCTCACGGGGGTGCCCTTGGGGGCGAGGGTGTCGCCCACGGCGACGTCGTTGAGCTTGGACACCGCCCCCAGGTCACCGGCCACCAGCTCGGTCACGGCCAGCTGCTCGGTGCCGCGAAGGGTGAAGGGGGCGTGCAGGCGCTCGTCAGCCCGGGTGCGGGCGTTGACCAGGATGGTGTCGGCCCCGAGGGTGCCCGAGAGCACCTTGAACATCGAGATGCGCCCGACGTGGCGGTCGGCCATCGTCTTCCACACCAGGGCCAACGGCTGGCCGTCGGGATCGGGGACGACCTCGGTCGTGACCGACCCCGAGCCGTTGGACTGCTCGTCGTGGGGGACATGGACTTTGACCGGCGGGCGGGCGAGGGGGGAGGGCCCGATCTCGCAGATGAAGGTGGCCAGGCGGTCGACGGCCACCTCCGCGGTCGCGGAGCCGATGGTGACGGGGAACACCTGGGCGGACGCCACGCCCAGGGCGAGCGTCTTCTCCAGCCGTTCGACCGATGGGGTCTCGCCGTCGAGGTAACGCTCCATCAGCTCGTCGTCGGCGACCACGATGCCCTCGACGAGGTTGTCGTGCACCTCGTGCTCGGTGGCGGCCATGTCGTCGGGGATGAGCCCGGTGGTGGGCTGGCCGTCGATGTAGGTGATGGCGGTGTCCGACAACAGGTCGGCGACGCCACGGAACGTGGATTCCTCCCCGATCGGCAGCTCGAGGGGGGCGATCCCGGCGCCGAAGGTCGAGCGCAGCTGGTCGAGCGTCTGGGAGAAGCTGGCCCGCTCCCGGTCCAGCTTGTTGATGAAGATCATCCGGGGCAGCCTCAGATCGGCCGCAGCCCGCCACAGGGCCTCGGTCTGGGCCTCCACTCCGTCGACGGCACTGACGACGAACACGGCCAGGTCCGCCACGGAAAGGGCGGCGAGCGCCTCCCCGGCGAAATCCGCGTACCCGGGACAATCGATCAGGTTGAGCTTGTGGCCGTCCCATTCGGCCACGGCCATCGACGCCGACAGGGAGATCTGGCGGCGGCGTTCCTCGGGCTCGTAGTCGCTGACCGTCGAGCCGTCCTCCACCCGACCGGGGCGGCCGATGGCGCCTGCGGCGTGGAGGATCGCCTCCGTCAGGGTCGTCTTGCCGACGCCGCCGTGGCCCACGAACGCCACGTTGCGGATCCTCGCCGGCGGATAGCTCTGCACCGATCCCGACATGAGCAACCTCCCCGCCCCGGTCGCGCCGGGGCTCCCCCGACCAGGGTGTGCCTGGTCGTTCAGACTCCGATCACGCTACCGGCTCGGGGTCCGCAGGTGAAGCCCGAACCCGACGTCGGGGGCCCACCGCCCGCGAGACCTCAGCGCCGGCGGACGACTCTCCACAGGCTGAAGGGCAGCAGCACGAGGACCGCTACGGGAACGACCCACCACGCCGGCACCGATGTTCGGCTGAGCCCGTAGGTCACGGCCAGCGCCACCACCACGCCGGCGGCAACCCGCCAGTCGTCACCGATCACGAAGTCGTACCAGAACCCGCCGAACGAACGGAGGCGGCTGAGCACTCAGACCGTCTCGATCGGCGTCGACGGTGACACGGGGGTCGTGGGCCGACCGGCCGGTCGGCGCAGGAGGAACGTCAGGCCGATCCCGAACAGGGCCACAGCCGGCACGATGGCGAGGAGGGCGGCGTCACTCTCGGGCCAGTTGGCCCCGGCACCCTCGGCGCCCCAGAACATGCCGAAGGACGTGAGCATGATGCCGACCACGAACTTCATGGTGTTCTCCGGAACCTTGGCCAGGGGGGCTCGGACGGCGACACCGAGGGCCGCAACCACAACCACGGCGGAGACGGCGGCCACGGCCGCGAGGGGGATGTCGTGCTGGTTGCTCCCGAACGTCAAGGCGATGAACGCCACCTCCAGCCCTTCGAGGACCACGCCCTTGAACGAGAGGGTGAAGGCATACCAATCGGGGACCCTTCCCCGTCTTTCGACGGTAGCCTCCTCGGCCGCCGCCACCTGGTTGAGGTAGATCTGGGCTTCGTCGTGCAGCGCCTTGTGGCCACTGGCGCGCAGGACCGCCTTGCGGAGCCATTGGAGCCCGAAGACCAACAGCAGACCGCCGACCACGAGACGCAGGCTCCTGAGGGGGACGGCGGAGATCGCCGGCCCCAGCGCAGCCACGATGATGGCGAGGACCCCGATGCCGGCGAACAGGCCCAGGATCGCCGAGCGCCAATTTCGGACCGTGCCT
Source organism: Acidimicrobiales bacterium (assembly GCA_051000755.1). Classification (GTDB taxonomy): domain Bacteria; phylum Actinomycetota; class Acidimicrobiia; order Acidimicrobiales; family Palsa-688; genus JALZAH01. The sequence goes on along the minus strand of JBPCNZ010000143.1, from coordinate 41,171 downwards.
GCGGCCAGGACGATGGTCGTGGCCTCGACCGCCTCGACGGCGCAGGCAAGAAACACCGCCAGGAACAGGGCCCCGGCGCTCATGGCCACCTCCGGCCCGGCCGAGTCCCGAGAGCCGTCAGTCGACGCACGAGGCGACGCTAACAGCCGCGGCGTGGACGCGGTCGCCGGGCATCGAGGGTCGGGGGCCTACACCTCGAGGGCGGCGACCATCTCGCCCAGGGCGTCGTCGAGGTAGCCGAGCAGGCGCTGCAGGTGGGGCACGCTCTTGCGGCAACCCGTCAGCCCGAAGTCGAGGCTCCCGTTGTAGCTGGTGACGGTTATGTTGAGGGCCTGGCCGTTGAAGGGGATGGACAGCGGGTAGAGGCCTTCGAGCTCTGCGCCCCGCAGGTAGAGGGGTTTGCTGGGCCCGGGCACGTTGGAGATGATGATGTTGAATGGCGGCGGTGCCAGGCTGCGCAGCACGCTCACCGAGGACGCCGCCAGCGGCGCCATGACCATGGCGCTCAGGGCGGTGGCCTGCAGCTGGGTGGACTGGGCGAGGGCGGCCTTGCCCATGCCGATCGATGCCTTGATGGTGGCCAGCCGCTCGATGGGGTCGGTGACGTTGGTGGCCAGATCGCAGCGGATGGCGCCCACGGCGTTGCCGGTCGAGTCGGAGGCGCCCGCCCCGCGCATCGACACCGGCGTCATGGCCACCAGGGGGGCCTCGGGGAGGGCGCCGAGGGAGCGGAGATATTCCCGCAGAGCACCGCCGCACATGGCCAGCACCACGTCGTTGACGGTGGCGTCTGCGGCCTTGGCCACCTTGCGTATGGTTTCCATGGGCCAGCCCTGGGCCGCATAGCGCCGGGACCCGGTGATGGGGACGTTGAGGATCGTCCGGGGGGCGATCCCGGTGCGCTGCGTCCTGCCGTCGGTCAGGCTCCGCCCCGCGATGCGGGCCAGGCCGGGTCCGAGCTCGAGTACCTCTTTGGCGTTGCGGAACAGGTTCTGGGGCAGGGCCGCCAGGCCCCCTGCGGAACCACCGGGACGACCCCGGCGGGGCCGGGTGGCCCACGGGAGCCGGGTCTGGCGGTCCTCGGGATCGTCGCTCAGGGTGCCTTCGAGCAGGCGGAGGGCGGAGACGCCGTCGACGAGGGAGTGGTGGACCTTGGTGTAGACGGCGAAGCGGCGCTTCTCCAGACCTTCGATGAGGTGGACCTCCCAGAGCGGCCGGTGACGGTCGAGGGGCGTGCCGTGCAGGCGCGAGGTCAAGGCCAGCAGCTCGCGGACCCGGCCCGGACGGGCGAGAGCGGAGTGGCGGACGTGGTGCTCGAGGTCGACGTCGGCGTCGAGGACCCAGGTGTAGGCCCCGCCCGTCGCCACCGACCGGTGGGGCCGCTGGCGGAACAACCGGTCCACGTCACTCGACGCGATGACCTCCTCGTAGAGATCCTTGAGCCACTCCTGTTTGGCGCCGGCCGGGAGCTTGAACACCTGCAGCCCGCCGACGTGCATGGGTTGGGTCCTCGTCTCGATGAGGAGGAACCCTGCGTCGATTGGCGACATCAGCGGCATGGCGCCAACCTAGCCAAGCGGGGTCCCCGGTTCGGGGCGCTACCCCTGGCTACGATCAGGCGGCCAGGTCCCTCGGGGGCCGCTGAAGCGGAGCCGAACCTATGGATGACCAGTCTCCCTTGCCCGGCGTCGCCGGCAGCGGTGGCTCCGGCCGAGCGACCGACGGTGGCGGGTCGGGCCCGGCGACCTCTCTGGCAGCAACGGTTCGACGCCGGCTGCACGCAGCGCCCGCCGGCGTGCTCGACGGGGTCCGCGCCGATGTGGTGCTCGACGGTCGGGCCGGCGATGCCTGCACCGTGCGCATCCGCAATGGCCTCGTCGACGTGCGAGCGGGCGTCGATGGGACGCCGACAACGGTCATCACGTCCGATCCCGTCACCCTCCATGAGGTGGCCGACGGAACCCGCTCCGGTGTGGAGGCGTTCCTCCACGGCAGATTGTCGGTGCGGGGCAACCTGGCGTTGGCGCTCGAGCTCGACGGGCTGCTCGACCATCCTGCTCCCGGCCCTCGAGGTCCGGCCGCGTCCGACGCCCGGCCGGATCGCTTCACGCGGGCGGGCAACACGGCCGCCGCGGGGGTCAGGACGTTCCATCTGGAAGCAGGACCGGTCGACGCCCCGGCCGTCGTCTGCCTCCATGGCCTGGGTGCTACCAACGCCTCCCTGCTGCCGATCTTCTGGGACCTGGCCGCCGATCACCGGGTGCTCGCCCCCGACCTCCCCGGCCATGGCGCCAGCGGGGCGCCGCGGGCCCGGTACGACGCCGCCTTCTTCGCCCGGTGGCTCGACGAGTGGATGCACCAGATGGGCATCGACTCGGCGGTCGTGCTCGGCAACAGCCTCGGGGGGCGGATCGCCCTCGAGGCGGCCCTGCGACGCCCCGATCGGATCCGGGCCCTCCTCCTGTTGGCGCCGGCGGTGACCTTTCGGCGCATCCGCCAATTCGTGCCGCTGGTCCGCATCATGCGCCCCGAGCTCGCCGCCCTGCCCCTCCCCATGAGCCACATCGCGGCTGTGGCCGGGATCCGGTTCCTGTTCGCCAAACCCGATCGGCTGTCGCCGTCGTGGTACGGCTCAGCGGCCGGCGAGTTCGTCCGCCTCTACCACAAGCGTGACCACCGGGTGGCGTTCTACTCCGCCCTGCGTAACCTCTACCTCGACGACGCCTTCGGCCAGTCCGGGTTCTGGACCCGACTCCCGCGGTTGGACACCCCGGCGTTGTTCATCTGGGGAGCGCGGGATCGGCTCGTACCGGCCGGCTTCGCCCGGCACGTGGCCGACGCCGTTCCCCGGTCCGGGTCGGTGACCTTCGAGGACTGCGGTCACGTTCCCCAGTTCGAGATGCCCGAGCGGACCAGTCAGACCATCCGGTCGTTCCTCGACGGGTTGGCCCCGCACCTGGTCCCCTGAGGATCGGACGCCCCTGCCGCCCCGGGCACCTGGGGTGGCCACCGTTCGGCGCCTGTCGCGCCGGGCGGACCGGGCTCACCCGGTAGTCAGGGCGTCGACGAGGTGGTCGAGGCTGAGGTCGACGTCGACCTGGCGCACGACGGATACGGCGGGACGGTCCGGTTCCACGGCCGGCACGCTGCGGTTGTCGATGAGGGTGGCGCCGCGGGTCAGGCGGCCGTGCAACTCGACGTGGACCGGGACCCGATCGCTGATCGCCAGGGCCGGGTGCACCAGGATCGCCGCTGCCAGCGCATCGTGCACCGGGCATCCCCGGCGGCCCAGGCGCTGCTCGTAGACATCGAGGTAGTGTTGCAGGGCCTGCCAGGAGAACCGTGCTCGGGGGGACGGGGAGGTCTTCAGGCGCTCCAGGCGGTGCTCGCCGAGGATGGTGGCCATCGTCACGTTCAGACCGACAACGGTGACAGGCCAGGTCGCCTCCATCACCAGCGCCGCCGCCTCGGGATCGTGAAAGATGTTGGCCTCGGCATGGGGGGTGATGTTCCCTGGTACCGAGAACGCACCACCCATGACCACGACCTGGCGGATCAGCTGCGGCAGGCGAGGCTCGATGAGCAGGGCGAGGGCCAGGTTGGTCAGGGGCCCGGTGGCCAGAACGGACAGCTCGCCCGGCCGCCGACGGGCCAGGCGGACGAGTTGTTCTGCCGCGGACCCGGCCGCAGCCGTGCCCCGGTGGTCCCGGGCGGCCCCGCCGAGGCCGTCATCGCCGTGCACGGCCTCGGAGGTGTGGAGAGCCTGAGCCAGAGGCCGGGCCGCGCCGACGGCGACGGGTATGTCGGCTCGACCGGCGAGGGCCAGGACCTGGAGGGTGTTGCGAGCGACGGTGGCGACCGGGACATTGCCGTGCACGCAACCGGCGGCGACGATGTCGACCTCGGGCTGGCGGGTCAGGTAGAGGAGGGCCAGGGCATCGTCGACCCCGGTGTCGCAGTCGACGACGATCGGCAGGTCGGGCATCGCCTCGAAGATCCTAGGGTGAGGCGCACCATGTCACTCACGCTCGGTTCCATCGCTCCGTTCGGCCGGCCTACCGGCGGCCACGCAAACTTCGCGATCCCGGCCAAACCGGCACATCTGCTGTACCTGCACCTGCTCCCCCAGCGCATCCGGGGCGAGGTGGCCGGTTCGGTGATCGCCGAATCCACCTCGGCGCGGATGCTGCACGAGACCCGCATGTTGCCCCGTTGGTACCTGCCTCGCCAGGACGTCACCGTTGGCCTCCTCGAGCCCAGCGAGACCTCAACGCATTGCCCGTTCAAGGGCGACGCCCGGTACTGGAACCTCCGGGTCGGCGACCAGGTGATCACCGACGCCTTCTGGGAGTATCCCGATCCGTTGCCTGACGCCCCGCCGTTGGCCGACCTCCTGGCCCCCGATCTGGACAAGCTGACCACGTGGTGGGAGGAGGACGAGGAGATCCTCGGCCACCCCAAGGATCCGTTCCACAGGGTCGACCTCCGTCGCAGCTCCCGGACGGTGACGATCTCCGTCGAGGGTGCGGTGGTGGCGTCGACCCGGCGCCCTCTGGCCGTCGACGAGACCGGCTTTCCGACGCAGTGGTACCTCCCTGTCGCCGATCTCGACGACGGGCTGCTGACACCAACGGAGACCTCGACGGTCTGCCCGTACAAGGGGCGGGCCACCTACCTGTCCCTGCGGTCCCCCGGAGGGATGGTCGGTGATGCCGCCTGGGGATACGAGCATCCCCAGGAGGGGATGGAGCGCCTGGCCGGCCACGTGTGTTTCGCCGCCGGCGACGACGTCACCATCGACGTGTCCTGACGAGCGGTCAGCGCCCGCCCTTCGGCGTCCGCCCCGCCCTGGTGGCCGGTCAGCGCCCGTTCTGCAACAGCCAGCCGTTGGGGCCGGCCAGCTCCTGGGCCTCCATGGGCCCCCACGAGCCCCGGTCGTAAACGACCGGCTGGCGGAGGTCACCGAGGATGGGCCCGGCGACCTCCCACACGTGAGCCAGGCCGTCGGGCCGGGTGAACAGGGACCGGTCGCCGAGAAGCACGTCGTGGATCAGCCGGGAGTATGCCGGCAGGACCGGGGTGTGGAACATCTTGCCCAGCGGCAGGTTGACGTCGACCGAACCCAACGCGGAGGTGGGCCCGGGCTGCTTCGTCACCAGGGACAGGTTGATCTCGCCGTCGCCGGAGAGCTCGAAGGACAACACGTTGCCCGACACGGGAACGCCGCCGAGGCAATCGGTGGGCGCCCGGAACAGGACGCTGACCCGCTGATGGCTGGCGGCCAGGCACTTGCCGGTCCGCAAGAGGAACGGGACCCCCCGCCACCGCTCGTTGTCGATCCACAAGCGAGCGGCGACGAACGTCTCGGTGCGCGAATCGTCGGCCACGGCTTCGAGTTGGCGATAGCCGTCGTACTGGCCGAGGACCACCTCGTCGGGGTTCAACGGGCGGAAGGACCCGATCACCTTCTCCCGCGCCTCGGCGATGTGCTCGGCGTCGAGGGACTCCGGGCATTCCATCGCCACCTCCCCGGCCACCTGGAAGAGGTGGGTGACGAGCATGTCCAGGATGGCGCCGGTCCCGTCGTAGAACTCGGCTCGCATGCTCACATCGAGGGTCTCGGGGACGTCGATCTGTACGCCTTCGATGTGCTTGGCATCCCACGCGCCGGAGAACAGGCCGTTGCCGAAGCGCATGACGTGGATGTCCTGGGTGGCCTCCTTCCCGAGGAAGTGGTCGATGCGATAGACGTGCTGCTCATCGAAGACGGAATGGACGAGACGGTCCAGCTCGCCGAACGATGAAGCCGACGTGCCGAACGGCTTCTCGTAGACGACGCGTGACCGTTCGACGAGGCCGTGCTCGCCGATCCCCGCCGTCAGCTTGGTGAAGACGCTGGGCGGTACGGCCAGATAGTGGACGCGTTGGGGGGACCCGCCGAGGTCGTCGTCGGCCTCGGCGAGCACGTCCAGCAGACTCCCGGGGTCGTCCGAGTCGAAGCCACCCCCGGCGAAGCGCAGACGGGAGCGGAACTCCTCCCAGGGCCCTTCCTCCGGCTTGGGCCCGAACTCCTCCAGGCTGGCCCGCACCCGCTCGGCGAAGTTCTCGTGGGACACGTCACCGCGACCGTTGCCGACCAGGCGCCAGTCCTCGGGGAGCAGCCCGGCCTGGGCCAGCCGGTAGAACGCGGGGAGCACCAGGCGGTGGGCCAGGTCACCGGTTCCGCCGAACAGCACGAAGACCGTCGGATCCGGCACCAGCTGGGCATCAACCATGAAGTGCCTCCTGGCGGCAGGGCGTCGAGCTCGAGGCTCCTATCCTGCCCCGTCTTGCCGGCCCCCTGCGGGCAGGGGCCGCCGCCCGGGGAGGGCGGCCGACGCCCAGGCTGACGTTGCCGCCTCTAGGGTGGTCGAGTGGCCCGGCTGATCAGCATCGCCTCGTCCGCCCTGCACGTCCTGAGGTCCCCAGCACCCTCGGTGATCATCGCCACGATCATTCCCCTGGGCCTGTTCTCTGTGCCCACGGTCTGTTCCGGGCGGCCATGACGCTTCGCCACACCCTCGAGGCGCAGACCGCTTGACGCTCGCAGAGAGCCCGACCCTCGGAGGAGCCCGCATGGCCGCACCGTCCAGCCCGACCATTGTCATCCGCCTGACCCCGGAGGACTCGGCCCGCTATTTCGCAGCCGATGTCGCCGAGGGCCTGTCGTCCCGGCCCCGGTGGATCCCCCCCAAATGGCTCTACGACCCGCTCGGCTGCGAGCTGTTCGAGACCATCACCACCCTCGAGGAGTACTACCCGACCCGCACCGAGCGAGCCATCCTCGAAGCCCATGCCGACGACATCGCCAAGCTGTCGGGGGCGGCGACGCTGATCGAGCTCGGGTCCGGCACCTCGGAGAAGACGCTCCGGCTTCTCGACGCTCTCTCGGCCGCCGGCAGCCTCCAGCGATTCGTGGGCTTCGACGTGGCCGAACCGACGCTGCGCGAGGCGCTCGACAGCCTGTCGGGGCGCTTCCCCGCGGTCGTGCTGTCGGGTGTCGTCGGTGACTTCGAGCGCCACCTCGATGCCCTGCCCGACGTGGCCGGCCGGATGGTCATCCTCCTCGGGGGCACGGTGGGAAACCTCGATCCCGCCCGGCGGGCGGCGCTGCTCAACGACGTGGCCGAGGTGCTGCATCCCGGCGAACACCTGCTGCTCGGCACCGACCTGGTCAAGGACCCGGCCCGGCTGGTGGCGGCCTACGACGACCGCGACGGGGTCACGGAGCGCTTCGAGCGCAACATCCTGACCGTGGTCAACGCCACCTTGGGCGCCACGTTCGACCCGTCCGCCTTCGACTACGTGGCCCGCTGGTCACCCGAGGCGTCACGCGTCGAGATGGCCCTACGGGCGCGGTCGGCCCACCAGGTGAGGATCACCGATCTGGATCTGGTGGTGGACCTCGAGGCGGGGGAGGAGATCCAGACCGAGGTCAGTACCAAGTTCCGCCTCGACGGCCTGGCGGCCGAGCTGGCTGCGGCCGGCTTCGGCGTCGTCGACTTCTGGACCGACCCCGATGAGGACTTCGCCCTCACGTTGGCCGAACGGCGCTGACGGCGTCATCGGGCCTGTTTGGGAGGGTCATGCCGGCGGGGGAGTCAGGACCGTCACTGCGGCGCGGGAGCCAGGCCCAGTTCCTCGATGCTGATCGACCGCATCTCCACCTTGCGGACCTTCCCGGTCACGGTCATGGGGAAATCGTCGGCGATCCTGACATACCGGGGGATCTTGTGATGGGCGATGCGCCCCTCACAGAAGGCCCTGACGGCGGCGGAGTCCAGAGGTGGCCGTCCCGGCCGGAGCCGGATCCACGCCATCAACTCCTCACCGAAGCGCTCGTCGGGGACACCGATCACCTGGACGTCCTCGATGTCGGGATGGCTGTAGAGAAACTCCTCGATCTCGCGCGGTGAGATGTTCTCCCCGCCCCGAATGACGAGGTCCTTCAGGCGCCCCGAGATCTTGACGTAGCCGTCGTCGCCCATGACCGCAAGGTCACCGGTGTGCATCCAACGGGCCGCGTCGATGGCATCGGCGGTCTTCTCCGGCTCGTCCCAGTAGCCGAGCATCACGGAGTACCCACGGGTGCACAGCTCGCCCGCCTCACCGATCGGCGTGGTCAGACCGGTTGCCGGGTCGATGATCTTGATCTCCAGGTGGGGCATGACCCGACCGACCGTCGAGGTGCGCCGTTCGACGTCGTCGTCGGCCCGGGTCTGGACCGATACCGGAGAGGTCTCGGTCATGCCGTAACAGATGCCCACCTCAGCCATGTGCATGTCGTTCATGACCCGTTTCATGACCTCGACGGGACAGGGGGAGCCGGCCATGACCCCGGTTCGCATGCTGGAGAAGTCTGTCCCCGCAAACGTGTCGTGACCCAGCTCGGCGATGAACATGGTGGGGACGCCGTAGAGGGACGTCACCTTCTCCGAGGCAACGGCTGCGAGCGTGGCGCCCGGATCGAAGAGGGGAGCGGGGATCACGATGGTCGACCCGTGGGTGGTGCAGCCCAGGTTGCCCATCACCATCCCGAAGCAATGGTAGAAGGGCACCGGGAGGCACACCCGATCGGCCTCGGTGTAGCCGAGGAGCTCGGCGACGAAGAAGCCGTTGTTCAAGATGTTGTGGTGCGAGAGGGTGGCGCCCTTCGGGAAGCCGGTGGTCCCCGAGGTGTACTGGATGTTGATCGGGTCGTCGAATCGCAGGCCGGCGGACACCTCGTCGAGCTGGGCATCAGAGACCGAGGTCCCGCCTGCCACCAGATCGTCCCAGGAGGCATCGCCGATGTAGACCACATCGACGAGGCTGTCGAGGTGGGGGCGCACCTCATCGACCATGGCCCGGAAATCGCCGGTCTTGACCTGGGTGGCGCTGATCAGGGTCCTGGTCCCCGACTGGCGGAGCACGTAGGCCAACTCGGAGGTCCGGTAGGCGGGGTTGACGGTGACCAGGACCGCGCCAATCAGGGCCGTCGCGTACTGGGTGACCACCCACTCCGCATTGTTGGGTGCCCAGATGGCCACCCGGTCGCCGGGCGTCACGCCCGAAGCCAGCAGTCCCTTGGCCACGGAGCGGACCCAGGCCTGGAGCTCGGTGTAGGTCCACCGCCGCCCGGAGGCCACGTCGACCATGGCCTCCCGGTCGCCCACCCGGGCCACGGTGCCTGCCAGGTTGGCACCGATCGTCTCGCCGATCAGTGGTTGCTCGGAGGTGCCATGGGCGTAGGACGCGCGCAGAACCATCGGTTCTTGTTCCTCTCCGCGGTCCCCCGGACCGCACCCGACTCACGGTAGACGGCGTCAGCCGGTCCTGGCCGTCGTGGCTCCTGTGGTTGCGTTCCAACTGATGGTCCCGGAAACGAAGTTGTTCTGCCGCCCCACGGGGATGGCATATTCGTCACTGGTCGGATAGCCGAGGGGACCCGCCTCCCAACGCAGCGAACGCCCACAGACCGTAGATCGCACCGTGGACCGACCACGCCCCCGTCGCCGGCGTCCAATAGATCGAACCATTGTTGGAGAAGTGGTTGTAGCGCCCCACCCCGTCGGGCGTGCCATTCTCATCAGTCACCGGATAGCCGAGGGGACCCGCCTCCCACCGCAACGCCGCCCAGTGGGCCTCGATCGCACCACGCACCGACCATGCCCCTGTGGCCGGCGTCCAGTAGATCGACCCAGTATCGATCGAGCCGACATTGGAGAAGTGGTTGTACCGCCCGATCCCGTCGGGCGTGCCGTTCTCGTCGGTGATGGGATAACCGAGGGGACCTGCCTCCCAGCGCAAGGCGGCCCAGTGGTCCTGGATCGCACCGTGGACGGACCACGCACCTGTGACCGGCGTCCAGTAGATCGAGCCGTCATTGGAGAAGTGGTTGTACCGCCCGAAGGTGTCCGGCGTGGCCGTCTCATCGTTGAGGGGGAAGCCCAAGAACCCGGCCGGGCCACCCAGGGCCTGGTAGTGGGCCAGGATCGCACCGCGGACGGCATGGGCCCCGGTTCCCGGCGACCAGTAGATCGACCCACCCACGAAGTCCTCAGCCTCGCCACCGGCTAGGGGGTGCACATTGTCGCGGGGCCCGCCCAGGTAGGAGGTCCCCCCTCCGAGTTGGTTGTAGTAGGCGGTGACCGGGTCAGTGCCCCCTGTCGGAGGTCCTCCGGGCCCGGCGAAGGCGGTGACACCGGTGCTGGTACCGATCAGGACCAGTCCGTCTGCGGCCGACGGCGACGCGAAGGTCGTCACCGGCGAGCCGGTGCTGAGGGTCTGCACCTTTGTTCCGGTCGCCGGAGCGATGTCGAAGAGCGAGCTCCCGGGATAGGACACCGCCCACAGGTCACCGTTGACCAGGATGGGCGGCCCGTTCACCCCGCCGATCGCCGGCTTCACCGCATGGGTGGTCAGGTTGACCGGTTGGATGGTACCGTTCCGGCAGGGCACGTAGAGGGTGTTGGTCGACGCATCGTAGGCGTTCCCCCCGTCGGGGTCTCCGCCGCACACCCCGGCGATGGCGGCCACGGGGGCGAGGTTGGAGCTGGCCAACAGGTAGCCGACATCGGTCTTGCCCACGGCGAACACCAGGCCTCCGGGGAGCACGGTGATGCCGTTGGTGGCCAGGTCGGCGTCGTTGGTCGCCAGCGTGTCGCGGTAGGCGGCCAGCCGGTTGAGGCTGGGGTCGAGCTTGACGGCACTCTCGCTGTCATCGACCGGGGGGTTCTGGGGGTTGTTGGGGTTGCCGGTGGCGACATAGATGTTGCCGCCGCCGTCGATGGCGGCCCCGCTCGGTCCCCAGATCGCACCGCCCTGACCGTTGGGGGTGACGTCGTAGCTCACACTCGGACGGGCCGCGTTCTCGTCCACGCCCACGACCCAACCGTGGTAGATCCCGCAGTCCCCGGCCAGGCCGCCGTAGGTCACGTAGACCCGTCCGTTGGCGACGGCCAGGGCGCCCCGCTGTTGCAGCCAGACGGTGGACTGTCCCGCGGGGAGCGCGGACCCGATGGGTGGCTCGGCGCTGGTGGAGACGCCGACGGCTCCGGTGGAGGGGTTCAGGCCGATCAGTTGGTGGTGGACCACCGCCCCCTGCCCCGAGCCACTGGCGATCTCCGCCACCACATAGAGCGTCCCGCTGAGCGGGTCGATCACCGGAGTCGAGGTGATGCCGAGCGGGTCGATGTCTCCGCATCCGGCGGCCGCCCCCACGCCGTGCAGCGGGGTGCCGACGTTGTGTTCCCACACCACGCTGCCGTCGTGGGCGCTCAGGGCGTAGACGGTGTTGTTTTCGGTGGCCACGTAGATCAGGCCGTTGGCCACGACCGGCTGGCCGTACACCGCCCCGTCGAGGGTCGCTCGCCACGCCTGGGTCGACGGGGACAAGCTCAGCTCGCTGGTGTCGGCGCCCAGGCGGTCGGGTGTGGCGTGGTAGGTGGGCCAGGTCGTGCTGGCCGAGGCGGGGCTGCTGAACGCCAGGGTGGCACCGGCGACCAGCGCACCGAAAGTGGCCAGGGCGTGACGGCGAGTAGTGGGGACCATGGGGTTCATCGTGCCACGGGCCACCGCTCAAGAGGGAAACAGAGGCCAAGATGACTCCATGGCTGAATCCCTGTCCCGTCAACAGATCGATGCGTTTCTGCGTGCCCTCCCCGCCCGCCCGGCCCTGCTGGCCACGGTTCGGCCCGACGGTCGGGCCCATGTTGCTCCCATCTGGTTCGACGTGGGCGACGACGGGACCATCGTGTTCAACACCGGGGCCGAGACCGTCAAGGGGCGCAACCTGGTCCACTCGGGAGGGCCTCGCTGGCGGTCTAGGACGACCGGCCGCCCTTCTCGTTCGTGACCGTCGAGGGACCGGTGGCGATCTCCCACGACGTGGCCGAGGTCCGCCCGTGGGCCGCCCGCATCGGTGGTCGGTACCTGGGTCAGGACCGGGCCGAGGAGATGGGCCAGCGCAACGGGGTACCCGGCGAGCTCCTCGTGCACCTGACGCCCGAGCACGCGGTGGGCGTGGCCAACCTGGCGACCTGAAGGCCGAACGGCTCCTCCTCAGCTGCGGCGCTCAGGCGCACACCAAGGAGCGGTGGGTGAACACCGAGGTGCCGAGCGCCACCGGTCCGGCCGCCGTGGCCTTGACCGTGGTCCATCCGGCGGCGTCAGGGCGTACGCAGGCGGTGCCGCCGGTCACCGCCGTAAACGAGCTGTAGCGGACCCGCACGGTGGCCGCCCCCGGGCGGGAGAAGGTCAGATGAACCTGATCGGGGGCGAGGGCGCCCAGGATGGCGGGACCGCTGACCAGACCGGGCGTGCCGGTGACCCGCCACAGCTTCCAGTGCCGGTTCGACCACGTCAGGTGCAGGCCCCGGACCTCGCCGGCGTGGAGCAAGCCGGCCTCGCCGGTGCCGGCGTAGTCCAGGGCGGTGGCGGGCAGAGCAACCCAGGTCACGCCGTTGGCCAGCAGCCAGCGGCGGTACGACCCCGGGTCCAGCGTGCCGGGCTGGTAGAAGATGGGGTTGTCGGCGATGTCCAGTTGGCGCTCCCAGCCGCGGGCCAACGAGACGAAGGGAGCCACCCAGGCCGCCTCCCAGTGTTGGCGGGTCGGGGGGATCTCCACCCGCACCGGACCGTGGCTGCGGGCCTCGATCTGGTGGACCACCGGCTGGTAGTAGGACGCCGCGAGGGCCGGATCGCTGGCCGGGGACGTGACCACCCCCAGACCCGGTCCCCACTGCCAGGTGGCCAGCGCGCCCAGAGCTCCCACCATCAGGGTCGGGCGCCACCATCGGCCCAGCGACCACCGCCCCGGGTCGGCCCACGCCGGCGTGGCCGTGAAGGTCGTGAAGGGTGCGCCGCCCGGTGCCGCGACCAGGCAGAACAGCAGGGGCACGCCCACGGTGGCGGCCAGCCGGGGGGCGTTGCCTCCCACCGGGTTGGCGATCATGAACGACGCCAGGGAAGCCACGGCATAGAGGGCGGCGGCCGTGCGGAGCACCGGGGTGGCCCGCACCAGGGAGGTGGCGAGCATCGCACAGGCCCCGAGCGAGATCATGAGGCCGACCCACGGGAACGGGAACGGTCCGGTGCCCGGGAACAGCAGGCCCAGCCCCGCGATCACCGCCACGGCGGCGCCGGCAACAACGCCGATCCACAGGCGCTGGCCCCGGCGGTGCCAGAACCAGGCCGCGCAGGCCAACACCGCGAAGGCCGCAGCCAACGGTGAGCAGGAGGCGGCGGCCACGACGAGGGCCAGGGCGGTGATCCGCCGCTGTCGGGTCAGGGCGACCAGGGCGGCCATGCCGAGGGCCTCGCCGGCGAGGAAGGGGAGCTGCCCGATGGCCACGGCCAGGATGGTGGACGCCGAGAAATACCAGACGCCCAGCGGACGCTTCCCGAACACCGGGGTCACCAACCGGTCAAAGGCCCACGAGGCGCCGGCCGCGGCCGCGGCGGCGGCTGCGGGGAGCCCGACCACGGCGCCCACCACGGGGAACACGACGCTGTAACCGAGCGGATAGTTGCCGCCGTACCAGCCGCTGTCCCACAGGGCCAGGCCGTGGGTCTTGACCTGGAGGACCCGGTAGGCCTGGGCGGCCTGGTCGACACCTTTCCAGTGCAGCACCGCCACCATGATCGCCAGGGCCACGGCCAGGAGGGTCGGTCCGAGCGAGACGATCCCGGCCGGGGCCCGGCGCAGCGCCTGGTGACCGACGACCCGGGCCCGCGCCGCCCAGCCTGGGGTCAGTCCAGCCGGATCGATCGGGGGGGCGGTAGCGCTCATGGGAGGGGGACGACGGCGCCGATCCTACCGTTCCCCCTACGTGCCGGCTCCGCGCCCGGCCTGGGGACGGGGCGCGAAACCGCCCGCTAGGTTCAAGGCCGACAAACCGTGCACCCGACCATCGGTGCGTCCACCGAGGGGGACCCGTTGCTCTCAACCATGCAGGACGTCGATCTGAGCATCACCTCGTTGTTCCGGCACGGCCAACGTGTCCACCGGCGCAGCAAGGTGCTCACCTACGACGGCACCGGTTTCCACACGGTCACCTTCGGCGAGGTAGCGGAGCGGACGGAACGACTGGCGGGCGCCCTGCGCCGGCTCGGGATCGTCCACGGTGACCGGGTGGCCACCCTCATGTGGAACACGTCCGAGCATGTCGAGGCCTATTTTGCCATCCCCGGCATCGGGGCGGTGGTCCACACCCTCAACCTGCGGTTGTTCCCCGACCAGCTGATCCACATCGTCAACGAGGCGGCCGACCGGGTGATCATCGTCCACGCCACGGTGACACCAGTGCTGGCCAAGGTGGCGTCGGAGCTCATCGGCGTCGAGCACGTGATCGTCGTCGACGACGGGGTCCCGGTTGCCCCCGAGCTGGGCGCCGCCTTCGACTCGGTCCTGGCCTACGAGGAGCTGCTGGCCGCCGAGGAGCCCGGTTTCGACTGGCCCCCGATCGACGAACGGTCGGCGGCGGCCATGTGTTACACCAGTGGCACCACCGGCGATCCCAAGGGTGTCGTCTACAGCCACCGCTCGACGTTCCTGCACGCCTTCGCGGTCAACAACGCGGCGTCGAGCATGGTGTTCTCGGAGCGGGAGCGGGCCCTGGTCATCGTCCCCATGTTCCATGTCAACGCCTGGGGCTATCCCTACGTGTGCTGGATGAACGGCGCCGACATGGTCATGCCGTCGCGGTTCTTGCAGGGCGAGCCCATCGCCCAGATGATCGCCAAGGCCAGGCCGACCGTCTCGGCGGGAGTCCCGACCATCTGGGGCTCGCTGCTGGCCTACGTCGACGAGCACCCCGACACCGACCTGTCGTCGATCAAGTGCCTCAACAGTGGCGGGGCGGCCCTGCCGCCGTCGATGATCGAGCGCTTCGACCGGCTCGGGGTCCGCATCATCCAGGGTTGGGGCATGACCGAGACCAGCCCCATCTGCGCCCTCAGCGAGCCACCGGTCCAGGAGAACGCCGACAGCGTCGAATGGCGGGCCCGGACCGGGCGGATCGTGCCCGGTGTGGAGATCCGCATCGTGACCGACTCAGGCGAGATCGCCCCGTGGGACGGTCGGGCGACCGGCGAGATCGAGGTGCGAGGACCGTGGATCACCGGGTCGTACTACCAGGATCCGGCCGAGGAGAAGTTCCACGACGGCTGGTTGCGCACCGGCGACATCGGCAGCATCGACGACTACGGCTTCATCCAGATCAGCGACCGGGTCAAGGACGTCATCAAGTCCGGCGGGGAATGGATCTCCTCGGTGGCCCTGGAGACTGAGCTGGCCGGCCACCCCGAGGTGGCCGAGGCCAGCGTCGTGGGGGTCGCCGATGAGCGCTGGACCGAGCGGCCCCTGGCGGTCGTGGTCCGCCGGTCGGATTCCCAGATCAGTGCCGAGGCCCTGGCCGCCTGGCTCAAGGAGCGAGTTCCGTCCTGGTGGGTGCCGGAGCGGTGGTCCTTCGTCGCCGAGTTGCCCAAGACATCGGTCGGCAAGTTCGACAAGAAGCAGATCCGTTCGTCCGAGAAGGAAGGCTCACTCGAAGTCGAACGCCTGGGCTGAGCCGCCGTCGGCGAACCGGCGTGGGCTCAGGGCAACGGCCCGGGTCCGGCCGGCGGTGGTGAGGGGGCGTCGGTCGGCGGCGCCCAGCCCGAGGTGTCGGGGGCGACGCCGCCCGGCTCCGGCGCCGGCGCCGGGAAGGGCACCGGTCCCAACCGGACCTCGATGGGGCCCATGGTCGCGTCCATGCCGGCGGCCAAGCGCTCGACCTGGCTCAGGTCGGCTCGTCCCACGTGGTGGGCGTAGTAGGCCTGGCCGAGGACCTTGAACATCTCCTCCGCGTCCCGCTTGGCCTGGGCCTGGTCAAGCTTGGCCTGGCTCTTGGTGATGCCGTCCTGGGCGGAGGCCACCACGTCGGTGGCCGTCTCCCGTACCCGGTCCATGAAGCCCATCGTTCGCTCCTTGCCATGAACGGTCGCTGCCCTCAGTCTGCCACCACCGGGGCGCTCAGGGTTTGAGGAGGGCCCCGTCGTTGGCGGCGGCGGCAGCCAGGTGGGGGGCGGGTGGCTCGAGGACGGCAGCATCCGATGCGCGGGCCAGATCGGTGCGCCCGGGGAGCGTCTTGGCAATGGCAGCCGCGACGCCCGGACCGTCGAGGCCCAGCTGGGCCAGGATGCGGTCGATCTTTCCTTGGGGAATGAATGACGTCGGTACCCCGAGGACGAGGGCGGGCGGGCCCACCCTGGTCTCGGACAGGTCGGCCACCGCGTCGGCGAGGACCGAACCGGCACCGCCGGTGCGGATCCCGTCCTCGACCGTCACCACCAGTCCGTGGCGGCCGGCGTCGGTGATCATTGCCGGATCGAAGGGACGGACGACGCGCACGTCCCAGATGGTGATGTCCACACCGTCGGCGGCGAGGATCCCCGCGGCCTCCTCGGCGGCGTCGAGCATCTTGCCGACGGCCAGGACGCAGACGGAGCCGTCGCCGCTGCGGACCTTGCGAGCGGACAGGCCCGAGCCGACCTGATCGGGAGGCACCTGCCGGGCTGCGGTCTTCGGATAGCGGATGGACGACGGACCCGACAGGCTCAGGGCGGTGTCGAGCATGACCCCGAGCTCCTGGGCGGACGACGGGGCGAAGACGGTCATCCCCGGGATCTTCAGGCACAGGGCCATGTCCAGGATGCCGTGGTGGCTGGGGCCGTCATCGCCGGTGATCCCGGCCCGGTCGAGCGCGAAGACCACGGGCAGCCCGTGCAGGCCGACGTCCAGGTTGGCCTGGTCGAACGCCCGGCTGAAGAACGTCGAGTAGACGGCCACGACGGGTCGCAGGCCGGCCATGGCCATGCCCGCGGCCGAGGTCACCGCCGTCTGCTCGGCGATGCCGACGTCGAAGCAACGATCAGGCCAGCGGTCGGCGAAAGGCAGCAGGCCGACCGGTCCGGACATGGCCGCGGAGATGGCCACCACGTCGTCGTGGGCCTCACCCTGGGCGATCATGGCCTCGTTGAAGGCCTGGCTGTAGCCCTTCGGGCCCTTGCTCGCCGGGTCGGGCCCGACCGCCGGGTCGAACACCGAGGCATCGTGGAGGCACTTCTCGTCGTCGGTCTCCGCCGGGCCGTAGCCACGCCCCTTCTGCGTCACCACATGGACCACGATGGGCCCCTCGAAGTCGGTGGCCTGGCGTAGGGCCATCTCCACGCCCAACTGGTCGTGGCCGTCGATGGGGCCCACGTAGCGCACGCCGAGGGCCTCGAAGAATGCCGGGGGCTCGATGACCTCCCGGACCGCGGAGTACAGGCCCTGGAGGCTTTGGTAGGCCACGCCCCCGACGCCGGGAAGGTCCCGCAGCGCCTCTTCCATGCGGCCCCGCACTGATCGCAGGCCGGGGTGAAGACGCAGCTTGGTCAGGCTCTCGGAGAGCCGGGAGATCGTCGGGGCATACGAGCGCCCATTGTCGTTCAACACGATGACCACCGGGCTGCCGTAGTGGCCCAGGTTGTTGAGCCCCTCGAAGGCCATACCGCCGGTCATCGACCCGTCCCCGATCACGGCCACCACCCGGCGGTCGGGGGTGGCGCTGCGGGCCACCCCGGCGGCCACCCCGTGGGCGTAGGAGAGGATGGTGGAGGCATGGCTGTTTTCCACCCAGTCGTGGACCGACTCGGCTCGGGACGGGTAGCCGGACAGGCCGCCGGGCTGGCGGAGGGTGTCGAACATCTCCCGCCGGCCGGTCACGATCTTGTGCACGTAGGCCTGGTGGCCCGTGTCCCAGAGGAGGATGTCGCGTGGGGAGTTGAACACCCGGTGCAGGGCCAGGGTCAGCTCGACCGCGCCCAGGTTGGAACCGAGGTGCCCGCCGGTGACCGAGACCGCCTGGACGATGAACGCTCGGATCTCCGCCGCCAGGGTCTCCAGCTCCACCGCATCCAGTTTCCGCAGATCAGCAGGACAGGTGATCGACTCCAACAACATCCCTTCAACGTACCGCCTGCTGGCCCGGACGGAGCACCGCGGCCGTAGGGTGACGCCCCGTGGATCGGTACCAGTACCTGTTGGTCATGGCCGGCTGCGTGGTGCTCACCGCCCCGCTCGAGATCGTGCTGGGAGCCCGGGTGTGGCGTCGGCCCCGCCGCCTGCTGCGCGCCCTCATCGGTCCTGCGGTCATCTTCTCGCTGTGGGACGTCGCCGCCATCGCTCATCACCATTGGAGCTACAGCCATCGCTACACCACCGGCTGGGACCTGCCGGGGGGGCTGCCGGTGGAGGAAGTGGTGTTCTTCCTGGTCATCCCCATCTGTGCCCTCCTGACCTACGAGGTGGTGACCACGATGTTGACCAGGCTGCGCCGGCTCCGGGCCCCGATGGTGGAGCCATGATGTACACCGTCTGGGCTCTGGTGGCCGCCGCCGCCGTCATCGCCCTGGAGGCCCTGTGGTTGCGCACGGGGCTGTTCCGGCGCCCCGCCTACTGGGTGACCCTGGTTATCACCTGGGGGTTCCAGATCCCCGTCGACGGGTGGTTGACGAAGCTGTCGGCGCCGGTGGTGATCTACAACCCGAAAGAGTTCTCCGGCGTTCGCTTCCCCTGGGACATCCCCATCGAGGACTTTGCCTACGGTTTCGCCCTGGTCACGCTGGTGCTCCTGGTGTGGGTGAGGGCCCGACCAGCTCGCACCAGATAGGCCCAGGTCCCTGGGTACGATCGAGTCGATGTCGATCGAGGACCTGGTCGCCGGCGTGGTGGCGTTCATCGTGATGGAGCCGGTCACCTATGCCGCTCACCGCTGGGTGATGCACGGTCTGGGCTGGACGCTGCACCGTTCCCACCACCGGGCCCGCCGCTCGGCGCCGTCCTCGGCGGTGCGGCCGTCCCGTGCCGCCCAGGTGGAGGCCAACGACTGGTTCCCGGTGATGTTCGCGGCGGCCACCATGGGGGCCATGGCCATGGCGACGGCCCAGCCCCGCGCCCACCTGCTCCTGCCCGTCGGCGTGGGGGTGACCGCCTACGGGGCGGCGTACGCCGCCGTGCACGACCTCTACATCCACGGTCGCTTCGTCCGCCTGCCGACCATTCCGCCGCTGGAGCGTCTGCGCGATGCCCACGCCCTGCACCACCGCTACGGGGGGGAGCCCTACGGCATGCTGTGCCCGATCGTCCCCCGGGAGCTCCGGGCCCGGGCCCTGGCGCTCTCCCAGGGCTAGCCGCCGGGCAGCCAGCCCCGGTCTCAACGGGCGAGAGTTGCTCGGCCGACCACCGCCAGCTTCCGGGCCAGGGGGACCCGGACCCGCTGGGTGAACACGTCATAGCCGGCGGACTCGATCCGCTCCAGGATCCCCCCGTAGAGACGGTGGGCGCCGGCGATGCAACGCCCCGACAGGGCGGGGAGCAGGTCGATCCCCGTCTCCGCCGAGCGGTAGTAGGCGCGGGTCCGGTCGATCTCGAAGCGCATGAGCTCGACCCATTCCGGTGTTACCCGGCGCCCGGCCATCGCCGGTGCCGCCCCGAAATGGTCGATGTCGTCCTGGGGCAGGTAGACGCGGCCCCGGTCGAGGTCCTCGGCCACGTCCCGTAGGAAGTTGGTGACCTGGAAGGCGATGCCCAGGTCCCGGGCCGGTCCGGTGGCGACCGCCAGGTCGTCCGGTTCGAGGATGGGCAGCATCATCTCCCCGATGACCGCCGCCGAGCCGTCCATGTAGCCGAGGAGATCGTCGAAGGTGTCGTAGCGGTCGACGGTCAGGTCCATGGTCATCGACCGCAGGAAGCGACGGAAGCAGTTGGGGTCGATGTCGAAGGCCCGGGTGGTGTGGACGACCGCCTTGAGGACGGGGTCGGTCGACCGCCCCTCTTTCAGGTCGGCGAAGAACCGGTCCCCAAAATCGGCGAGGGCCGCCGCTCGGGCCTCGACCGATGCCGGTCCCAGGTCGTCCACGATGTCGTCGGCATAGCGGCAGAACCCGTAGAGGGCGTGGACGTGGTGGCGCTTGACCGCAGGGAGCAGGAAGGTCGACCAGTAATAGGTGGTCCCGTGGCGACGGTTGAGCTCCCGGCACCGCCGGTAGCTCTCTTCCAGCGTGGGGCCCGTGGTCACCGGGGCAACGGGCGGCGTCCGGCCAGCTCGTCGACCCGGTCGGCGGCCAGTCGACCCGACACCAGGACCATGGGCACGCTGACACCCGGCACCGTACCCGAGCCGACCAGCACTAGCCCCGGTACCCGGCGGTCCCGGTTCGGGGGCCGCCACGGCCCGGTCTGAAAGAAGCGGTGGGAGAGGGCGAAGGGGGTGCCGCGTTCCATGCCCTGGGCCTCCCAGTCGGCCGGATCGATGAACCGCTCGGTGACCACGTCGTCGACGGGGTAGCCCAGCGTAGAGAGGCGCTCGATCAGGGTGGACCGGATCCGGTCACGTTCCACCGTCCAATCGAGCTTGCCGTCGAGGTTGGGCACCGGTTCGAGGGCGTAGATGACGTGGCCTCCCGGCGGGGCCAGGCCCGGGTCACCGACGGTCGGGCAGCACACCAGGATGGCGGGATCGGGCTGTCGGGTGCCGGTGTGCAGCAGGGCGTCGAACGATCCTTTCCAATCCCCGCCGAAATGGATGTTGTGATGTCCGACGTCGGCCGGAAGGGGTCCCCGCACCCCCGCCAGCCATAGGGCACAGGAGGGCGAATATTCCCCACGTCGAGCGACACGCGGCATGCGGACCTCAGGGAGCAGCTCGCGGTACACGGCCGGGACGTCGGGGTTGGCCACGACCGAGTCGGCCCCGAGGAACGTGCCGTCCTCGAGGCGCACCCCGGTGACCGGGCCACTCGTTCCCGTCCGGCGCACGATGCGCTCGACCGGGGCGCGGTAGACGATGTCGGCGCCGGCCTTGACGACGGCGTCGGCGAGGCCCCGGGCGACGGCGTGCATCCCCCCGTCGGGGAACCACACACCCTCGATCGTGTCCATGTAGGTGATGATGCAGTAGATGGCCAGGGCGTCGAAGGGGGACAGGCCGGCGTAGAGGGACTGGAAGCTGAACAGCTTCTGCAGGCGGTGGTCCTTGAAGTAGCTGTTGACCACCGAAGCCAACCGGCGGAACGCTCCCAGGCGCACCAGGTTGAGCGCCGGTCCCAGAGGTCGGGCCAGGTCCAGGGGACCGTCGAAGTTCCGCTCGATGAAGTTGGGCTGCTCAAGGTTGTAGAGCTTCTCCAGCCACGTACAGAACCGTTCGAAGCCGGCGGCCTCCCCCGCGCCGCACGTCCGGTGGATCTCCTCGGTCATGGCGGCACGACCGTGGCGCACCGCGATCGGCTCGTCATCGGCGAAACAGGCCCGGTACATGGGGTCCACCGGTCGCAACCGGAGGTGGTCGGTCAGTGACGCTCCGGCGGCGGCGAAGGTGTCGGCCAGCAGCCCGGTCATGGTCAGCACGCTCGGGCCGGTGTCGATGGAGTAGCCCTCCGACTGCCACAGGCCGGCCCGGCCTCCCGGCACGTCGCCCCGCTCGACGACGGTGACCTGGTGACCGCGCCCGCTCAGATGGCAGGCCGCGGCCAGACCGCCGAGACCGGCGCCGATGACGATGACCCGCATGCGATCAGTGGTCGCGCCCGGCGACGAATCGGGCCAGCTCGATGAGAGCATGGACGGCGTCGGGGCTGAGCGGCAGGCATTCGGCGGCATCCAGGGCCTTGTCGACCAGCCGTTCGATGGTGTCGGCGACCGCCGCGGCCGCACCGGTACGGCGGAAGATCTCCTGGATCTGGACCACCTCGCCGGTCGTGAGGTCGGCGGCCCCGAAACGGTCGTCGAGCAGGTCGCGATCGGAGTTGGTGGCATGGCGGGTGGCCAGAGCGTGGAGCAGGGTGGGCTTGCCCTCACGGAGGTCCTCGCCGACCGGCTTGCCCGTCACCGAGGGGTCGCCGAACACGCCGAGCATGTCGTCTTTCAGCTGGAAGGCCTCACCGAGGGGGTCGCCGTAGGCCGACAGGGCGGCGATGACCTCGTCGATGCGCTCCGGGGCGGCCAGGGCCGCGCCCAGGTGGAGGGGCCGCTCGATGGTGTACTTGCCGGACTTGTACCGACAAATGCGCCGGGCCAGGTCCGGGTCGGCCCGCCGGGCGGCCGTCCCGTTGGTGTCGAGGTACTGGCCGATGTTCACCTCGAGGCGCAGCTCGTTCCACACGTCGAGCGCCTTGCGGGGTGCGCCGGCCAGGAACCGGTCGGCGTACACGAAGGCCAGATCGCCGACCAGGATGGCCACGCTGTCACCGAAGCGGGCCGGGTCACCGTGCCATGCGAGCTGTCGGTGGCGGCGGGCGAAGGAGACGTGGACGGTCTCCACACCGTGGCGCCGGGCCGATGCGTCCATCACGTCGTCGTGGATGAGCGCGAAGGTGTGGAGCAGTTCGAGGGCGCAACCGGCGTCGGTCACCGCCGCAGCGTCGGGGTCGCCGCCCATGCCGACGAATGCCCAGTAGCAGAAGGCGGGGCGGAGGCGCTTGCCTCCGGACAGCACGAGGGACCGCAGGGCGGCCAGGGGGGCGGCCAGGTCGGCGTCGACGCCTGCCCAGCGGCGAGCGTCGGGATCGAGGGTCTGGGCGATTCGCTCGTCTACCCGAGCGGCGATGTCACCCAGAGAGGGCGGGGCGGCAACCGGCAGGGACGTGGTCATGGTCACCCAGAGCGTAAACGAGGTGGGAGATCTAGTTGTTCTTGGCTCCGTCGGCGTCCGCCCCGGTCAGGCTCTCAGGGGGTGGCGGCCGTCATGCCGGCCCCTTTTCGACGGGCCCGGATGCAGCCGGTCCAGGGGGTTACCCGGCGGGCCACCAGGTAGGAGGCACCGAGGACCACCAGGCCGCCGGCGGCGTCGACGAAGTAGTGGTTGGCGGTCACAATGATGCAGAAGACCGTGGCTACCGGATAGAGCAGAAGGAGGCCTCGGGCCCACCGGGTCCGGACGACCGGGATCAGGGCCACGGTGCACCAGGTGGACCACGCGGTGTGGAGGCTGGGCATGGCCGCGTACAGGTTGGAGACGCTGCTGACGGTGTCGTTGTCGAAGTTCCACAGCCCGCCGATGGTGTCGAGCGTGTCGACGAATCCGAACGGCGCCCCCAACAGCCGGGGCGGCAACAGGGGGAAGAGGGCGAAGCCGATCAGGGCCAAGCCGGTGGCGATGGCCAGCGTGTTGCGCCACAACCGGTAGCGCTCGGGGAACCGGAAGAACAGCACCAGCAGCACGGCGATCACGGCCACGAAGTGCACACTTCCGTAATAGCCGTCCCACAACTCGATGAAGATCCGATGGTCGATGAACCGGTGTTGCACGCTGGCTTCGCGAAACACATGCAGGTGGCGCTCGAGGGAGATCACCCGGTCGGCGTTGTGGGTCGCTTGGCTGACCTCCTCCTTGTTGGCCCCGTTGATGTCGCGAACCAGGCTGTAGAGCAGGTAGTACACGGCGATCAGGATGATCTCCCGCCACCAGCGCAGCGGGCGCAGCACCCGGGTCTCGGCCTCCGGTTGCGCGGGCGCGCTCACCCCGGTGCCGATCGCGGTGGCGACCGCGGTGGCGACCGGGTCCGCCGAGGGAACGCCACCGGCGAGCGACGGAGGCTGCCCCTCACCGGGCTCGGTCGGTGAACTGCTGGCGATCGACGATCACCCGCAGCACCTTTCCTGCCGCTACCAGCCCGCAACGATCGGTGACCGTCACGGCGAAGCTGAACCGGTGGCCCTCCACCCGTTCGAGCGTCGCCGTGGCCCGCACGGTGGAACCGACAGCCACGGGGGCCACGTGGGACAGCTCGACCCGGGCGCCGACCGAGGTCTGGCCCGCGCCGAGCCGGGCGGCGATGGCCTTGGCGGCGGCTTGTTCGCACAGCGCGATCAGCCGAGGGGTGGCCAGAACGTCCACATCCCCGGACCGGAGGGAGGCGGCCGTGTCGTCGGTGCTGACGACAAGTTCC
Organism: Acidimicrobiales bacterium; assembly: GCA_051000755.1. GTDB lineage: Bacteria > Actinomycetota > Acidimicrobiia > Acidimicrobiales > Palsa-688 > JALZAH01. The sequence goes on along the minus strand of JBPCNZ010000143.1, from coordinate 17,183 downwards.
ACGACAGCCTGGGCGGCGAGCTTGGCGGGCACGAACCAGACGGTATGCCGGTACCCTCGACTCCAGCCAATGTGACCCTGACGGTCAGTGCCGAGCTCGAAGGAGATCCTGTGATCGACGAAGCGGTAATCCAGCGGGTGCTCGGTAATGCCCTACGGACCGGCGGTGATTTCGCGGAGATCTTCGCCGAGGATCGGCGTGGATGCGCAGCCCGTCTCGACGACGGTCGGGTCGAGGACATCTCCTCGGGCCGGGACCGGGGTGCCGGCATCCGGGTCGTCGTCGGCGATACCACCGGCTTCGCCCACACCAGTGACCTGTCCGAGTCCGGGCTGGCGACGGCAGCCGCGGCGGCCGCCGCCGCGGCACAGCGCGGCGACGGGCGAACCAGGGAGATAGGCCTGTCACGAGTCGACGTCCCCTCGCCGACCACCGTCGAGGTGGCTCCCGAGACGGTGAGCAAGGCGACCAAGGTGGCGCTGCTGGAGCGGGCCAACGACGCGGCCCGCTCCGTCGGGGGCGCCATCCGCCAGGTCAGTGCCGTGTACGGCGACAGCCGCAGGCGCATCCTGGTGGCCAACAGCGACGGCCTGCTGGCCGGCGACGACCAGGTCAAGACCCGCTTCGCGGTGTCGTGCGTGGCCCTGGGTGACACCGGTATGCAGACCGGCCGGGAGTCCATCGGCCGGACCGTCGGCTTCGAGTTGTTCGACACCTATGCCATTGACGACCTGGCTCGGATCGCCGCCGAGCGGGCCCTGCTCAAGCTGGCCTCCCGCCCTGCTCCGTCGGGCACGGTTCCGGTCGTGATCAAGGCGGGGAGCGGGGGCATCCTGTTTCACGAGGCGTGCGGGCACGGCCTGGAGGCCGACCACATCGCCAAGGACACGTCGGTCTTCGCCCACCGGGTCGGCACCCAGGTGGCCAGCCCCCTCGTCACCCTGGTCGACGACGGGACGATGGGGCCCGAGTGGGGCGCCCTGGCTATCGACGACGAGGGTTACCCGACCCGCAGCAACGTGCTGATCGAGGACGGTGTCCTCACCGACTACATGTGGGACTGGCTGCGGGCCCGCAAGGAGGGCCGCCAGAGCAGCGGCAACGGGCGGCGGGAGACCTACCAGCACCTGCCCATGGTGCGCATGACCAACACGTTCCTGCGCAACGGGGACGACGATCCCGATGAGATCGTGGCCCAGACACCGGCGGGCGTCTACGTGGCCCAGCTTGGGGGAGGCCAGGTCAACACCGCGACCGGCGACTTCGTCTTCGGCACGACCGAGGCCTACCTGATCGAGAACGGACGGATCACCGAGCCGCTGCGCGACGCCAACCTGATCGGCAATGGCCCCCGGGTGCTCGAGCAGATCGATGCTGTCGGCAACGACTTCTCCATGGGTTCGCCTGGGACCTGTGGCAAGCAGGGCCAGGGCGTGCCGGTGGGCACCGGCCAGCCGACGCTCCGGGTGGCGGCCATGACCGTCGGCGGGACCGCCCGATGAGCTCGGCCGGACGCTCCGGCGCAGCGGACCCGGGCGACGAGCCGCTGGTGGACCTGGCTGCCCGGGTGGCGGGTTGGGCAAGGGATGGCGAGCAGGTGGAGGCGTTCGTGGCCCGGGGCCGGGACACCGAGATCCGGGTGTTCGGTGGCGAGGTCGAGTCGCTGTCGTCGGCCACCTCGGCGGGCATCGGCATCCGGGTGGTTTCGGGGAACCGCCAGGGTTTCGCCTATGCCGGGTCCCTCGACCCCGACGTCATCTCCGAGACCGTCGCCGAGGCCCGGGACAACGCCGGGTTCGCATCCCCTGACGAATTCGTCGGTCTGGCCCTGCCCGACGGCGTCGCCGCCGCCGACCTCGACCTGTGGCGTGACGACCTGGACGGTTATCCGACCACCGACAAAGTGGCGCGGGCGCTGGACCTGGAGGCGGCGGTGCGGGCCGGCGACCCGCGGATCCGTCAGGTGGAGTCGGCCGAGTGGGGCGACGCGGCCTTCGAGTCGGCGGTGGCCACAAGCACCGGCATCGTCTCGTCCTCCCGGCGCACCGCCTGCTACCTGTCGGCCTATGCCATCGCCGGGGAGGGGGCCGAGACCCAGACCGGCGGCGGCTACACCGTGGGCCGTAGCCCTGCCGACCTCGACGCCGGCAAGGCCGTCGGCGACGCCGTCGAGCGCGCCACCCGCCTGCTCGGGGCCACCCAGCCGCCGTCCGCCCACCTGACGGTCGTGTTCGAACCGCGCATCACCGCCACCTTCCTCGGGATCCTGGCCGGCACCCTCGATGGCGAGGCGGTGAGCAAGGGGCGGTCCCTCTTCGCCGACCGGGTCGGCGCCGCCGTGTCCGTGCCACAACTGACGCTCGTCGACGACCCGACCGATCCGGAGGCCTACGGGGCCACCCCCTTCGACGCCGAGGGTTTGGCCACCCGTCGCAACCGGCTCATCGACGGCGGCGTCCTGCAGGGGTTCCTGTACAACACCTACTCCGCCCGCCGGGCCGGGACCACATCGACGGCATCGGCGGTGCGGGCCGGGTTCAAGAGCGTGCCCGGCACCGGCGCCCGGGCCCTGACCCTGGTCCCAGGAGACCTCGACGCCGACGGGGTGCTCGCTGCTGTGGGGGACGGGTTGCTGGTCCAATCGGTGTCCGGTCTGCACTCGGGAGTCAACCCGGTCAGCGGTGACTTCTCGGTCGGGGCCGAAGGTGTGCTGATCCGTAACGGCCAGCTGGCGGGACCGGTGCGCGAGATCACCATCGCCTCCACCATCCAGCGGATGCTGTCGGAGATCGTGGCCATCGGCAATGACCTCGAGCGTTTGCCGTCGTCGGCGGCGGGGGTCACGCTGGCCGTCGCCGACGTGGCCATGAGCGGCGCCTGAATCGCCCGGGCTCGGGCCCATTCGTGACACACTGTTCGCAGCGGTGCGGGCAGGCCCCCGGCCCGTCCCCGGTTGGGCCTGCCCGGCCACTGCCCTGGCCACTGCCGTCAGGCGCCAGTGCCCGTCAGCCGTCAGTGGCAGACGTCAGGGGGTCGGAGGGTTGCGCCGGGTGGTGCGCTCGACCAACTCGGCGGCGACGGTGCGGAGTTTGCGATGCTCCCGCTGGGACGCGCGGACGAGCACCTGGAATGCCTCTTCGGGGCCCTGGCCGCCGCCTGCCATCACGATCCCGATCGCGTAGTCGATCGTGCTCCGGGAGGCCAACGCCTCGCGCAGGTTCTCGCTCAGGTCCCTGGACTCGTTGAACGCCTGGGCGTTGGCCAGCACCACCGACGCCTGAGCGGCGAACCGCGCTCCCAGGTGCTCCTCAGGCTCGGCGAAGGCGTGACGGGCACGGGCATAGAGGTTCAAGGCGCCGAGCGGCTCGCCCCGAGCCGACAGGGGGAGGGACAAGGTGCTGAGGACCCCGAACTCGGCGGCCGCCTCGGTGAATTGGGGCCACCGCTGGTCGTCCGGTACGGAGTCGATGCGGATCCGTTTCTGCAACCGGAACGCCTCCACGCAGGGCCCGCTTCCTCCGACGTACTGGTGGGCGTCGATGCGGGGCGCGGCGTCGTCGGTGAAGACTGCCGTCGACGAGTGGCCCTCGACGACGGTGGTGATGCCGGCCAGATCCGCCGGGAGGGCCTCGCACGCCAACTCGACGATGTGGGTCAGCGTGTCTCCGAGCGTGTCGTCGCCCAGCAGGTACTGGGCCAGGATCGCGATGCGGTCGGCTGGTGAGCTCTCGTTTTGTGACATGGATCCTGGCTTGACGGTGGGAATAGCCGACCGGAAGTGGAACTCGGGGGTGCTGGCTGTTCAGCCCGGCCCGGGTCAGGTCCGCAGCAGCCTTGGACCAAGTCTCACACACTAGGGGACCGGGGCGGTGTTTCCCCTCCTCCGACGGGAGGGTAGAGAAGCGATCGGGTGGGTTCCGTGTGATGGCCGGCGCCTCGTTCAGCAGAGAGCGAACGCCCGTCTGCCGGGGACCAATCGTCCCTCCGAGACGGAGGTCAGGCCTGTGGTCGACGATGGCCCTCGCACCGCGCCCACGGCGACCACCGCGGCCGTTCGGACTGCGGCCTCGTGCACCGACGCTGATCTGCTCGTCGAGCAGCACCTCGGGTTGGCCCGAGCCCTGGCTCGACGATTCCGAGCCCGGGGGGAGCCGCAGGAAGACCTCGATCAGGTGGCCCTGCTGGCCTTGGTCAAGGTGGCTCGCCGGTTCGAGCCAGAGCGAAACGTCAGCTTCTCCACCTATGCGACGATCAGCATCGTCGGGGAGTTGAAGCGCCACTTCCGAGATCGGGGCTGGTGGGTCCGGGTCCCCCGCCCCATCCAGGATGTGTACCTCACCTTGAACGAGGCCAACGCCACCCTCCAACAGGAGCTGGGGCGGTCGGTGACCATCGCCGATCTGAGTGACCATCTGGATCTGTCGGAGGAGGCCGTCCTGGAAGCCATCGAGGCAGGCAGCCACTATCGGCCATCGTCATTGGACCGGCCCACCTCCGATGGAACCAGATCGCTCATCGACGACCTGGAGACGCCCGATGACCCCTACGACGGCGTTCTTGACCGGCACAATCTGCGCCAGGCCATGCTGACCCTGACCGACCAGGAACGTTACCTGCTAGAGCGCTACTTCTTCGTTGGCGCCACCCAGCAGGAGATCGGTCACGAGCTCGGGATCAGCCAGATGCAGGTCTCCCGCCTGCTGGCCCGCAGCCTCGGCCGGCTCAGGTCCCTGCTGTCGATCTGAGACGGGCGCCGGCGCATGCTTTCGGTCTGCCTCGAACCCGCCAGGCGGCTCTACGCTGGGGCCATGGGACTCTTCAGCCGCCGCCTACCCGAGATGATCGACGCCGACACGGCCCTGCCCGGACGATCACAGGTCATGGCCGTACCGAACGCTCACTTCGTCAACGGTCACCCCATGGTGCCGCCGTTCCCCGACGGCTTCGAGCGAGCCGAGTTCGCCATGGGTTGCTTCTGGGGGAAGGAACGCCGCTACTGGGAGACCCCGGGCGTGTGGACGACTGCGGTCGGCTATGCCGGAGGCTTCACGCCGAACCCGACCTACGAGGAGGTGTGCAACGGCCGGACCGGCCATGCCGAGGCGGTGCTGGTGGTCTGGGACCCGACCGTGACCACCTATGACGCGATGTTGAAGATCTTCTGGGAGGGCCACGACCCGACGCAGGGGATGCGCCAGGGCAATGACGTCGGCACCCAGTACCGCTCCCTCATCGCCGTCAACAACCCCGAGCAGCGAGAAGCGGCCGAGACCTCCCTGGTCGCCTACCAGAAGATGCTGGACGAGGCCGGCCACGGCCCCATCACCACCGAGATCGTCGACGCCGGACCCTTCTACTATGCCGAGGACTACCATCAGCAGTATCTGGCCAAGAACCCTGGCGGCTACTGTGGTTCGGGCGGGACTGGCGTATCCTGCGCCATCGGTCTGACCGGCGCCGGCTGAGGCGCGGGTAGCCGGCGCAGGCTGGGGCCGCGGGTAGCCGGCGCAGGCTGGGGCGCGGGGTGGCCGGCGCAGGCTGGGGCGCGGCTGACGGGGAGGCCGGGACCGGGCTCCACGGCCGAGAAACCCGCCAATCCACGCGTGTTGCGAACCGTTTGTATCGGTTTGCGAGACCTCGCGCACCGGTTGTACCGCCAGACGACATCGACGGTTCACAGCACCGCTGTGACCGGTACGTTCGGTCATTCCACGTCGATCCCCCGGGCCCGCCGGCGCCCGACGCGGCCCCAACCCCGGCCCCGCCCGCGCCTGAGCCACCCCGGCCCCGCCGGCTCCAGGGCCGGCTCCAGGGCCGGCTCCAACGCCGGCCCAACCCGGCCCGCCGGCGCCGAATCAATTGATGCGTGAGTGAGTTCTCACTCATGTACCGTGGGCGCCGTGATCGACCAGCGAACGGGCAAGCCTCGCCTTCGGGCCGCTGCCCTCCCCCCTGGGGAGCGCAGAGCGGCCCTCATCGACTCAACGGTGCCGCTGCTGGTCGCCCACGGAACAGCCATCTCGACCCAACAGATCGCCGAGGCCGCGGGCGTCGCCGAGGGCACCATCTTCCGGGTCTTCCCGGACAAGGAATCGCTCATCGCCGCGGCCATCCAACAGGTCTTCGATCCGGCGGCGACCGACGCCCGGTTGCGGGCCATCGATCCGGCGCTACCCCTCGACCGCCGACTCGAGGCGGCGGTGGCCATCCTGCAGCGCCGCTACGTCGACATCGGGCGTCTCATGGTCGCCGTCGGCAGGACCAAGATCCCCGGCGCTCGCTGGGGCGACGGCGACCGCCACTCTCCTCCCAGGCTGGATGCGCTGGCGGAGGTCTTGGAGCCCGACCGGGCCCTGCTCCGTCGAGATCCCCTGCAGGCCGCCCAGCTTCTGCGCAACCTCACCTTCGCCGGGACCCATCCCGCTCTCGCCATCGGTGCGACCTTGTCCAGCGCGGAGATCGTCTCCGTCATCCTCGACGGCATCCGGATCCGACCGGAGCAGGCATCCCGACCGGGGGAGCCATGCTGATTCGCCTGCTGGGAACCTACCTGCGCCGTTACCGCCGCCTGCTCGCCGCCGTCGTCGGGCTCCAGTTCGTGCAGACGATGGCGACGCTGTTCCTCCCGACGCTCAACGCCGACATCATCGACAAGGGCATCCTCCTACGTGACACGGGCTACATCTGGCGGCTGGGCGGCGTCATGTTGGCGGTCGCTCTGGTGCAGGTGGTGTTCGCCATCGCCGCCACCTACTGCGGCTCCAGGGCGGCCATGGGGTTCGGGCGCGACGTCCGCCGCGCCCTGTTCCACCGGGTCACGGACTTCTCCGCCCAGGAGGTCGGCCTCTTCGGAGCCCCGACGCTGATCACCCGGATCACCAACGACGTCCAGCAGGTGCAGATCCTGGTTGTCATGGTCTGCACCCTGTTCGTGGCCGCTCCAATCATGCTCATCGGCGGCGTGATCATGGCCGTCCGGGAGGACGGGATGCTCTCGTTGATCCTGCTCGTGAGCATCCCGGCCATGCTGCTCGGCCTCGGCCAGGTCATCGTTCGCCTGATGCCGCAGTTCCAGGCCATGCAGGCCCGCCTCGACAGGGTCAACAAGGTGCTGCGCGAGCAGATCACCGGCATCAGGGTGGTGAGGGCATTCGTGCGTGAGCCCGAAGAGGGCGAGCGCTTCGGGATGGCCAACGACGAGCTCACCATGACCTCGCTGCGGGCCGGGCGGCTCATGGCGTTCATGTTCCCCACGGTGATGGTGGTGCTCAACGGCTCGAGCGTCGCCGCGCTGTGGCTCGGAGGCAACCGGATCGGTGCCGGCCACCTCCAGATCGGGGCCCTGATCGCCTTTCTCAGCTACCTGATCCAGATCCTCATGTCGGTCATGATGGCGACCTTCGTCGCCATGATGTGGCCCCGGGCCGCCGTCTGCGCCGAGCGCATCCAAGAGGTGCTCGCCACCCCATCGTCGATCGTCGTGCCGCCATCCCCGGTCACCGAGCTGGCCACTCGGGGCTCCCTCGAGCTGTCCGAGGTCGGGTTCCACTATCCCGGTGCCGAAGCGCCCGTGCTGGGCAACATCTCCGTGCAGGCCGCGGCGGGCCAGGTGACGGCGATCATCGGGAGCACCGGATCGGGCAAGACCACCCTGCTCAGCCTGGTGCCCCGCCTCTTCGACGCCACGGCCGGAACGGTGCTCGTCGAAGGTGTGGACGTCCGTGATCTCGATCCCGAGCTGTTGTGGAGCCGCATCGGGCTGGTGCCTCAGAAGCCGTACCTGTTCTCCGGCACCGTGGCCAGCAACCTGCGCTACGCCGACCCCGATGCCACCGACGGCGACCTGTGGTCGGCCCTCGAGGTGGCCCAGGCCCGTGACTTCGTCTCCGCCATGCCAGGAGGCCTCGACGCCCCCATCGCCCAGGGGGGGTCGAACGTCTCGGGCGGCCAACGCCAGCGCCTGGCCATTGCCCGAGCTCTCGTCCGCAAACCGAGCATCTACCTCTTCGACGATTCGTTCTCGGCCCTCGACCTGGTCACCGATGCCCGCCTCCGGGCCGCCCTGGCCCCGGTGACGGCCGATGCCACAGTGGTGATCGTGGCCCAACGGGTGTCGACGATCGCCGGCGCCGACCAGATCCTGGTGCTCGAGGACGGACGCCAGGTCGGCCTCGGAACGCACCGCGAGCTCCTGGAGAACTGCTCGACCTACGCCGAGATCGTGGCGTCGCAGATGACCGCAGAGGAGGCCGCATGAGCGACGAAGACGAGCCCGTCAAGCAGCCGGTAGCCGCTCGGGGTGGCTTCGCCGGCCGCATGGGCGCGGCGGCCATGCCGGTCGAAAAATCCAAGGACCTGAGGACTTCGACCCGGCGCCTGGCCCAACGGCTCCGCCCCGAACGCCTGGGTCTGGTGGCCGTGGCCGGTCTGGCGGTCGCCAGTGTGGCCTTGACGGTGGTCGGGCCCAAGATCCTCGGTCATGCCACCGACGTGATCATCGCCGGGGTCCGCCACCGGGGCATCGATTATGGCGAGCTGCACCTCGTGCTGTTCCTGGCCGCGGGCGCCTATGTCGCCTCGGCCACGCTGTCCTACTTCCAGGCCTACCTGTTGGCCGGCATCGTGCAGCGCACCATGTATCGGCTGCGAGATGACGTGGAGCGCAAGCTCAACCGCTTTCCTCTGCGCTACGTCGACAATCAGCCCCGAGGTGATCTGCTGAGCCGGGTCACCAACGACATCGACAACCTGGCCCAGAGCCTGCAACAGACGCTCAGCCAGATCCTCACCTCCCTGCTCAGCGTGGTCGGCGTGATGGTGATGATGCTCATCATCTCGCCGCTGCTGGCCGTGGTCGCCCTGGTCACCATTCCCCTCTCGTTGCTCGTCATCAGGGTCATCGCCAAGCGCTCGCGTCCCCGCTTCGTGGCCCAGTGGACCCATACCGGCAGCCTGAACGCCCAAGTCGAGGAGACCTTCACCGGTCATGCCCTGGTCAAGGTCTTCGGCCGCCAGCACGACGTGGAGCAACGATTCAACGACAAGAACGAGGAGCTGTTCAGCGCTAGCTTCGGGGCCCAGTTCATCTCCGGGATCATCCAGCCGGCCATGATGTTCCTGGGCAACCTCAACTTCGTCGCCATTGCCGTGATCGGCGGGCTGCGCGTCGCCTCGGGCGCCATGAGCCTGGGCGACATCCAGGCCTTCATCCAGTACTCGCGCCAGTTCAGCCAGCCCATAACCCAGCTGGCATCGATGGCCAACGTCCTGCAGTCGGGGATCGCCTCGGCGGAACGGATCTTCGAGCTCCTCGACGCCGAGGAGGAGAGCGACGACCGGATGTTCCCCCTTCTCGGCGACCATCTGCTCGGGGACCGGCCCCGGGGCCGGGTGGAGTTCGACCACGTGTCGTTCTCCTACGACCCGGCGAACCCACTCATCGAGGACCTCTCCTTGGTGGCCGAGCCCGGCCAGACGGTGGCCATCGTCGGGCCCACCGGCGCAGGCAAGACCACGCTGGTCAACCTGATCATGCGCTTCTACGAGATCGACCGGGGGGCCATCACCCTCGATGGCCACGACATCTCCAGGATGCAGCGGCGGGACCTGCGGTCCAACATGGGCATGGTCCTCCAGGACACGTGGCTCTTCGGCGGCTCCATCAAGGAGAACATCGCCTTCGGCAACCTCGACGCCAGCGATGAGCAGATCCTCGAGGCAGCCCGAGCCACCTACGTCGACCGGTTCGTGCATTCCCTCCCCGAGGGCTACGACACGGTCCTCGACGACGAGGGAGGAACGGTGAGCGCTGGGGAGAAGCAACTGCTCACCATCGCCCGGGCGTTCCTGGCCGATCCCACCATCCTGATCCTGGACGAGGCGACCAGCTCCGTCGACACCCGCACCGAGGTCCTGATCCAACAGGCCATGGCCGCGCTCCGCTCGAATCGAACCAGCTTCGTGATCGCCCACCGGCTGTCGACCATTCGCGACGCGGACACCATCTTGGTCATGGAATCGGGACGGATCGTCGAACAGGGCAACCACGGGGAGCTCCTCTCCCACCACGGTGCCTACTACGACCTCTACCACGCCCAGTTCGCAGCCGCCGCCGTCGAGGTCGCCTGACCGTGCTCGGCAATGCGGCCGGTAGGGTGACGGTCCGCATGAAGACCACGGGGATCAACGAAGGGGTGAACGGGTCGGCGGCGACGGCCGGGCCGTTGCCGGTGCGCGACATGGTCGTGGCCGCCCGGCGAACCATGGTGGGCCGGCGCCGGGACATCGAGGTCGTCGCCGCCGCCCTGGCCGCCGGGCGCAGCGTGTTGTTGGAGGGCCCGCCCGGGACCGGCAAGACCACCCTCCTGCGCTCGTTGGCCGCCGGGGCCGGCGTCACCCTGCACCTGGTGGAGGGCAACGCCGAGTTGAGCCCGGCCCGTCTCGTCGGCCACCACGACCCGTCGCGGATCCTCTCGGAGGGCTACCGCACCGACAACTTCGTCCCCGGCCCGCTGGTGGACGCCATGACGTCCGGCGGCCTGCTGTATGTGGAAGAGCTCAATCGGGTTCCCGAGGAGACGCTCAACGTCCTCCTCGGTGTCCTCTCGGAGCGCCGCATGCAGGTGCCCCGGGTGGGCGAGGTCGTCGCCGACCCCCGGTTTCGGATGGTCGCGGCCATGAACCCCTTCGACGCTGTGGGCACGGGGCGGATCTCGCCGGCCATCTATGACCGTTCGTGCCGGGTGGCGGTCGACTACCAGGACGAAGCCGAGGAGCGGGCCATCGTCACAACCTCTGCGGAAGGGAGAGAGGCCCTGGTGGCCCGAGCCGTCTCCGCTGTTCGCCGGACACGCCACCACCCGGATCTCCGGATGGGCTCATCGGTGCGCGGCGCCATCGACATTGTGGCGGTGGCGGGCGCCCTGGCCGAGCTCCGCAACGAGGCCGCCCCCACCGGCGCCGGCTCCGTCGGTCTCGACGCCGCCCTCACCTCGCTCTCGGGACGGGTCACCCTCCGGGAAGGGTCCAGCCGAACGGTCGAGGACATTCTCATGGAGATCTGGGCGGCGACGGCTCCCAGTGACGAAGCCGAGGCCACCGAGGGAAAAGCCCGGGGTCCGGGGGCGGGAGCGGCCCGGACCTGAGTCCGCCGGCCCGGCCGCCCCGAGTTGTCAGTGACCCGTCCGAGGTCGACGACCTGTTGGCCGAGCAGTCCTCCCGGACCGCATCCAGGAGCCAACTCAACCGGCGCCACCCCGACCTCGAGGAGGTGTCCCCCCACGTCGGTGAGCTCGACATCGACGCCCTGGGCGAACGTCTCGACGCGGACATCGATCTGGCCCTTCCCCTGCTCATCGATCTGGCCCAGGCCACCGACGTCGAGCTGCGTGCCCAGGTCAAGGCGGTGGCGGCCCGGCTTCTCGTCCCCGCAGCACGGCATCGAAGTGCGGGGTCCCGCTCGGGGGCGGCCCGCCTCGTTACCGATGGCGGTCCGGGCGTGGACCTCGATGCCGACGCCACCATCGAGCGCCTGGCCGCCTCGGCGCGCGTCGACCCGAGGACCTGGCATGCCGACGACCTCCGATGGCGGACCTGGCGGCGGCCGTCGCGCGCCTACGTCCTGGTCATCGACGCGTCCGGTTCGGTCACGGGGAAGCCCTTGGCCACCGCCCTGATCAGCGCTGCGGCCCTGGCCGGGCGGCTCCAGCCCGACGACGAGCTGGCCGTCGTGGCGTTCTGGTCGCGAGCCGTCGTGTTGCGTCACATCGGAGCCGCCGACGCGCCAACCACGGTGCTGGCCCGACTCCTCGATCTGCGGGGCGGCGACACCACCGACGTGGCGCTCGGCCTGCGGGTGGGCCTGGGGCAAGCCGCCATCTCCCGCGCCGGGCGGCGGGACGTGATCCTGCTCACCGACGGCATGGCCAACGAGGGCGACGATCCCGCTCAGATGGCGGCGAGCGCCTCTGGCAGCGGGGCCAGGGTCCACACCCTGGCGGTCTCCGATCACCCCGACGCGGTGGAGGCCTGCACCCGGCTGGCCGACCTGGGTGGGGGACGGAGCGCCACGTTGGCGGCACCCTCGGCGGCACCGGCGGCGCTGGCCCGGATCCTCGTGGACCTCTGAGCGCAGGCCTAGTGGTCGAGGCGCAGACTCGGGGCGCCGCTGCTCGCACACGAGCAGGCGGACCCCGGCGGGATGGCCGGGATGGCGTCGAAGAGCAGCCTGCGTGTCCTGGCCACATTGTCGGCCAGCACGGCCAGGACCGCCTCCATGGTCACGGCCTGACCGCCGGCGGCCACCCCGTCGTCGTCAACGCCGGTGTCGTAATCGGTGACCAGGGCCAGGCCGGCGTAGCACAGGCCCAGCTCCCGGGCCAGATACGCCTCGGGGAACTGGGTCATGTTGACCACGTCCCAGCCGGCCCGGCGAAACCAGGTCGACTCGGCCCGGGTCGAGAAGCGAGGTCCGTTGATCACCGCCACCGTGCCCCGAGGGTGGATGGTTATCTCCGCTGCCGCCACGTCGACGATGACCGAGGAGAGCTCGGCACAGTACGGGTCGGCGAAGGCGACATGTTCGACCGCCGGCCCGTCGAGGAAGGTGTCGGGACGGCCCCAGGTCCGGTCCACCAGTTGGTCGAGCACCATGAAATCGCCGGGACGGACATCGGAGCGAAGAGAGCCGACGGCACAGGGACCGATGACCCGGCGGACGCCCAGGTCACGGAGGGCCCACAGGTTGGCCCGGAAGTTGATGCGGTGCGGCGGCAACGTGTGGCGGGTGCCGTGGCGGGCGATGAACGCCACCCGGGTTCCACCGATGCGGCCGATGGCCACCGGGGACGAAGCGGGCCCGTAGGGGGTCTCGGGGTTGATCTCGACGGCGTCGTCGAGCAACTCGTAGAAGCCCGATCCGCCGATGACGGCGACCTCCGCGGCCGCGACCTCGAGGTTGCCCATCCGCTCAGCGCTTGGCAGGGGATTTGGGGGAATCACCGGACCCGGTCTTGGGGGTGCCCGAGGTTTTGCCATTGGACGAGGAGCTCGACGAGTCGCCCGAAGCCGACTTCTCGCCGGAACCGGAACCGGTACCGGCGCCCGAGTCGCTCTTGGACGCCCCATTGCTCGACGACCCGCCATCGGAGGACTCCGACGATGCCTTCTGGGCGGACCCGGACTTGCGACTGTCGTTCTTGTAGAAGCCGCTGCCCTTGAACGAGATACCGATGTTGCCGAACACCTTGCGCAGCGTTCCCCCACAATTGGGGCAGACCGTGAGCGGGTCGTCGCTGAACGTCTGCACGGCTTCGGTGTGCTCACCGCAGGTCTTGCACGTGTACTCGTAGGTCGGCATGGGCTGTGTCGGTCCTCCACCACGGCCGGCGGTCAGCGCCCGATGCGCTGGCACTCTCGCTTGGCGAGTGCCAAGCTTACCGGTTGCCGGGGCCAGGCCGGCGACGCCGAGATGGTAGAACGGCATCCGTGAGCATCGCGAGCGAGGCGCCTTGATGAGCACCGTGAAGAAGGCGGTCATTCCCGCCGCCGGGCTGGGAACCCGTTTCTTGCCGGCCACCAAGGCTCAGCCCAAGGAGATGCTCGCCCTGGTGGACAAGCCGGCCATCCAGTACGTGGTGGAGGAGGCGGTCAACGCCGGGATCACCGACATCCTGGTCATCACCGGCCGGGGCAAGCGCAGCTTGGAGGACCACTTCGACCGGTCGTTCGAGCTCGAGTACTACCTGGAGCGGGACGGAAAGTACGAGACGCTGGCAGAGATGAGGGCCATCGCCGACATGGCCGACATCCATTACGTCCGCCAGGGGGAGCCCAAGGGACTCGGCCACGCCGTCTCGGTGGCTCGCGAGCATGTCGACGACCAGCCGTTCGTGGTCATGCTCGGCGACGACATCATGCACGAGAAGGCCGGGGTGCTCGAAGGCATGCTGGCCGCCTACGACCACTACGGCCAGTCCGTGGTGGCGTTCAAGGAGGTCAGCCCGGCAGAGATCTCGTCGTACGGCTGCGCCCGGGCAGAACCGGTTGACGAGTCCCTCGTCCGGCTGCTGGACATCGTCGAGAAGCCCGATCCCGCCGACGCCCCCTCCAACCTGGCGGTCATGGGTCGCTACGTGTTGACCCCGGAGATCTTCGACGTCCTTGACCAGGTCAAGCCGGGCAAGGGCGGCGAGATCCAGCTCACCGACGCCATCAAGCTGCTGATGGAGACCCAGACCGTCTACGGCTACACCTTTCGCGAGGGCCGCTTCGACGTGGGCAACAAGTTGGACTACCTCCGTGCCACCGTCGAGTTGGCCCTCGAGCGTGACGATCTCGGCCCTCCGTTTCGCCGCTACCTGATCGAACGCATGGACAAAGAGCGCGAGTCGCGCCAGAACCTCGACGGTTCAGCCATTCAGATGCCGGACGGGTCGGCCACGCCGGAATCCGCCGATCACGATCGGTAGACTTTCGCCATGACAGATCGTGGTCTCACGCACATCGATCCTCTGGGGCGAGCCCGGATGGTCGACGTCACCCCCAAGGAGGCCACTCACCGGCGGGCCATCGCCCGCTGCAAGGTCTTCATGCTGATGGAGACCACCTCGAAGGTAGCCAGCAATGCCATGAGCAAGGGTGATGTGCTCGGCGCCGCCCGCATCGCCGGCATCCAGGCGGCCAAGCGGGCCTCCGATCTCATCCCGCTGTGCCACCCCCTGCTCGTCGGTGCCGTGACCATCAACTTCACCATCGGTGACGACCACGTCGAGGTCGAGACCCAGGTCGAGACGGTCGACCGCACCGGGGTGGAGATGGAGGCCATGACGGCCTGCTCCATCGCCGCGTTGACGATCTACGACATGTGCAAGTCCGCCGACCGCTCCATGGTGATCGGTGAGTTGGCCCTGTGGGAGAAGACAGGCGGCCGCAGCGGTCACTGGAAGCGGCCGGCGAAGGGCTTGGCCGCGCCGCTCGTCAACACTCCTCCGACCCGATCGTTCGACGCCGATCTGGACGACCGGATCGACGGCGCTCTGGGTGCGGACGACGCCTCCCTCTGAGCAGCCCCGCCACACCACGGGCGTCGTTGACCACGGATCGTGCATGCTCGGTAGCAGAAAGCGACCGCGGCGTGGGGGATAGGGCGGATTTGTCCGTCCTCCCACTGGCGGCTGAGGGTGGGGACGACTAGGTTCAATCCAGATCGGTCACGGCTGATCTACCCACTGTTCACCTTTAGACCACCCGCATGCCTCGACGAGGATCCACCAACGGTGCGATCCAGCGGGATACGGTCCTCGATCACGCAAAGGTAGGCCCAGGAGCTTGAAGACGGTGGCATTGGTGGTCCTCCTCCTCGTATGGGGAGCCTTGATTGCAACGTGGCTCCGGTCACGGGCCCAAGACGGCGGGTTCAGCGACCCGGTCGGCACCTTCAACCGCCATCTTCGAGTGCTGGAGAAGACCTCGCCTCCGCGCTACGCCGCAGCCAACCAGCGGCGCCCGGGACGAGGCGCCCCCATCGCGCCGTACCGTCCGGCTCCCATAGCCAGCGCTGGTCCGGCGGTCGCCGCACCCCGGGGCCGGACCACCGCCCAGGCCGCCCGGCGCCGGTCGCAGAGCCAGAAGCGCCGGCGGGATGTCTTCTTCGCCCTGCTCGCCGGCGTCCTCGGCTCGTTGATCCTCGGGATCATCCCCGGGCTGCACGCCATGCTGTACATCCAGGTCCTGTTCGATCTGCTGATGGCGTTGTACCTGGGTCTGCTGATCCGCATGCGCAACCTGGCTGCCGAGCGGGAGCTCAAGCTGGCCTACATGCCCGGCAACCGCAGGGTGCGCGAAGCCGGGTCCGCCCCGGTCCAGCCGACCGCCAGGCGGGCGGCGACGGGCCGGGAGAGCTACCAGGACGAGTACGACTACGAGTTCGATTACAGCTACAGCGAGCTGGCGGTGCGTCGGGCCGCCAACTGAGCGACCAGGACGCCCTCTCGCCGAGCGGCCCCTTGCCTGCGTTGGACGGCATCGCCGAGGCCATCAGGGATGAACTGGGCGGTGTGCACGCGGCTCGCGAAGCCGGTCTGGCCGCATGTCGTCGCACGATCCGCCTGGCCGGCAGCGCCATTCGCGCTGTGCACCGCCACCAGCCCGAGCGGGCCGTCGACCTGACCGGGCAATGCGATGCCGCCCTCCGGGAGGCCCAGGCGGCCCTGCTCGACTATCCCATGGTTGCCCACGCCGGTTTCCTCTTCGACGCCGAGAAGGAATACGTCGAGGCCGTGCTCACCGCCGCCCTGGTGGCCGCCGAGCCGCTGGCCGATGCCCGGGCTCTCCAGGTCGGGCTGGCGGCCTGGCTCAACGGGATGGCGGAGGCGGCCTCCGAGCTGCGCCGTCACCTCCTCGACCTGTTGCGCCAGGGGCGTCTCGCCGACGCCGAGACGCTCCTCGAGGCCATGGACGACATCTACGACCTGCTGGTGGGGGTGGATTTCCCCGACGCCATCACCGGCGGGCTGCGGCGGCGAGCCGATGCCCTGAGGGCGGTGCTGGAGCGGACCCGGAGCGACCTGACGACGACCACCCTGCAGTACCGCCTCCAGGCCGCTCTCGAAGGTCGGACCGGTGGGTGACCGCTCCGGTCGGGCGCTAACCTGACGGTTCCCCTCGGGGGTGTAGCTCAGCCCGGTAGAGCGCTACGTTCGCAACGTAGAAGTCGTGGGTTCAAGTCCCATCACCTCCACCACAGCCTGACCAGCGAAGACAGGCGGAGCCCCAGGTCAGCGACTGCTTTCAGAGGCGCAGTCGGTGGATGCCGACTGACCGCTCGTGACCGGTGGCGACCATCGGATGCCATCCAAGATGGCACGCCGGTGGCACGAACCAGGTTGATCGGCCCCGACCTTTGCTGCTGGGAGATGAGACGGGGCTGGAGCTTCCTTTGGCACGGCGCCATTCCCCATCAGGGCGCTGGACGATTGTGTGACACGAATGCATGAGAGGTGTCGATGTAGAAGGTCGAGCTATCAATTGCAATGCTGTGCTGAAGATGGAGGTACGCCCTCCGGTGTCGCCCTGCAGGGGGAGGCGCCAAACCACCGCAAGCTGCGCCGGTTAAGAGCCGGGGTGGTGAGCGTTGCGGAAAAGGCGGGCTGTCAGCCCGTCAGGTGTGAGCCGAGAAGGCGAGC
>JBPCNZ010000142.1:0-10164 GCA_051000755.1 Acidimicrobiales bacterium | reverse complement strand
GCGCTTGAGCCGCTGTCGAAGCTGGCTGCCACCACCTGGGTGGCCGAACGGGTCGCCCTGCCAGGGCTGGAGGCCGTCGAGGTGGACGCCTGCTACCGGTCGATGGACTGGCTGTTGGAGGTCGAAGACGACCTCGCCGAAGCGGTGTACTGGTCGGTGGCGGACCTGTTGAACCTCGAGGTCGACCTGTTGTTCTTTGACACCACCTCCACCTCCACCTACTTCGAGATCGAGGGCCCCGACGCCCCCGGCGAGGCCGAGACCGTCGGGTTCCGCAGCTTCGGCCATTCGAAAGACCACCGCCCTGACCTGCCCCAAGTGGTGATCGGCATGGCCGTGACTCGCACAGGCATCCCGATCCGAGTGTGGTGCTGGCCCGGCAACACCAACGACCAAGCCCTGATCCGCCAGGTCAAAGACGACCTCAAGGCATGGAAGCTCACCCGGGTGGTGTGGGTCGCCGACCGGGGGTTCTCCTCAGCCGAGAACCGCCGCTACCTTCAGCGCGCCGGCGGCCACTACATCATCGGCGAGAAACTCCGCGGCGACAACAAAGAAGCCCAGGCCGCCCTGTCACGCCAAGGTCGTTACCGGCCGGTTGCGGGCAACCTGCGGGTCAAAGAAGTCGTCATCGACGACGGGACCATGCGCGACCGCTTCGTCGTCTGCCACAACCCCGAACAAGCCGAACGCGACAAGTTCGTGCGAGACCAGCTCCTCGCCCAGCTCAAAGACGCCATCGCCGGCGCCGACAAGCTGCCCGACACGGCCAGGGCCGAGCTCGCCGGCGAGCTGCGTGGCTACCCCGGCCTCAAACGCTTCTTGCGCACCACCCCCGGCGGTCTGCTGCGCATCGACAAGACCGCGGTGGCCGCCGAGGAACGTCTCGACGGCAAGTTCTTGCTGCGCACCTCCGACCCCACCCTCTCCGCCGAGGACGTCGCCCTCGGCTACAAGCAACTCCTCGAGGTCGAACGAGGCTGGCGGGACATGAAGTCCACCTTGGATCTGCGCCCCGTCTACCACCATCTCGAACGCCGCATCCGGGCCCACGTGCTGCTGTGCTGGCTGGCCCTGCTGCTCATCCGCCTCGCCGAGACCGCCACCGGCGACACCTGGCGCAACGTGCGCCACCAGCTCGACCGCATGCACCAAGGCACGTTCACCGGACCCGTCGGCACCATCCGGCGTCGCACCGCCACCCTCCCTGAACAGGCCGCCATCCTGCGCGCTCTCAAGCTCCCCGAACCACCGCAATTCGCCGAGCTCACACCACACGCGCCCACCCCCGCCTGAACCGCCTCCGGGCATAGATACACGCCGCCAGCGGCCCCCGCGCGTCGTTCTCCCTGGTCAGCGCCCCCAAACCCGGCCTAGACAGTCACCTCAACTGCGTAAGTCGGGACATGGGCAGCTTCGGTAACCAAGGCAACTCAGAAGGGGCAAAAATCCTACTTGCACGTCACGCTCTCTTGACGCGCCTTGAGCGTCACCCGGTGATGGCAGCCCGGTCGTTCACTCCGACTCGTGGCCGGAAGGGGCGAGGTTGGCCCGGCACAGCTCGTCGAGGCGCCGCCACGCAGGCGACCCCGTGGCTACCTGTGCCGAAAGCAACGCGTAGACCGTCGAGATGCCGGCTTCGCCCTTTGGTGGCGACGGGCCGGCAGGTCTCTTTGCCAGCCAGGCCGAGGCCTGGGCGGCCACGTCCACCAAGCGGGGATCGTCGGCGTCCCAGTCGTAGGCCTCCTCCCATGCCAGGTAGAACCGCCGGAAGCCGGGGTCGGCCAGGGCGGTGATCTTGTCCGCCGCCAACTCGAGCACGTGCTCGGGGGAGAGGGCCATGAGCAGGGTCCAGCCATCGCGTTCGAGCGTCATGGTGCGCTCACTGACACCGAAGGAGCGCATTTGGTCGAGGAGCTCGGCTACCTCGGCTGGCAGGACCAGCCGTTCGCCGGCCATCAGCCCCGCGAGGTCGTGGCGGAGCTGCTCGAGGTCGCCGATCCGCTGTTGGAGGGCCTGGTCGATCTCGGCGACGGCGCTCGCGAAACCAGCCGGGTCGGCGTCGAGCAGCTCGCGGATGCGACCGAGGGGGACGCCCGCGTCAGCGAGGGTCTTGATCCGGATGAGGTCGGCCACGGCCTGGGTGCCATAGCGGCGGTAGCCGGACCGGTCGCGGACGGGCTCGGCGAGCAGTCCCCTCTGGTGGTAGTGGCGGATGGCCCGGACCGTGACACCGACATGGGTGGCGAGCTGGCTGATGGTGAGCACGGCGCCAACCTCGGGTGGCGGCCTCGGTGGCGTGCGGTCGTTCACTGCGCTGCTGGCATCGCTGCGCCCCGATTGTACCGTGCCAGGGCCCAAACGTAGCCAGCGATGGCGATGGCGGCACACCAGGCGGCGGTCACCAGCGCCTGATTGCCGATGGAGCCGGCGGTGAGGAGACCACGCAGGGTGTCGGTGAAGGACGTGAAGGGCTGATAGGTGGCGAACTGGCGCAACCCGGAGGGCATGGAGCCGGTCGGGACGAACCCGCTGCCGAGGAAGGGCAGCAGCATCAGGGACATGGGGGTGTTGCTGGCGGTCTCGACGCACTTGGCCACGAGCCCGAGGGCGACCGCCAGCCAGGTGAGGGCCAGGGTGATCATGGCCAACACGCCTGCGGCAGCGAGCCATTCGAGCGCTCCCGCGGCGGGGCGGAAGCCGACGGCTACCGCCACGGCGATGACGACGAGGACCGCCAGCAGAGTCTGGATCATGCTGCCCAGCACGTGGCCGGCGAGCACCGCAGGCCGCCAGATGGCCATGGTGCGGAACCGGTCGATGATGCCTTCGGTCATGTCGGTGGCGACCGAGATGGCCGTTGCCGTCGAGGCCGAGGCCACCGTGAGCAGGATGATGGCCGGGGTGACATAGTTGGCATAAGCACCGCGACCGCCGGCCACTCTGCCCAGCCCGTTGCCCAGCGTGGTACCGAAGACGTCCACGAACAGCAGCAGGAACACGACGGGCAGCATGACCAGCATAAGGGTGAGGGCCGGGTATCGCTGCATGTGACGCAGCTTGCGGCGCACCATCGTGATGGTGTCTTCCATGGCGTGGGCGGCGGTCATCGCCGGCCGCCTTCGCCCGTCGTCGGGTGACCGGTGACCGCGAAGAAGACGTCGTCCAGGTCGGGAGTGTGGATCGACAGGCTCTCGACGTCGATGGCGTGGCGGTCGAGCTCGACGAGCAGGGCCCTCACCGCAGGGACCGTGCCATTGCCCAGGACCTGCAAGCTGAGCGTCTCGTCGTCACGCCGAGCGGTCCCGAGGAGGCATGCCGCCGAATCGAGGTGGGCGGGATCGGAGAACTGCAGGCGGATGTGGCCGCCAGGGGCACGGTCCTTGAGCTCCTCGGGGGTGCCTTCGGCGACGATGGCTCCGTGATCCAACACGGCGAGGCGGTCGGCGAGCTGGTCGGCCTCGTCGAGATACTGGGTGGTCAACAAGATGGTGACTCCGTCGTCGGCAACCAGGTTGCGGACCATGTGCCATACCGCGTGGCGGCCGCGGGGGTCGAGCCCGGTTGTGGGTTCGTCGAGGAAGATGATCCGGGGCCGGCCGACCAGGGTCATGGCCAGGTCTAGGCGGCGGCGCATCCCACCGGAGTAGGTGGCTGCCGCCTTGTCGGCCGCATCGAGAAGATCGAACCTTTCGAGAAGATCGAACCTTTCGAGCAGCTCGGCGGCCCGCCGGCGGCGGGCAGCTCTGCCCAGATGGGCCAGATCCGCCATCAACAGCAGGTTCTCTCGGCCGGTGAGGAGTTTGTCCACCGCGGAGAACTGTCCGGTGACGCCGATCGCGTCTCGCACCGCGTCGGGTTCGCGAGCCACGTCGTGGCCGGCCACCCGCACCACGCCGGCATCCGCCGCCAGCAAGATGGAGAGGATCCGTACGCAGGTCGTCTTCCCGGACCCGTTGGGACCCAACAGGGCGAAGACCGTTCCCTCCTCGACCTCCAGATCGACGCCGTCGAGCACCAGATGATCCCCGAACGACCTGCGAACGCCTCGGGCCTCGACGGCCAGATCTTCCATAGCTCCATCGTCCAAGGTTGACGCAAGGTCAAGGTCAAGCCCCTCCGGCGAAAAACTTCAGACAGCCCGATCGTTCTCCCCGAAACGTCCTCGAGCTCGGCTCGTGTGCGACCATTCCACAGGACAGTGGTCCACAAGTGAGGTGAGGTGGTGGGCGTTGATGGCCAATGCGGTGGGAAGCGCCCGCTTCTGGTATGAAGCCTGAGACCCGCGCCGCCCAGGCCCTGGGGTTCGTCGACCCGACAACCCGGGCGGTCGTCCCGCCGATCCAGGTGTCGACGACGTTCGAACGTGACGCCGATGGCCGCTCTGGGGGCGGATTGGAGTACACCCGGGCTGACAATCCCGGCTACGAGTTGCCCGAGAAGCTCCTCGCGGAGTTGGAGGGCGGGTCGAGCGCCATGTTGTTCTCATCAGGGATGGCGGCTGCCACGTCAGTGTTCTGTTCTCTGGTCCCGGGGGATCATGTTGTCGCTCCCCAGGTCATGTACTGGGCTCTCCGCAAGTGGATCAGCGAGTTCGCCCTCTCGTGGGGCATCGAGGTCACCTACGTCGATCCCGGTGACCTCGATGCTCTGGCGGCGGGAGTCCAGCCCGGCCGAACCCGTATCGTGTGGGTCGAGACCCCCTCGAACCCGACGTGGTCGATCACTGACCTGGCCGGCGCATCGGCGGTCGCCCATGAAGCCGGGGCCCGTCTCGTTGCTGACAGCACGGTGGCCACCCCGGTCCACACCCGTCCGATCGCCTTCGGCGCTGACCTGGTGGTGCACTCGGCGACCAAGTACCTCAACGGTCACGGCGACGTGCTGGCCGGTGCGGTCGTCGCTGCGGTCGACGATCCGTTCGTTCATCGGATCCGGTCGTGGCGTCGAAGTGCCGGGGCGATCCCGGGTGGATTCGACGCCTGGCTTCTCTTGCGGGGGATGCGGACGCTGTTCCCCCGGGTTCGGCAGAGCTCGGCGACGGCGCTGCGCATCGCCGAACACTTCGAGCACGATCCTCGGGTCAACGTCGTGCTGTACCCGGGACTTGCCAGCCACCCCGGTCACGACGTCGCTCGGGCCCAGATGAACGACGGTTTCGGCGCCATGTTGTCGATGCGCATCCAAGGCGGTGAACAAGCTGCCGTAGCGACCGCCGGCCGGCTGCAGGCGTTTTGCCGGGCAACGTCACTGGGCGGCACCGAGAGCCTGGTCGAACACCGGGCGGCGGCGGAGGGCCCCTCCACGCCTGTGCCCGCAGACCTGCTCCGGTTCTCTGTCGGTCTCGAAGATCCCGACGATCTCATCGCCGATCTGGACCGGGCCCTCGATCACGGGATCGTCGGCGACCCGTCACCGGTGCCACCCACAGACGCCTTGGGCGCCATCCGCCGAACCGTGGTCGCCCGAGGCGGGGATCTCAGGGTGCAGCACGGTCAGATGGTCGCCGTCGGCTCTCCGGGAGCCGTCGAACCAGTCCGTTCCGACCTTGACCTCGAACCGATCTCGGCGGCCACCCCAGCCGCAGTCATCGACGAGATCCTCAACCCGATGGTCGCCGCCCACGGGGGCCACATCGAACTTCTCAGCGAGGTCGAGGGGGTGATCCGGATCCGCCTCGGCGGCGGGTGCCAGGGGTGCGCCCTGGCCCAGGTGACGGTCCGCCAAGGGATCGAGGTCGTTCTTCGCCGCCAGGTCCCCGGTGTCGTCGCCGTGTTCGACGAGACCGATCACGGTGCCGGCCCAGCCCCGTATTTCCCCGCTACCAAACGCTGATGACAACCTCGATGTTCGCCCACGCGGTGCGCAGGGCCGCCTCCACCTCGTCCGCCGTCCTGGCCCGAGCAAACACAAAGCCCAGGTAGCGGTCCCCGGCAGGCAGCGCCAGCACGTCCTGACCGGCCCCGACCGTCATGACCACACCGGTCACTCCGGCCACGACCCGAGCTGATTCGACCCCGCCCACAGCCTCGACCCGCCCGCTGCGGTGCACCGGAAGCATCAGTACCCCACATGCGGTCACATCAGGCGTCGGCGGCGACGGAAGGCCGAGCGCGTGGCGGATGACCAACTCCTCCAAGCTCAGCCCGCCACGATCCAACGCCCGGCCGCACAGGCCACCGATCGTCCGGGCGGCAAGCTCCAGGAACCACACCTGATCGCCATCAACCTTGCACTCCACGTGCACCGGCCCTTCCACCAGCCCCGTCGCTGCCGCGGCACACCGGGCGACGTCCACCACCCGCTCCGATGCCCCCGGCGAGAGCCGTGCGGGGCTCACCAACAGGGTCTCGGGGAACGTCGGGCCCGGCGGGGTGTCGGGCTTGTCGAACACCGCCACCACCTCCAGTCGGCCGCCTCGCAGCACCCCCTCGACCGCCACCTCGATGCCTGGCACGAACGCTTCCACCACCAACGGCGATCGCTCCCCGACAATGGTCCTGACCGTGTGAACGGCGCGTGGCAGCTCAACCGACGAATCCACCCGGACCACACCCTGGCTGGCCGAGCGATCCAGCGGCTTCACCACCGCCGGGAACGTCGACCACGGCGGTAGGTCGGTGCCCTCGACCAGCGAGAAGACGGGCTGGGGCACGCCTGCGGCTCCAGCCGCCTGGCGCTGGAGGTGCTTGTTGCTCGCGACCATCATGGCGCCAGCCGGGTTGGTGGAAAGGCCCAGCAGCCGGGCCGTCTCCGCGGCAACAGCCACGGCCGGCCCGTCGGTTCCGACCACAGCATCGACACCACCAACCAGCGCGACCAACTGCGTCGCGGCAGCGGCCGGCTCGTCGAACGAGACGGAAATGAACGAGTCGGGGATCGCCGACACCGCATCAACAGCGACGACGACCTCGCAGCCCACAGCCCGAGCCGCGTCGAGGAAGTCCCCCACCCGGTACGAACGCGAGGGTGCCACCAGCAACAGGCGCATCCGGCAGTCTGCCGCCGGTGTGGTCGTGCCGGGAGGCGGGAGCGAACAAAAGGCCCTCTGAGGAGGGCCTTTCCCGAGTGGTCGGAGTCGGCATCGATCCGACGACCTCGCGCTTTTCAGGCGCACATGGACGAAGATTCAACGTCCCTGATCTAGCCTCGAAACAGCGCATCTTTCCTGCTCAAGACCGGGTCGCGTCGCGTTCCGCGTCCATGATCGAATGCATGTCCTCCGCCCGGCCGATCACCCCCAGCTCCGCAACCGATTTGTGGGCGGAGATGACCAGTTCCATGCCCGGCCGACGAGCCCGAACCAGCCGCTCACCCGACCCCGGAGACGCGCCCCGCCCGGCCCGAACACCGCCTCGAACGACGCCGGATCGACCGCTCCCTGCACGCCGAGAGAGTCGCTGGCGCCGCCCCAAAGCAGCGTTGTCTCACCCCGGGACGCGTAGTAGGCCAGGGCCCGACCGGGATGATCGTCGCCCCGCTCCAACACCGTCGAGCGGTGATAGGCAACCCCTGCCCTCCGCTGATCGGGCCACTTGATGTCATTGACAGAGGTGGGGCCGTCGGGCCACGATTTCGGTTGCAACGAGCCCGACCGTAGTCCCATCGGCAAAGGCCCGGGCCCGATGACGGGCCAACGCCTCGCCGTCGCCGACCGCGAGTTGCACCGAGATTATCCCCGACGCTTGGTGAACCTCGGCCAGCTCAACCTCGCCGTCGGAGAGACCGCCGGTCAAGGCCCCTCGAGGACAAGGCGTCGGGCTGCATCGACGAGCCATGCACGCACCCTGTGCTCAGGCTGCGGTGGCATAGGCGACGATGTTGGACAGGTAGTGCCCGCTGGCCGGGTCGAACTTGCCGCCACAGGTGATCAGCCGTAGGCCTGCGTAGGGGATCGGACCGTAGACGGCCTGGGTGGGGAAGCTGGCCTTTGGGTATTGGCGGACGGCGGTCACGGTGAAGGTGGCGGTGGTGCCGTTGGCCCGGCCGACCATGATCTTGTTCCCAACCGCCAGGGATCCGAGGCGGTAGAAGACGGCGGGGCCGCTGGTCGAATCGACGTGGCCGACGATCACTGCCGGGCCGGTCTGGCCCGGTGCCGGTCCGAGGTCATACCAGCCAGCCTCGTGGGTGCCGGTGGAGGTCAGGGGGGGCACCTGCAGGGCGCCGTCAGCGGTGAGGCCTTCATCGACCACGTGGGTGGCAACGCCGATGGAGGGGATCCGCAGCGACAGCGGCTCGGAGCGCGACAGCGTCGGAACGCTCGCGGTGGTTGGCATCGAGGGCTTGGTTGTGGCTGTGGTTGTCGCATCGAGCCGCCCAGATGGCGTAGCGGCTGGTGCCGGAGGGGATCCCCTGGCGGTGAGGACCACGATGAGCACGACCACCGCGACCGCTGCCACCCCCCAGCCCGTAAGAGCAATCCAAAACCGCTCACCTCGCCCCCGAAGCCGTGCTGGGTTCATGGGTGGGCGATCACTCCGGACCTTCCTCGGAATCGTCCAGCCTCTGCTTGGCGGGGAGCCGCCGGGCGGCGGTGACCGCCGTGGCGGCCCCGACGGCCGCTACCGCTACGGCGTCGGCGGCCAGCGGGAGTCGGTGGTTCAATCCTTCGGCGCCGCCACCGCCGGTGGCGGGTGCACCCCGGGGTACCGGCGCGCCCGAGGTCGCGGTCCCGGCTGCAGACGACGACGGGTTCGCCTGGGACGCCGGGGGGTTCGCTGACGCTGGTGGCGAGCCCCCCGAAGCCGATGCCGGTGATGGGGTGTCGTAGCCGCTGTGAGGCAGGGCCAGGTACGGGAAATTGTTGAGGAACCCAAGTCCGGCGTCGCTGACATCATCGGTGACCTTGGCAGCCGCGGCGTCGGCGGTGAAGAAGCTCTTCGGATTGAGGGCCTTGGTCACCAACTGGAGGGTAACGCCGGCCAAGGCTCGCAGCTCGACGGTCGTGATGTCGTCGATCACCCGCCGGCCGTTGGGGAAGCCCGCGGGGTCATTGCCGAGCAGACCGAGGACATTCGGGCTGGCCGTCGGCGGTATGGCCATGTTGAGCCGCAGCAGGTCGGCCTGGGTGGTCCCGGTGTTGTTCTGGAAGCTGGGGATGATCCCTGAGGGAATACCGGTGAGGAAGATGGCCAACAGGTCGGCCCTGGGCATACCGGTCTTGTTGAACGCGTCCAGGTTGGGAAACACCCCAGGGTAGAGCTGGGGCAGCAGCGTGCCGAGCACCGGCTTGGATACGCCGCCGGCGAATCGGCTGTCACCCGACGGCGCCGACGCGTTCCACGTGTCCTTGTCGCCCAGCGGGACGAGAAGCTCGTTGAACAAGGGCATGCCGAGGCGGGACACCTGCACGAAGCCCCCGCTGACTGTATAGGCCCCGGCGGGCGAGTACATCCGTGCCGCGGGCCGGCTGGCCGACGCGTAGACGCCGATCACGGACTTGGCGGCCATGGGATCGGTCGGGTTGGACCCGTCGACGGTGAGCATGGTCTTGGGGACCTGGATGGCGATGGTATGAACGTTTGCGGTGGCCAGGGCGTTCACGCCGCTGCCCATGGACAGCGGCCCGCCGGCGTGAAGGTTGGCGAACGGTCGCAGGTCGGCCAGGTCGAACACCGCACCCAGATCGACGTAGAACCCTTCAGCTCGCTGACCGGCGAAGACCTTCACCCCACCGGGCAGGCTGTGCACGGCGGCGTCGGCCAGAGCCGAATAGTTCGGGGTGGACAACGGTCCGATGTTGCACGGGGGACACCCCAGCCCGGTCCCGAGCGACAACGGCGCCCCACCGTTGACGACCTTAGACACCGAATAGGTCTGCTTACGGTTCCACGTGGGCGCGTCGAGAGACGTGATAGGCCCGGTGTTGTAGAGGAAACCGGCGGCCGGGTTGGGGGCGGCGGTCTGGAACTGGAACCGGTAGACGATGTTGTCGCCGGCCTTGCCATCGTTGGAGATGTGGATCTCGTAGAGGACATCATCGCCGAACTGATAGAAGTTCGGCCCACCGGCGGCAGCCTCCAAGGGGATGTAATTAGCCAGATCGGCATTGCCGGTGGCCGCCACGAGGGATGAGAATGGTGGGTGCCCGGCAAAGCTCGGTTCTCCTTGGTGCAGGTGAGCCCGATAGCCAGATTGATGCGGGGGCCTTCTCGGTACCAC
>JBPCNZ010000141.1:0-7613 GCA_051000755.1 Acidimicrobiales bacterium | reverse complement strand
TACCGAGAAGGCCCCCGCATCAATCTGGCTATCGGGCTCACCTGCACCAAGGAGAACCGAGCTTTGCCGGGCACCCACCATTCTCATC
Source organism: Acidimicrobiales bacterium (assembly GCA_051000755.1). GTDB lineage: Bacteria > Actinomycetota > Acidimicrobiia > Acidimicrobiales > Palsa-688 > JALZAH01. The sequence goes on along the minus strand of JBPCNZ010000141.1, from coordinate 7,525 downwards.
CCTCGTGGCGGCCACCGGCAATGCCGATCTGGACGGCCTATGGCTAGCCTCGACCAGTTAAATCGGGTCCGGGTGTCAATACCCCGGCTGGGCAACCGAAATGGGATGTGACCGAGCGCTGCTCAACCGGCGCAGCGGATCCTCGAAGGCCATCGCCTCGTCCGCAGTGCAGTGAAGAACCATCCGCCGGGACAGGCGTGTTCCTGTGCGCCCTCTGTAACACAGCACCTTCAAACAGCATTCAGAGCCTGCCGACGGTCCCTGCTACCGCACTGAACACGCCGGACCGAGACCGCTGAGCCCGACGACAACCGTCCTCCGAAGGAGGGCGGGCGTCAGCCCTCTGGGACAGAGCCACCCCGCTTGACGTCCAGCGCCCCAGCCAGCGTGGCTACAACCGCCTGGTCGGCTTCCTCGAGGACGTGGGCGTAGACCCGCAGCGTCATAGCCGCATTGGCGTGCCCGAGCCTGCCGGCCACGGTGCGGACGTCGTGGCCATGGCCGATGGCCTGGGTCGCCGACCAATGACGAAGGTCGTGGAGCCGCCACGAATGCTCGTTGCCCGAGAGGGCTCGGGCCCGCTGCCACCACCAACCGATCCGGTCCGGGTTGGCCGGCTCAAAACCGCCGAAGACCCAGTCGCCAGGGTCGGCGAAGGATGCCCGGTAGGCGTCCCACATGGCAACGGTCACGGCGTCGAGCGCGACGAGGCGACGATTCGCCGTCTTGGTCACGTCATCGACCAGCTGGGGATCTTCCCCGCCGCTGCGCAGGACAGCCACCGACGAGTCGATCCGAAGCCGAGCACCCTCCAGGTCGCCCCAGCGCAGGGCGGCGAGCTCCGACCTCCTCGCTCCGGTCACAGCAGCAAGCCGGATCGCCACGCCGGCCCCCGGGTCGACCTTCGCGGCCGCCACGAGCACGGCCTGGACCTCCTCGACCGACATGGTTTCCCGAGGGGCCCGCTTGCGCTGCTTGAGCCTGACGGCGCCGGCCGGATTCGTCGACAACCAACTCCACCGGACGGCTTGGGCCAGTGCCGCCCGCAAGACCACGTGACGATTGCGGAGGGCTGCCTCACCCACCCCTGCCCGACGCAACCGGCCATGCCACCGGTCGATGTCCGCCGGCGCCAACCGAGCCAGGGGTAGCCGGCCGATCGGGTCGGTCCGTATCCGTTCGGCCCTGCTCGTCTGATCCCGGCGGGTGGATGGGGCCCAGGTGTCGGCGTTGACCTCCAGCCAGGCGGCAAGGAGATCACCGACCGTGCGCCCGGCGGCGTTGCTGGGCTTCAACGTGAGCTCGGCCGCCACCCGTCTGGCGTCCTTCTTGGTCCCACGGACCGTGCGGCTGACCTGGGTGGGCCGACCGGCGGCGTCCGTGCCGCTGAAGACCCGCACCTCCCACACTCCCGGCCGTCGCTCCCGCAGCGTCGTCACGAACCGAGGGTACACCCCGACCGGTGACATTAACTAGGGATGCTTCTAGGGATGACGCCGACACCGACGCCGGACAGGCCCGTGCCCCAGCCGAAGCCGGGGCACAGTCAACTCACGAAGATGCTGCTCAGCCCTACTGAATGTGGACCCCGGAGATGGCCCGGGCGATGACCAGGCGCTGAATCTCGGAGGTCCCCTCGAAGATCGTATAGATCTTCGAGTCACGATGCCACTGCTCGACTGGGTGCTCCTTGACATAGCCGGCGCCGCCAAGGATCTGGATGGCGTCGTCCGTGACCTTGACGGCCGTCTCGCCGGCGAACAGCTTGGACTGGGAGCCCTCCGCCGCCTCGAAGCCCTTGCCACTGCGCCCCAGCCAGGCCGCCTTCCACACCAGGAGCCGGGCGGCGTCGATGCTCATGCGCATGTCGGCCAGCTTGAAGGCGATGCCCTGATTCTCGATGATGGCCCGACCGAACTGCCTGCGCTCCTTGGCGTAGTTCAAGGAGTACTCGTAGGCGGCCCGGGCGATACCGACCGCCATGGCACCCACCATGGGCCGGGAAGCCTCGAAGGTGGCCATCGCCGCCTGGACCCGCTGACCCTTGCGACCCTCGCGGGCCCGGGCCATGCGCTCGTCGAGCTTCTCCTTGCCGCCGAGGAGGCAGGCCCCGGGCACCCGGACGTCGTCGAGCACCACCTCGGCGGTGTGCGAGGCGCGGATTCCCATCTTGGAGAACTTCTTGCCCTGGCTGAGGCCCTTGGTGTTGGGAGGAACGATGAAACTGGCCTGGCCGCGTGAGCCGAGCGAGGTGTCGACGGCGGCCACCACGACGTGGATGTCGGCGATCCCGCCGTTGGTGATCCACGTCTTGGTGCCGTTGAGAACCCACTCGTCGTTGGCCTCGTCGTAGACGGCCCGGGTGCGCATGGCGCTCACGTCTGAGCCGGAGTCTGGCTCGGACACGGCGAAGGCCGCCAGCGCCGGCTTCTCCGGGGTACCGAAGCACTGTGGGAGCCATTCGCCGATCTGCTCGGGCGTTCCGTTGGCGAAGATGCCTGACACACCGAGGGTCGTGCCGAAGATGGCCAGGGTGATGCCGGCATCGCCCCAACACATCTCCTCCATGACGGCAGGCAGGAGGATGCCGGTCGGATCACCGAAGGCGTTGGCGACGAAATCCAGCGAGTACAGGCCGATCTTGGCCGCCTCGGCGATGATCGGCCACGGGGTCTCCTCTCGCTCATCCCACTCGGGGGCGACAGGACGGATGACCGTCTCGGCGAAGTCGTGGACCCATTTCTGGATCTGGATCTGATCCTCGTTCAGCTCGAGCGAGAAATCGGCCATGAGCCACCTCCTGGAGCGCTCGCGTGCCGCGGCGCGTCGACTTGTTACTACACAGTAACATCATCTTTGGCGGCGGTGTGGCCAAGCGGCGGGACTGTCCCGATGCGCATGACGAGGCCCAGAGCGACCACCATGAGGACGGCCCCCACGGCGTAGGGCCAATCGGTGGCGTGCTCACCGAGCAGGGCCCCGCCGATGACCGGCCCGATGACTCGAGCAAGGCCCCCCGCCGACTGCTGGGCACCCAGCACCTCACCGCGCCGGCGAGGATCGGCCCGTCCTGCGAGGGTCGACGACATCGTGGTCTGGACCAGGCCCTGACCTACGGTCAGGACCACCAAGGCGGGCGCAGCCACGGCCCACGAGCGTGCTGGGGCCAGCAGGGCGAGGCCGGCGGCGTCGAGGAGCAACCCCACACCCAGCGTCCTGACCTCGCCGAGACGGTGGACGACAGGGCGGACCAACCCACCCTGGACGATTACGATCACCGCGCCAACCGCGCTGAACGTGGCCGCCGACGAACCGATGCCGAGGCCGAGGCGATCCCGGCCGAACAGAGCGAAAGTCGCTTCGAAAGCGCTGAAAGCCACGAGGGTGCACAGCGAGACGGAGATGAGGGGAAGAACGCCTGGCGTTCGCAGGGCTTCAAACCGCCGGCTCCGACCGTGATGTTCGTGGCGGGCGGAGGGAGGATGGGTCTCGGGCAGGCGGCGCAGCGCAACCAGAGCGTTGGTTCCTGCCAGCCCGGCGGCAATCAGGAACGGGACGCGAGGACCGGCCAGGGCGCCGAGGGCGCCGATGGCCGGGCCGACCACGAACCCGACGCCGAACGCCGCTCCGAGCAGCCCGAAGAGCCGAGGTCGGGAGCGAGGGTCGGCCACATCGGCAACGCTGGCCTGGGCGACCGAGACGCTGGCTCCCGATACCCCGTCGATCAGGCGCCCGATGAACAGCAGCACCAGACCGCCGGCCAGGCCGGTAACCAGGCTGCCGACGGCGGTACCCACCAAGGAGACGATGAGGACCGGCTTTCGTCCGTGACGATCGGCCACGCGTCCCCAGAGGGGCGAGAACACGAACGACGCCCCGGCGAAGGCGGCCACGAGCAGGGTCGCCTCCAGTGACGAGGCATGGAATCGGCGGGCGTAGAGGGGCAGGATGGGCAGGACGATGCCGAATCCGACCAGATCGAGAGCCACGGTCGTCCACACCACAGCGAAGCCGGGAGGCAGCGGTTGGCGACCTCGGCGGGTTGGCATCAGGGCCAGCCAACGCCGGATCGCATCGCACCGTCAAGTCACGACGGGAACGGCACAGGACGATGGACGGCATGGAGGACCTCTGGCCATGTAGCGTGTGGCCTTCGATGCAAGACGTGCTGGGAGACGCGACTGCGGCGGACCTGGCTGCCGCATGGCGGCTGGCCTTCGCTGTTTGTGGAGAACAGACCGGGGCCGACGCGGCCGCGGAGGCGGCTGTCGCGGCTCAGGTTTCCTGGCTGGGCCCACCGTCGCCTATCGAGTTGTTGAGCGCCACCTACCGCGAGGTGGAGCCGTTCGGCTTCGTAACGTCGCCTCCGGGCATGGCCGATCCTCTCCATGACGCTTGGTGGGCCCTGCCCATGGACCAGCGGGCCGCACTCTGGCTGCGCTTGGCTGACAAGCGATCCAGCACCGTCGTCGCCGAGATCCTTTCTCTGGCTCCCGGCGCGGTGACGTCCCTGGCCAACGCCGCCCAAGACCAGCTGGTGCCCACGGCCGCCTCCAAGGCCTGCCCGAGCCGTGCCGACCTGACCGCCTATGTGACCGCCACCTTGCCCGCCGATGAGACGGCCTCCATCGGGGACCACCTGGCCCGATGCGAGACCTGCGGAAGCCGATTGGCCCTGGTCGAGCGCCTGCAGGCCCTCGGCGATCCTGACAGTGGCCCGGTGCCCATCGCCACCGACGCCGGTCGGCTGGCTCTCGATCGGTATCTGCTAGCCGGCGCCGAGGCCTGGGACGGCGACCTGATCGACGAGGAGGCAGTGGAGCGACCTGAGAGGACCGCGCCGGAGCCGCCCCTGGCGCCCCCGGCGCCCACCCCGCCCCCGAAGCCGGTCGCCCCCCCAGCTCCGGTGCCCCCACCGGCGCCAACCCCCCCTCCCCCCATCGCCGCTTCGTCCTCGGAGGCGTCCACCGGCGCCCCGCGCTCACCGGCGGCCGCAGTTGGCGCAACGCCCACTGACCGTTACCGCTCGTTGCCGCCGAAGGCCGACGTGCCGCCCGGGACGGTGGCCGCTGCTGCCCTCGCCGCCTTTCATGCCGCTCTCGGCGACGGGGACGGGGACGGGGACGGGGACGGGGACGGGGACGGGGACGGGGACGGGGACGGGGACGGGGACGGGGACGGGGACGCAGTCCTGACATCCCGCACCGAGCCGTCCTTTGCTGCCCCCGCCCAAGACGAGCCCTTCGATGCTCCCTCCGACCTCCCTGCCCAACCCGAGGTCGACACTGAACTCGACCCCGAAGCGGCGGTCGCGGACGGTCATCCGAGCGACGACCCGCCGGTCGGGGCTACTACCTCCGAGGCGCCCACCTCCGAGGCGCCCACCCCCGAGGCGCCCACCCCGGACGAGCTCACGACCGAGGACTCGATCGATGAGGGGCTGGCGGGCCTCGACCCCTCGCCTTCAGGCGAGAGAGTCCGTGGCGGGTTGGGTCGTTTGCGCCGCCGCCGTTCCGAGGTCCCCCCACTCACCCCATTCGCTGCCGAAGCGATCGACTGGTCGGCTCCGGCCCATGCCGAGGCGCCCGGATCGGGCCCACGGTCGGGACCGGACCTCAAGACCCCCGATGATGCCGTCTCCCCCGCCGATGCGGTCCCCGCGTCGGGCGCCGGAGACGAGGGGTGGCCGATTGACGACTGGGCGCCCGACGATTCAGCGTGGGCGGGCCTGACCGGCGACGACACGCCGCCCGGCGGATCCACGCCGCCCAGCGCATTCGAACCGGCGACCCCGTTCGAAGCGCCGACCCCGTTCGAACCGCCGACCGCATCCAAGCCGGGGAGCATCGACCTCGACGACGATGCGCCGGTCCCCCTGGCGGCCGCGCTGGGATGGTCGGCTGATGACGGCGACCTTTCGAGCAAGGATGCGTCCCGTCCATGGAGCCTCCGCCGCCGGCGACTGGTCGACTCGCTCAGTCCCCGCCTGCTCGCCGTGGCGACGGCCGGTGTCCTGGCGGCAGGGATCATCGGAGCCATCGTCGTGCACCCCAAGGGCTTCCCACGCTTCGAAACCGTCAACATCCAAGGCGCCAAGGGGCCGACGCTTTTCCCGGGCAAGCCCGCCGACCCGCCCACCGTCCCGCCGAACAGCACCCCGTTGATCGTCATCCCACCCGGCAACACCGTATCGTCCCCCCTGCCGGGAGCTTCGACGCCGCTGGGTCCGTCTGATTCGTCGAGTCCGTCATCTGTGTACCCGGGGTCCTCACCCCCGTCCTCCCGCCACACGCCGACGACGTCGGGGGGGTTTACGGGCCCGCCGAGGACGTCACCACCTCCGGCCTCGCCTTCTCCGACCAACACCACCACGACGTTGACAACGAGGCCAACCCCCACGACCACGACCCCGCCGACGTCGCACTGCATAATAGTCCTGGGGATTTGCATTCCCTGATCGGCATCCGGTCTGGGCGCCTCGGCGCCAACCGCCCGGCGGTTCACCTCACGGGCGTCGACCGCCGAGAACCCACCACCACCGCCGGTGCCGTCCGGCCGCCACGCCTTCGGCCCGCAGGCGATCCAGCTCTTCCTCGATGGCGGCATGCTGGTCGGCATCCAAGGACTCGTCGGCGAGGGCGACCTCCAGGTGCCGGGTTCGCTCCTTGATCCATGCTCGGCCGTTGATGATCGAGCCCATGCCGGTCAGCCTAAGAGCCCACGGCACACCAACGTCAGCCAGAAGAGGCAGCGGCGAGCGCTCGGCCCGTTGCGATCGATGTACGTGAGGGTGTCCGGTGTTGTGGCGTGGGCGCTAAAGCCAGCCCCGACCACGGAATGAACCGAAAATACCGGGCCGCCCGAGCTGTGATGAACCGAAGATCCCGCCAGACGACACATTCGGTGCGCGAACCGAGCAAAACCGATACTTTCGGTTCAAAGCGCTGGTGAAGGACGCCCGCACCCGCTGGCCTCAGCGCTGGTGAGAGACGCCCGCACCCGCTGGCCCGGCGAGAGACGCCCGGGTGCACGGCGGGCCGACCCACGCATGTTGAGCCGGCTGTCCCCTCTATGCTACGAGCCCTTCCGGGGCTGGAGGATCAGCGCCAGCTGACGGCACTGGGCCACTGGGTGCCCGTCGCTGTCCCAGATCTCGCCGTCCTCCTCGAGCAGACCGTCGATCAGGAGGCGGGTACGGAACGTCCCGAGCAGCCACCCAGGGGCGGGCCGGTTGCGCACGTGCACGGTCAGCTCCAGGGTCGGCACCCACGTGGTCTCGATGGAACCGATGAGGGTGGGAGGGAATGCGTCGGCGAAGGTGACCAGGGAGGTCGTGTCCGGCTCGGTGCCGTCCGCGAAGCGGATCCATCCGGTGATCTCGTACGGCTCACCGAGCTCGGCCCGACCCCAGGGGCTGTCTGGCGGCAGCCGGATGTCGAAGCGGTGGATCGCCTCGGGGGGGGGGCGGGACGCCGCCCCGGGTAGCTCCCACCGGGACCGACACCTCCCACGCAGGGAGGGACCA
>JBPCNZ010000140.1:0-15320 GCA_051000755.1 Acidimicrobiales bacterium | reverse complement strand
CAATGCGCGACCCTTCAACAAGGGGCCCCAACGCCAGACTAGCGACGGCCTCAAAAGGCCAAGGGAACGACGGCGTCGGCGGGCAGGCCCACCCCCATTTTCGCCCATGGGCGACGTCCCCGCCAGGGGACCCTGGGACTAGCGGGGAGGCCCTCGACCTACCGAAGCCAAGCGACGGTACTTCACCGCCGGCTCACCGAGGTCGAGAATGGGCACGGAAGTACTGGGCCAGATGCTGCTGTCCCTCGCGGGCCCGATGGAGGAAGTCCCGAATGAGCTGGAGCTGCTCGAGGTCATACGAGCCGAGCTGTTGGTCGCCCACCCGGATGCGCTCAGCGATGGGCTCCCGGATGGCTTCGATGAGGGCGGCCGTGGGCGCGACGCGCACACGTCTCCCGTGGGAGGGGTCGGGGTGGCGAGAGATGTAGCCGGCCTGCTGGAGCCGATCGACCAGAGCGGTGACGGAGCCGGGGGTCAGCCCCAGGGCACCGGCAATCTGCCCGTGGGTGTGCGGGCCGTGACGCACGACGAGGTCCAGGCAGCGCAGGTCGGTACGGCCGACACCGAGATAATCGGCGAGGGCCCGGTCGCGATCGTCATGCGCGGCCTGGAGCTCAGCCAACTCCTCACCCACGGCCCGCACGAGCGGGTCACGACGGTCGGCCCTCATCAGCACGGAGCCGAGTGTGTTTGACAGCCAAACATCATCTCACCATACTGGGTAAGGCAGTCAAAACAACCGGGCGCAACCCACCCGAGATAGGCCCTCCACCTCATGGCCCGGACCACCAGCCCTCACCGACCCTCATCGCTCATCAACGCCACCCTGGCCGACCTCGTGTCCTGAGTGGCAGGCAGGGACTCCGTCCGTCGCGCCCGCTCCCCGCTCGACGGCGCCCTGGGCACCCTGGTGTCCTGGGTCACAGGGACCGACAAGACACGGCGGTGAGCAACGCTACCGTGGTGGGCAGCGGGCCGGTCGTGTATCGGCTCGCATGAGGCCCCGTTCACGCCCGGGACCAAAGGCGGCATGGCTGGCCCTCGGCGTCGGGCTCGGCTACGCCGCGGTCAGCGCCTACTGGGCGGTCGGCGGAACGGCGCTGATGGGCACGGTCGGCGGGGTGTTCGAGCGAGCAGGTCGCTCCGGCGGGGCTGGCGTGGAGCTCCTGCTGTGGTTCGTCGTCGCCGTGAAGGTGGTGGCCGCCGCCCTACCCCTGGTGGCGATACGCCGGCTGCGACGTCCTCTCCGGGTGCTGGCTTGGATCGAGGCGGCCACCCTGACGGGCTACGGGCTGGTCCTGACCGCCGTCGGCCTCCTCGTTCAAGCCGACGTCATTGTGGCCAGCACCGACGCCGACCATCGGGCCCTGGCCTGGCACGCCTACCTGTGGGATCCATGGTTTCTCGTGTGGGGCCTCCTTGTCTTCGCCGCCTTGTTGTGCCGACCTCAACAGCGGGGAGCGGGGCAGGGGTGGCAATGATGGCTTCGCCGGTGGGGAGATAGGACCGCTGGAGAGAATGGACCTGCTACCGCCGTGGCCCCTTATCGACTCGGCCCACGCCGACCGCGGCCGCAGAGGGCGGTGCCGGCGGGGGCGGTGCCCCTGGCCCCATCACTCCGGCACGGCCCTGGGGTCGGCAGCTGGCAGGACAGGTGCGGGGACTCCGGGCCGTAACGATCGACGGGCTCCTGGGTGTAGTCGGCGAAGACCTTCCTGCGTCGCCCCCGGACGTTCGCCCCGAGACGATGGCCCAACATCACGTCCAGCTCCGCAGCTTCGCTCCCGCACTGGGAGTTCAAGACCGAGGGCCCTGTGGGCGTCGACGGGATTGCTGCCTCCGAGAACGACGACCCATTGCCCCGAGCTGTCCTGGGAGAGGGTCGGCGACGACCACGTGCCGGTGTTGATGCCCTTCGCTCCCTTGTTGGGTCCTCCAGCGGCGTCGTCCCCAGACTGCGGGTGGCTACAAGCTGGCTATAAAACCCGGTAGGCAGATCGGCCCGACAAGCGCTCCCGCTGGCTGAGCTGGGCATTCGTCGAGCCCGAGGTCGGGTTCGAACCGACGACCTGACGCTTACAAGGCGCCTGCTCTGGCCAACTGAGCTACTCGGGCAAGGTCACCCCGATTGAGCGGGGCACATGTCGCTGCCGCCTCTCTGACGATCGTTGCACAGCGCTTCGAGGGGGGACCGTGCAGGGTCCCGCTGGATGTGGTTCGAGCAGTCAAAGGAGCTTGAGAGAGTCTTGATCGTGTAGACCACCCCGTCGAGCGTAGTGGGAATCTCTCGCGCTCATCGGCGACTTCGAGCGCTCGCTCGCTGCCGCCAAACTTGGTCGTAGGACGCCGACAGGTTGAAAGACGGTGAGCAGGGCTGTCGCTCACATCGGCGCCGGGCGGCGGCGAGGGCCATAGTGCCAGACGATGTTCAGCGACCCCAGGAAGGCGTCGGACAGCTCCACGTCACCGGTGATGGTGAGATCGGTGACCTTGGCCGGGACGCGGGCGGTCCCCCACGCCGGAAAGTCCACCGACCGGCTGGCGAGCGTCACCGCCGCGCCGGTCGCCGAACCGGGGGCGATGGCCCCACCGGGTTCGATCCGCCACGTGCCCCCGCCGGGCCCGTCGAGGGTGATGGCGATTGGCCGGTCCAGCCACGCCGGATTGGCCGAGGTCAGCTGGTTGCCCAGCACCCGCATCATCCACGACACCACGAGCGTCATCCGCAGGTCGTCCGTAGGAGGTGCCTCGCGGTCCAGGGCGGGGGCCAGGTCGTGGTGCAGGTGGGTGTGCTGGTCGAACGAGACGGCCTCGCCGAGGATGCACACCAGCGGGAAGCGGCCCAGCTCGGCCAGGGGCACACGGATGCCGCCGATCGGCGTGCGGCCCAGGCCGCCCACCATGGACGCCACCCGGGGTCCCCAACGGTCGAACTCCCCCTCCACTCGGCTGCGCGCCCAGGTGCGCCGGCTGTCAACCAGCGTGTCGTTGGCCCGCTCGATGTCATTGCTGGCCAGGAGGCGGATGGCGGTCGGCGTGAACAACGCCTTGGCCGTGCCGCTCATGTGGGCCATGACGTCGTGGACCCGCCACCCCTCGGCCCGGCTCGGGCTCAGCCACTCCTCGTCGGTGACATCCCGGCAGAACCCCGTGATGTCGGCGTGCAGCCGCCGCAGCGACTCACCCCCCTGACCCTTCGATCCTCGGCTCGTCGAGACCATCGACCGCATGCTCCCCTGATCGGAACGAAGATCCTACCAAGGAGTGGTGCGGGCCACCGTGGTCAGGAGATGCCCCGGACGGTTGCGCCACATGTTCGCTGTGCCCTTGGTGGCCACGCCGCCCAGGCAGGCGTAGTGACGGCAGGCCGGAGAGCGCCGCTTGGACCTCCAGGGTCAGGCCCGGGAAGTCCGAACTGAAGCGGGACCTGACCGACTCCAGGGGGCAGCGTCTTGACGGACCGGCCGTAGTTGAGGTGGTTGACCATCGAGCCGGTTGTGTCCCTCCGGGGGCAAACGTAAAAGCGCCCACAGAGAACGTCATGCTTGTCGTCCGGTCTCTGTGTCGCCCGCCAGCAGCATGGGACCACTTCTCCGCCAGTGGCATGGGCCCGGGTCCGGGGCAGTTTGCGTCGACGCCCGTCGAGAAGTCGTCGATGATTCGACAGATCGAAGCGGAGCAGTTTGCGAAGCGACCTCGTGGCTGTTGTCGAGCCGGGCCTTCTCGAAGCCATTTGGCAAGCTTGGCCGCTTCGCAGCGGACACGGTGCGCAGCATTCCTACCGCCCAGGATCTCACCAACCTGCTCTCGTCGGGCTCCAACGTGCTCTCCAACTTCAACCCGGCGGTCGGCTACCTGGCCCACGGCCAAGGTGGTGGCACCCAGGCCGCATCGACCACACAGCCCGGTACCGGCACCGGCTGCGCCAAGGACATCGGGGCGTTCCTCGCCAACGTGAACGCCGCTGCGGCATCGCACCGGGACTCCAACTCCTCCTACGCCGATGTCGAGGACCTCTCGGTCGGCCAGGCGGGCGGGCTACCGCTATGTGGCTGACCGTGGCTGATGCCTACGGGGACCACACCCATCAGAGCATCGCCTTGGACGAAGCCGACGAGGAGATGGACATCCTCCACTGGCGACTCACTGCGGAGGTGGCCAACGGCACCATGACTTCCGGGACTGCGGCCCAGGTCACCCTCCTGTCCCCCTTCTATGAACGACTCGGAGAGATCATGCCGTCAACCTGGCCCGCAGGATCAGCGCCCAGCATCCGAGGGATGGGCCTGACTTGGGACCATAGGGGAGCTGGAGCACGACCATGTCCACGTGGGCCCGCCGTACGATCGGGCCGCCGGAGAGCGAGCCCAGCGCCTCATGACACAGCCTGTGCAACCGGTGGAGGTGAGACCGTCAACGCCGATGGGCACCCACTTGGCGCCGCCGCACTGGGGACAGGGCCCTTCAGAGATGCTGTCGTTGTTGGCATGCTGGGTGCTGGCGGCGGCGTCGCGCTCTTTCGGGTGTGGCAACCTACGCTGTACGCCGAGGCGGGTGCGGTACAGCGGATACAGGAAGGGCACCAACCATGACCACCAAGACCGCCCCGTTGAACGTAGTTGGCGACCCGTCCACCCTCATCGGGGACTTCGAGCGGAGCCTCGCCGCCGCCAACAAGACCCCCGCACGATCAAGACCTATGGGGACAGCGCCAGGCGCCTGGTCGCGTTCCTCCGGGCCAAGGGGTGCCCACTGCCGCCGAGCGGGCCGGCCGGGAGCACCTGGAGGCCTTCACCGCCGACCAGTCGGCGTAGTACCGGCCGGCGCCGGGACCGATGGGGCGGGCGATTGGCACGATTCGGGGACCCGCACGGTGCCCGAACCTTGCCGGGCCGCCGGGGCGGGGGACGGGACGCCCGGGACCGTCAGGCTGGGGACGGCGGGCGGGATACGGTCAGGTCATGCTGGTTCTGCTCTCGGTGGTGGCGGTGATCGCCGCCGAGGTGTTCGTGCTCATCGAGGTGGCCCGGGCATGGGGGTGCTGCCGGCCATCCTGGCGCAGGTGGTGATCAGCGCCTCAGGCCCGTGGTTGGTCCGTCGGGCCGGCTTCGGCGTGTGGCGCCGGACCCGGGAAGGCCTGGCCGCTGGGGAGGTGCCCGGAAGGGAGGTGCTGGACGGCGTCGTCCTCCTGGCCGGTGGGGTCCTGGTGTGCATTCCCGGGTTCGTCACCGACGTCGTCGGCCTGCTCCTCCTTCTGCCGCCCGCCCGTAGCCTGGCCGGGCGGATCGTGGGCCGCCGCCTGGCCCGTCGAGCGGCCCGGTTGTCCAACACCGTGATCCGTTCGTCGGCCGGAGGCGCCACCACCCGCACCGGGTGGGATGGCCTCGCGCAGGGACCGGTCCTCGACATTGATAGCCCCCTGGCCGATGGGCAGCGACCGCCCCTCACGCCGGGGGATCCTCCACCCGAGCCCTGACCCTGCCCGACGTGGACGATCCGTTGAACCTCAAACAGGTGGTGGACACCGATCGCTACCCGGTGTCAGCTCCGACCGGCTCCGGCTGGCGGCGTGCTGCGCTGCGGTCCCGGGAGGAGTTGCGTACCGTCGGTTGCAGCGTACTGCCCGGTTTCATCCGGGCAGGGGTGGTCGACGAGGTGCGCCGGGAATGCTCCACCGTCGCCCCGCTCGGGTACTACGACGTGGAGACCGTCAACGTCTACAACACCGCGCCGGGACCGTCGCTTCCGGCCGGCCACCCGGCCCGCACGGTGATGGAACGCACTAACGCGTTCGTGGCCCGTGACCGCATCCCGGAGCAGCTGATCATCCACCGGCTCTACAGCGACCCGCTGGTCCAACGCTTCATCGCCTGCTGCTTCGACCTACCCCGGGTGTGGGAGCTGGCGGATCCCCTGGCCGGGCTGTGCCTCAACGTCGTGCCACCCGGGAAGGACCACCCCTGGCACTTCGACAAGAACGAGCTCACCGTCAGCGTGGTCACCCAGGCGCCGGAGGCCGGTGGCTCCTTCGAGTACTGCCCCAACATCAGGTCTCCGCACAGGGAGAACTTCGATGACGTGCGGGCGGTGCTCGCCGGCCGGGCCCGTCACCTGGTCCGTAGCTTGGCCTTGCGGCCGGGTGATCTGCAGCTGTTCCGAGGTCGCTACGCCCTGCACAGGGTACGGACGGTGCAGGGGGACCAGGAGCGCCACTCGGCGCTCTTCGCCTACGCCGACCGGGCAGGAGTCATCGGCACGGTGTCCCGCACCCGGCAGCTCTTCGGCCGGGTCCTGCCCGCCCACTTGGCCGCTGAGAGCGACGCCGTGCGGGTCGATCAGCTGTTGGATTAGGAGATCTCACTGATGAGCACGAATGGACGTTCGTCAACGAAGAGCACCTGCCCCGGGTACCTCTGTCCTCCCTCGAGGACAGTTGCGCCGGGTTCCTCAAGTGGTGCGCACCGCTTTTGACCGAGGATGAGCGAGCGGAGCCCGAACGGGCCGTGGTGTCGTTCCTGCAGCCGGACAGCCCGGCCCGCCGGTTGCACAGCGTCCTCGAGGCGGACAACGCCCGCCAGGGAACACACAGCTGGCTCGACACGTTTTGGGCGGGTAGCTATCTCGGGCGCCGGGACCGCCATCGCCCTCAACGCCAACTTCTTCTTCCTGTTCAACGACGGAGCAGGGCCAAGCGGAGCGGGCCGCGGCCTCATCGCCGGCGCCGTCGACTACAAGGCTCGCCTGACGCCGAGCGCATCGAGCCGGTCGTCCAGCGAGGGCAAGCTCTGTCGATGGAGCAGAACAAGTACCTGTTCTCCCCACCCGGATCCCGGGACCGGTGCGGGATCGGGCCCGAGTGCCCTACAGCGACGGGGCCTACAGCGCTCCGTCACGGTAGGCGAAAGCCCAGGTCCACACAGCGCAGAGTGGTCTGCGCCTACAAGGCGCCTGCTCTGGCCAACGGAGCTACTCGGGCGTGTTTACCTCGCCTGAGCAGGGCCCCGCTGGACGGGGTCCGAGCGGCCACGTGATTGGAGAACCATGGAGCGAAGACCACCCCGCTGAGCGTAGTGGGGGATCTCTCGACGCTAATGGCGACAGACTTCGAGCGTTCGCTCGCTGCCGCCAACACGACCCCGAGGATCATCCGGATTTACGGCGACCCGGGTCGCAGGCTGGTGAACCTTCCTGCGGGACCAGGGGATGAGCACTGCGGCCGAGCGGGTCGGCCGGGAGCACCTGGAGGCATTCACCGCCGACCAGTTGGCCCGGTTCAAGCCGTGACCGCCTCACAGCGCTACCGGGCGCTGGCGCAGTTCCGGAAGTGGCTGGCCGAGGAGGGCGAGGTTCGGGACAACCCATTTCAGCGCATGAAGCCGCCAGCGGTGCCCGAGAGCCCTGTCCAGGTGCTCAGCGACGACGAACTATGGCGGCGGTTGCCTGCGAGGGTTCTCGATTTCCGGCCATCCCAGTGAGAGCGCTGCGGACCCTGCCGCCCGCCGAGGGGTCGGTCGTCTAGTCGGCTGCCGCCGCGTCGGTCCACGTCATGTGCATTATGTCACAATCGCTAGCTTCAGTGTATGTTTCGCTTGCTGGGGTATGTTCTGTGTGTTGCCCGATGAAGGAGTTTGCCAATGACCGACGTCACGACCGACAAGATCGTCGCCCAGCTGCGCATGTTGTTGCAGCTCACGGAATCCGAGATCCAGCTGGCGACCGTTCGCCAGACACAGGCCCGGACCGATGCGGTGCGCAAGGAGCTGGCCGAGAACGCCCAGAACTCCGAGGTCCGCAGCCGGCTCATCGCCGAGACGCTGCGCTCCCGGGGCGGTGTGCCTGACGTCGTCAGCCCTGCCGTCGGTCGAATCACCGCGGTGGTGAAGAGCGGCATCGAGCAGACCCAGCCGCTTCACGAGGCCCTTCTCGGTGAGCTCGCTCTGGAGCACCAGATCCTCGATCGTGCCCGCTATCTCAAGGTGCTGGCCACCACGGCCGACGACACCAAGGTGAAGCGGCTGGCAGAACGTCTCGAGACCGCGCACACGGCCACCGTGGAGTGGTTGACGACGGTGCTTGCCGAGGATGCCCTCGGTGGTCCGACCGCGTTGCGTCGCACACCCGTGCAGATGCTCACCGGTGCGGCGCTGCGTCTGACCAGCCTGCCCATGAGGACCATGGCGGACCGGGTCAACGAGGCCGTCGACCAGGCTCGTACCGAGCGCGACAAGGTTTCCGACACGGTGAGCAACGCTCGTCGAACGGTGAACGATCTGCGCGACGGGGCGGTGGAGGTCCTCGGCGCCAGTCGCGATACCGGGCTGGCCCGAGCCGAGATCGTCGCCCGCCGCGACGGGGCCGACGACACCGCCAAGGCCCTCCACGAGACCCGCCGGGCCAACGGGTCCCTTCGGTCGTCGGAGCTGCCCATCAAGGACTACGACGGTCTGAAGATCTCCGATGCCGTCGCCGCCATCAAGAAGCTCGACAAGCCCGAGGATGTCCGGTCCATCATGGCCTACGAGGAGGCCCACAAGGCCCGCTCCGGTGTGGTGTCGGTCTCCCAGACGCAGCTCGCCGACATCGCCAAGGAGGCCGTCGGCGTCTAGCCCGACACCTCGTGTCCGGTCGGCCGGCCCGGCTGGCCGGACAGGACGGCAGCGCGGGCCCCGAGCCGGGTCCGTCGGTCGAGCTTCTCGGTTCTCACAGAGGAGTAGCCATGTACAGTCAAGCCAGTGGTGTTGCCTCGACCGTCGAGCGGTTGACGCTCAACGTTTCCGTGGCCTTGCAGGACATCGTCATGAGTTGCTTCGCTCGGTGCGCCAGCCTTTTTGGTCTCCGCCTCGGGAGCGGCTACGGACCACCACAGATCGAGAAGCCATCACGGCCTTCATCATTGACCGACGTTCCGGTTCGTCACGAACGCGCCACGCCCGCTGCACCACAGAGTGCCCCACCTCGGGTAGACCCCGCGATGCCGGCATGCTGGGACTCGGCTGACGATGTCCGATCCGCACCGGACTCGGATGGTAGGGAACCTTTCTGGATCGATGCGCCGGGAGGTCCCTGGGGTCCGTGCTGAACGATCCTGCTGAGCCAACCACTGGTCGGTCCTCGCCAGGACCAGCCGGAACGATCGTGAAGGAGAACCATGAGTGACGATAAAGCGAACGAAGCCCGCAAGGGTCTCGTCTCTTCTTTGAAGGGCAAGGCGAAGGAGGTGGCGGGCGCCGTCACGGGCAACGACTCGTTGACCGCCGAGGGCCAGCTGCAGCAGAGCGAGGCGAAAGCCCGAAAGGAAGCCAACGCCCAAGAGGCCATAGCCGACGCCGAGCGATCCGATGCCGTCGAGACGATCACCGATGAGCAGCGTGCCGCGGCCCAGCAGCGTGCCGACGCCGCCGGTGAAGCTGGCGCCGCTAAGGCCACCGCCGTTCACCAGGAGCGCGAGGAGCAACACGCGGCGGACGCTGATGCCGAGCAACGGCGGAAGATGTCACAGACCGTGGCCCAACGCCAGGCCGCCGAGCGGACCAGGGCAGCTGACCAGGATGAGGCGGAGCGCATGAGGGCCGCAGACGACCTCGAGCGCGCTGCGAAGAACGCCCACAAGGAGGCGCACACCAGCGCTGAGACCGCTGAGCAGGCCGCCCAGCGGGCCCGCGACGACGCCGAACGGCTCGGCGACGAGCTCGGCTGAGCAACGCCGCCATGCGATGACCCCTGGGCCCGCCCCGATACACCACAGTCCAAGAGAGATGATGAGATGAACCTTGCCACCGTCCCCCGCACCATCGCCAAGCTGCAGTACTCCGCCGTGCGCCTCCCGCTCAGCTTGATCGAACATCGCATCGTCGCCCGACACCTGGACGACAACGCCCCGGTCCGTCTGGGTTTCGAGCGTGTCCTCGGCTCCATCGACCGTGCCGCCGGGCGGATCCTCCATGATGACGAGATCGCCCGTCGGGGCCAGGCCAGGGAGCGGCGAACCGAGTTCATCGCCAAGGCCGAGAAACTCGACGCCAAGGCCGACGCCAGACGGGTCGAGGCCGACGAGAGGCTCGACGCCGAGCGGGCGAAAGCTCGCGGAAGCAAGGAGGAGGCGCAGCGACAGCGGAGTGAGGAGGTCGCCGACGCCAAAAAAGCCGAGCAGGGAGACCAGCGCCGGGCCGAGAAGGACGCCAAAGCGCGAGCCGACGCCGGAAAGGCCGAGGCCGAGAAAAAGGCGGCTGATCGGACCCGAGCCGCGGAGGCCAAGAGGAACGCGGACAGCAAGCGCATCGGGGCCGCCGAGAAGAAGGCGACGGCTGCGCCCAAGGTGCAGCTCGCCGACGCCAACGACAAGCGTGAGGACGCCAAGGAGCAGCGGAGCGATGCCGATCGACTGTCAGAACTCGCAGAGACCGAAAAGGCAGCCCGTCAGGGCAACTGACCTTCCTCGGCGCACATCGCTGAGGAGCACGCTTCCCGGGTCTCGGCCAAGTGGCTGAACCGCCGAACCTCCCCGGAAGCGGATCGATGGACCGCCAGATCGAACGGACCATCCTGGCGCTGCTCGAGCGGCGCGCCGCCGGTGCCACCATCTGTCCATCAGAGGTCGCCCGAAAGTCGGTGACGAAGGCTGGCGTGACCTCATGGACCTGACCCGGGCGGCGGCCCGCAGACTTGCGGCGGAGGGCCTGGTCGAGATCACCCAGGGCGGCCGGGTCGTCGACAAGGCTTCGACGAAGGGCCCAGTCCGGATACGCCTCGTTCAAGGCGCTGAGGATCCGTCGTTCCGCCCGCCACCTTCCTGACCTGACATGCCTCGCTTCTGGGGCCGGCCCGGTACCGATGACCCCCGTGCCGATGACACCGACGCAGGTTCCCCCTTGCCGTTTCCGGCCGATTCCAAAGGGGTATCCAGCGGCGAAACGTGGTTGAGCGACGACAGGTGACGGGGGAGGACGGATGCCGAGAAGTGACGACAACACGAGGTTCTACAGAGACTCGTGCGCAACGCCGAATGGAACTCGGGAGGCGGTGGGCAGAGGCGAACGGTCGACGCCCGTCGGGACGGCCAGCGGACGTCAGGTGGGAGAAGCGTTCACGTCATGTGGGGCGTGTGGCGCTCGGCCGACCCGTGACTGGCGGTGGTGTCCCGACTGCGGCGGGGCACTCACCTACGAGCGGGCCCGCCTGTACGAAGCGGAGACTTTCATCCTCGATGGGCAACTGACCGCCTGAAACGGCGTAGCCCAGCCCGGCCTCGAGCGCTTTGGCCAACTGAGCAAACTCGGGCACGGCTGGCTCCGGCACGGATCCGACGGTACCGCGATCCGGATCAGGCCGAGGCGGTGAGGGCCTCTTCGGGTTGGCGAAGGTCCAGCGGATCGGCCCCGCCGTGGGGCTCGGATGTCCCGTCGTCGAGCTCCATGTCGTCGAGGGAGCGTTGCGATGGTTCCCGCAGCACCAGGCTGAGGAGGGCCCCGGCGACGGAGAAGGCGGCGGTGAGGGCGAGGGTGCCCCGCAACCCGAGGGCCTTGGAGAGGATGGGGAACACGAAGACGCCGATGAAGGCGCCGATCTTCGCCACACCCGAGGAGATGCCGTGCGCGGTGGTCCGGATGCTGGTCGGGAACAGCTCGGCCGACAGGACGAAGGTGGTGGTGTTGGGGCCGAACTCGGCGAAGAAGTAGCTGATGCCGTAGACGACCATGAACGGGACGACGGCGGCGGAGATCTGGGGCACGGCGGCGATGGCGGCGAAACAGGCGGCCATGACGGTGAAGCCGATGATCTGGAGGCGGCGGTGACCGACGCGGTCCATGGTGAACACGGCCAGGATGTAGCCGGGCACGGCGGCGATGGCGAAGATGGCCAGGGTGAGGGCCAGGGTGGCGATGAGGCTGGCGTGGGGGGCGAGCTGGCGCAGGATGATCGGGGTGGAGATCGAGTTGCCGTAGTAGGCGTAATCGAAGATGAACCAGGTTCCGGCGGTGCCGATCAGGGTGACCAGGAGGCGCCGGTTGGTGAACAGCTGGCTCACGCCGACCCGTCGGGCCGGGGCTGGCTTGCTGACGGGGGTCGCTCGGACGGCGCCTCCGCTGAAGGCGGCCAGGCGCTCGCCGGCCTCCTCGTCACGGCCCTGGACCGTCGACTGGTATCGGGGCGACTCGGGCAGGGTCCGGCGCAGGTAGATGACGGCCGCGGCGGGGATGGCGCCGAACCCGAACAGCATCCTCCACACGGTGTCGTGGGAGAAACCGACGGCCAGGAGGATGATCCCGGTCAGGGGCCCGATGACGAGGCCGGCGGCCTGCATGGAGAAGACCATGGCGACCAGGCGGCCCCGGTCCTTGACGTTGGCGTATTCGCTCATGATGACGGCAGAGACGGGATAGTCGCCGCCGATGCCGATGCCGACGATGACCCGGAAGAGGATCAGCCACAGGAATGTCGGTGAGAAGGCCGATCCCAGGGCGCCGACGACCATGATGGCGGCCTCGAGCCCGTAGATCCGTCTACGCCCGAAGACGTCGGCGATCCGGCCGAACACCACCGCCCCGATGAACGCGGCACCGAGGGCGGCGGCACTGGCCAGGGAGGCCTGCGAAGCCGTCAGGTGCCATTGGCTCTTGAGGATGACCAGCACCGCCCCGACGACGAACAGGTCGTAGGCGTCGGTGAAGAACCCGACGCCGGCGGTCAGCGCGGCCCGGTAGTGGAACCGGGTCAGGGGGGCGGAGTCGAGAGCCAGGATGACTCCGCCCGGTGGACGCCCCGAGTTGCCGGTGACCGGAGGGGCGGAGGTGCGGTTCGCTTGAGGCACAAGGCCAGTCTGGTGAACGGAAGTCGACCGTCGGGAGTTCTTTGGTGAACGAGAAGTGAACGGAGAGCGAATGTTGCACGTGGCCTGCGGTACCGTCGCTCAAGATGGCCTCCGACCCCGACGCTGACCAGTCTGTCGACCGGGCCGTGATCCACCTCTTCGCCCTGGTCTCCGAAGCGCTCGGCGGCGCCACCCACGCCCTGCTGGGCGGCGATGTCGAGGTGGCTCAGATGGTGATCGACCGCGACTCGACGATCGACGAGCTGGTGGGGCGGACCGAGGCGCTGATCTGGGAACGGATCGACTCGGGGACGGCCCAGGCGGAGGACCTGCGCCGCCTGGTCGGGGGCCTCCTCATCCTCCCTGAGCTCGAACGCAGCGCCGACCTGGCTGAGCATGTCGCCCAGCGGGCCCTGGCCGGGGTCGGGGGAGACATGACGCCGCTGTCCCGGGGGATCGTGCAACGCATGACCGAGGTCGGCGTCGACATGTGGCAGACCGTGGCTGACGCCTATAGGGACCGCAGCCATCAGAGCATCGCCCTCGACGAGGCCGACGAGGAGATGGACATCCTCCACCGCCGGCTCACCGCCGAGGTGGCCAACGGCACCATGACACCCGGGACCGCCGCCCAGGTCACCCTCCTCGCCCGCTTCTACGAACGACTGGGCGACCACGCTGTCAACCTGGCCCGCCGCGTCAGCGCCCAACACCCGGCTGCGTGAACGCGGCAACGACGCGGGGGAACGTGAGGATGCTTGCTACCGAAGGGTGGGAATGGCAGGCTCACACGAATGGAACTCTCCGACCGCGACCGGGCGATCCTCGATTTCGAGGGATCGTGGTGGACCGAGCCAAGTTCCAAGAAGGACGCCATCCGCGCCACCCTGGCGCTTTCTCCTACCCGGTACTACCGCATCCTGGGTGTCCTTGTCGACACCCCCGAAGCCGCCGCCTACCGACCCCTCGTCGTCCACCGGCTGCGCCGGCTGCGGGCCCACCGGCGCCGGGGGCGCTTCGAGGGTCGGCCCGTCACCGGTCCCCCGACGGGGGAGAGGCCCGGTCGATGAGCCCTCCCGGTCGTTCCGACGACGGCTCGTTCACCCGCGACGCAGGCACCCAGACCGTCAAGGCCGTCGTGCTCATCGTGGTGGCGGTGCTGGTGGCCCTGCTGTTGTTGCACCACAGCTCGGGGACCACGACGGCGACCACCAAGCCGAAGACCACCCCCGCACCGGTCCTGACCGCGCCGGCGACCGCACCGAGCACGACGGTCGCCTTGATCCCCACCAACCAGATCAAGCTCCTCGTCCTCAACGGGACCCAGAAGGGCATCCTGGCCGGGCAATTCACCACCAAGCTCAAGGAGATGGGGTACCTGACCCAGACACCGGACAACACCACCAAGGTGGTGGACAGCTCGACGGTGTACGCGGTCAGCGCCCAGTACGCCCCCGAGGCCCAGTTCCTGGCCCAGCAGCTGGGGCTGGAGCCGACCGCGGTGGTCACCAACGTGCCCAGCGACGCCCCCATCGCCACCAGCGAGCAGTCGACCGCCAACGTGATCCTGGTCGTCGCCCAGGATCTGCAGAACAAGGCCTGAGCCCCCGCTCGCGGCGGCATCCCATGAAGGTGGATGCCCGGTTGCTGGCTCCGTTCCTCGAACAGCCCCAGCGAGCCGCCATCCTGACCGACTTCGACGGCACCCTGGCGCCGATCGTCGACGACCCCAGTGCGGCGGTGGCGCTTCCGGGCACCACCGAGGTGCTGGCCCGCCTGGCCCAGCGCTTCGGGGTGGTCGGGGTGATCTCCGGGCGGCCGGTCGCCTATCTCCTGGACCGGCTGGGACCCGCAGCATCGGTCCTCAGCCTGCGCGGGGTGTACGGGCTGGAGCGCGCCGACTTCGGCGAGGTGGGCCAGGAGGAGGGCCTGGCCGCCTGGAGGGATCTCCTCGTCCACGTCGCCGACCAGGCCGACCGTGAGGCTCCCGAGGGGGTCGGCGTGGAGCGCAAGGGCCTGGCCGTCACCCTCCATGTCCGCAACGCCCCGGCCGCCGCCGAGTGGATGGCGAGCTTTGCCGAGGCGGTGGCGGCCGACCACGGACTGGCCACCCATCCCGGGCGCATGTCGGTGGAGATCCGACCGCCGGTCGCCATCGACAAGGGGACGGTCGTGGCCGAGATGGGGGCGGGCCGGAATGCGGTCTGCTTCCTCGGTGACGACCGTGGTGATCTGCCGGCGTTCGCCGCCCTGGTCGACCTGCGCGGCGCCGGAGCCGCCACCCTGGCCGTGGCCGTGTCCAGCCCCGAGGCGCCGGAGGAACTGCTCGACGGGGCCGATGTGGTGGTCGACGGGCCCGAAGCGGCCCAGGGCCTGTTGCGCCAACTAGTGCCCTGACCACCTACCGGCGCGCGTTTGAGATGACATGAAATAACAGTCGTGTGATTTTCCGGCCCGTCTGGCCCGCTGGCGACCACACCCGGGCGTCGTGGGGATACCGCAGGCGCCCGGG
>JBPCNZ010000139.1:0-9917 GCA_051000755.1 Acidimicrobiales bacterium | reverse complement strand
CGTGGTACCGAGAAGGCCCCCGCATCAATCTAGCTATCGGGCTCACCCGCACCAAGGAGAACCGTGCTTTGCCGGACACCACCATTCTCATCCCTCGTGGCGGCCCCGGCAATGACGATCTAGCTAGAGCGAAACGCGTGCTCGGCGCCGTGGCCGACCACGAGTCCCGGGAGGGCCGGCGAGCCGCTGTCTGACGAACACGGCTCGCTGGGGTGGGCCGCGGCGGCCAGGCCGGCGCGGTCCGTGATCGTACCGCCCTTGGTCAGGGCCCCCTCGAGAGCCTGGCGTCGAGCGGCGAGCTGGTCGAGGCGCAGGGCCTGATCGCTGTGAAGGTTGGCCGCGGCCAGGTTGGGCGCCATGGCGGAGAAGTCGGGGGCGGCACGGCGGGCGGCGGCGAGGGAGCCCTCCGTCGCCAGCCGTGCATCGCCCGCCAGAGCCGACGCCTTGGTGGCTGAGGCAGACGCCCCGTCGGTGAAGTAGGCCGCAGCGATGCTCGGCACGAGTTGGCCGGCCCACTCGAAGGGGTTGCGTTCGAGCCCCTTGATGTCGACCAGGTTGGAGATGAGCTGGCCCGGGTGCTGGACGGCGGCGACGAAACCCTCCACCGTCTTGACCGGGTGCAGGCCTATGTGCACGAGGTCGCCGCCGAGGCTCACGGTTCCCTCGACGCCACCCTTGAGGAGGCTGCCCGCTGCTCCTCCCACCGCATTGAGGACGTCACCAGCGCCGCCGAGGATGCTCCCCAGGATGTTGCTACCGCCGTTGTGGTGGGCCGCCTTTGGCGCAGGATACAGCAACCCGTTGATGCGTCCCCAGTCCTGGTGCTCGACAGCGGCGGCAACCTGGAGAAGCTGACCCCGGGCCGCTTCGGTGGCGACCAGCTGCGGCAGCTTGGCGATGATGTTGGCCTCAGCCAAGAACCCGGCCCTCTGGAACACGGAGAATCCCAGCGTGCTCAGGAGACCGAACGTGGGCATCGGCGGTTCGGGGATGGCCCGCCGGGCGACGGCCGCCTCTTCCCGGCACAGGGCGGCAAAGGCCCTGAGCATGCTCGAGCGGCGACGGTCCGCCTCCTGAAAATGGCGGTCGGCGGCCTGAAACGCCCGCTGGGCCTCTTCGAGGAGCCGCGCCGCGTGCTGCAACTCCTGCTGGGCCACGGTCAAGGCCTGGAGTTGGGCCGGGCTGGGACCGGCGGGCGCACCCACGACCGAACCGAGCGACGGCCCCAACGGCGACGATCCGGCCGACGCGGCGTTGACCGCTGCGGATGCGATCGTCACCTGCAACTCGGCCTGGGCGTGGCGGGCCTCGGCGACGGTCACGTCGTCCTGTGCCTTCTGGCGGGCCCGCTCGGCCTGTTGGGCCTCCTCGATGGCGGCGGCCACCCGCGGCAGGTACGCCGCCACCCGGGCGTAGGCGGGGGCCACCGCCGAGCTGGCTGCTCCCAACTCCGAGAGGAAGCTGCGGGTCTGGTCGCCGGCACCCCCGCTGAAGGCGTCCGACCCGAGCATCGACGAGGCCTGGGACACCCCCGCTCCTTGGGCACCTGCGGCCGCGGCCCGGTTGCCCCACGAGCTGGCCAGGCAGCGCGCCCCCTGCGGATCACCGCCGACGGTCCCCATCAGCCGCCGTCGGCCTGCCGGAAGCTGACCGCATACCCCTGCAGGGAGCCGGCTCCTCGACGGGCGGCATCGGCGAGGCCGGCGGCGTAGCCGTGCAGGGCGCCGGCGAACTGGTTGACGGCGTCGTCTGCTCCGGCGTCGCCCAGCGACAAGCCCTGTTCGGCGTGGCGGCCTGGGTCCACCGCACCCCCCAGCGCGCCAGCGGCCTCCTGCAGTGAACCCAGGTTGGCTGCCACGTAGAGTCCCATGGCTCCGTTGTATCCCACTGGCGTGGGCTCGACCAGGGGTAGGCCTACCCTCGGGCCAGGAGACGAACACCCGCCCGAGGGTAGCAACGCGGCACTAGCGTCGGCCGTGACTTGGCCAGGTATTCGGGGGGACATCGGCGGTGACGACCACGACGGTTGACGATGTGCTGGACGCCATCCGCCGGGGCGCCCGATCCACCTCGGAGCTAGCTAGGTACGAGCTTCGAGCGGCTGATGGTTGAGTACCTCCGGGCCGAGCCGATCTACGCCGAGAAGTTCTCGAAGGTGTGGCGGTGGTCGGAGTGGCCGGACAACAACCGCAAGGGCGACACCGGCATCGACCTCGTGGTGGAGACCAACGACGGCGGGTACTGCGCCGTGCAGTGCAAGTTCTACGACCCCAACCACACCCTGGCCAAGGCCGACATCGATTCGTTCTTCACCGCGTCGGGCAAGGCTCCGTTCACGTCGCGGATGATCATCTCGACCACGGACCTCTGGGGACGGAACGCCGAGGACGCCCTCGAGGGCCAGCACATCCCCGTGGCCCGGATCGGTCTGGCCGACCTGGCCGCCAGCCGTATCCGCTGGGACGAGGCGTGGCCGGCCGGGCGAACGGAACCCCACCTGCGGCTCGAGGACCGCCAGCAGCCCCGACCCCATCAGCGTGCGGCCATCGAGGCCGTCCTCGACGGCTTCGAGACCCACGACCGAGGCAAGCTGATCATGGCCTGCGGAACGGGCAAGACGTTCACGGCCTTGAAGATCGCCGAGGAGCTGGCCCGGGCCAAGGCCGAGGAGGAGACCACGAGGGTCCTGTTCCTCGTCCCCTCGATCGCCCTGCTGTCGCAGAGCCTGCGGGAATGGAGTGCCCAGTGCCATGCCGGCATGCGCAGCTTCGCGGTGTGCTCGGACCGCAAGGTGACCCGCTCCGCCGAGGACCTCTCCGCCGTTGACCTGGCCCTGCCGGCCACCACCGACCCGGCGAAGCTTGTCGCTCAGATCAGCGCTTCGGATGACTCGGACGAACCGCTGGTGGTGGTGTTTTCCACCTACCAGTCCATCGATGTCATCTCCGCCGCTCAGGCCGGGGGCCTGGGCCGCTTCGACCTGGTTGTCTGCGACGAGGCCCATCGCACCACCGGGGTCACCCTGGCCGGTGAGGACGAATCGCAGTTCGTCAAGGTGCACGACGACGCGGTGATCGGAGCCGATCGGCGGCTGTACATGACCGCCACTCCCCGCCTGTTCAGTCCCGACACCAAGGCCGCCGCCCTCGAGAACGAGGCGGTCCTGGCATCCATGGACGACGAGGCTGTCTACGGCCCGGAGTTTCATCGCCTGGGCTTCGGGCAGGCGGTGGGCGAGGACCTGCTCACCGACTACCGGGTGCTGATCCTCACCGTCGACCAGGACCACCTGGCCTCGTCCCTCCAGTCCCAGCTGGCCGATGAGAACAACGAGTTCAACCTCGACGACGCGGCCAAGATCGTCGGCTGCTGGAACGGCCTGGCCAAACGCACCGATCAGGCCATGGCTGACGGGCGGAGCGGCTTCGAAACCGACCCCGCACCGATGCGCCGGGCAGTGGCGTTCTCCCGCAGCATCGCCGAGTCCAAGAAGGTGGCCGCCCGCTTCGCCGAGGTCATCGGTGACTACGACGGCGCCGACGACGACGCTCTGGCCTGCGACCTCGACCATGTGGACGGGACCATGAACGCCCTGGTCCGCAATCACAAGCTCGACTGGTTGAAGGCGGAGGTACCCGAAGGCCGATGCCGGATCCTGTCCAATGCCCGGTGCCTGTCCGAAGGTGTCGACATCCCGCCCTCGATGCCGTGCTGTTCCTCAACCCCCGCAACTCTGTCGTCGACGTGGTGCAGTCCGTCGGGCGGGTCATGCGCAAGTCCGAGGGCAAGCGCTACGGCTACATCATCCTCCCGGTCGGGATCCCCTCGGACATCCCGCCGGACAAGGCGCTGGGGAACAACCGGCGCTACAAGGTCATCTGGCAGGTCCTCCAGGCCCTCCGAGCCCACGACGACCGCTTCAACGCCACCATCAACCGCATCGACCTGAACCACGACAAGCCCGACAACATCATGGTCGGCACCGTCGGCCTCGATACCGAGGAGATCGCCACCAGCGCGCCAGGGGATCCGGGGCATGGCGTCGCCCCGAGCGGGCCCGGGGCGGCGGGCGCAGCGGCGGCGGCGGTCAAGCAGCTGGATCTCCGCCTCCCGGTGGACGAGTGGCGCGATGCCATCTACGCCAAGATCGTGGCCAAGGTCGGCCAGCGCACCTACTGGGAGCAGTGGGCGGGCGACATCGTCGGGATCGCCAGCCGCCACGTGGCCCGCATCAACGCCCTCGTCAACAATCCCGAGGGTGGCAAGGCGGCGGCTTTCGCCGAGTTCGTCGCCGAGCTGCGCGCTGACATCAACCCGGGCATCACCCGGGGTGACGCCGTCGACATGCTGGCCCAGCACCTGATCACCAAGCCCGCCTTCGACGCCCTCTTCGCCGGCTACGACTTCGGGGCGTCCAACCCGGTGTCGCGGTCGATGGAGACCATGCTGGCCACCTTCGGCGATGCCGCCATCGGCAAGGAGGCCGCCACCCTGGAGAGCTTCTACACCTCGGTGGCGGAGCGGGCGGCGGGGATCGACAACCATGTCGGCCGCCAGAAGGTCATCACCGAGCTGTACGAGCAGTTCTTCAAGAAGGCGCTGCCCAAGACGGCCGACGCCTTCGGGATCGTCTACACCCCCATCGAGGTGGTCGACTTCATCCTCCGCGCCACCGACCAGGCCCTCCGCCGCCACCTGGAGACCAGCCTCAGCGCCCCGGGCGTGCAGCTCATCGATCCGTTCACCGGGACCGGCACGTTTATCGTCCGGGCCCTGCAGAGCGGCCTCATCGCCCCCGAAGCCCTGGCCCGCAAATATGCCGGCGAGCTCCACGCCAACGAGATCCTCCTGCTGGCCTATTACATCGCCGCGGTCAACATCGAGGCCGCCTACCACGGCCTGGCCGGCGACGACACCTACACCCCGTTCGAGGGGATCGTGCTCACCGACACGTTCCAGCTGGCCGAGAACCCCGCCACCCTCGAAGCCACCATGTTTCCCGACAACAACCGCCGGGTGGCCCGCCAGCGGGCCCTCGACATCCGCGTCATCGTCGGCAACCCCCCGTACTCGGTGGGCCAGACCTCAGCCAACGACGACAACCCCAACCAGACCTACCCCGTCCTCGACGACCGCATCGCAGAGAGCTACGTGAAGCGGTCCACGGCGACGAACAAGAACTCGCTGTACGACTCCTACATCCGGGCCATCCGCTGGGCCACCGACCGGATCGGCGACCAGGGAGTCATCAGTTTCGTATCCAACGGTGGGTACATCGACTCCAACACCGCCGACGGGCTGCGCCTGACCCTGGCGGACGAGTTCGACATCATCTACTGCTACAACCTGCGTGGCAACCAGCGGACGGCCGGAGAGCTGTCTCGACAAGAGGGCGGCAAGATCTTCGATGCCGCTAGCCGCAGCACGGTGGCCATCCTCCTCCTGGTCAAGACCGGTCAACCCGCCGGCACCTGCCAGATCCACTACCGCGACATAGGCGACTACCTGTCCCGTGCCCAGAAGCTTGCCATCGTGGACGCCGGCGACCTGGACCGTTGATTGGGAGCCGATCGTCCCCAACTCAGCCGGCGACTGGATCAATCCTCGCAACGCCGACTTCGAGACCTATACCCCCCTTGCTGTCCGGGGCGGCCTTCAGACCGCTGTCTTCTCCTCCTGGTCGGCAGGCCTCAAGACCACACGCGATGCATGGGTCTACAACTTCTCCGCAGAAGAGCTCAAGGTCAACGTGCAGCGGATGATCGCCTTCTACGGCGACCAACTCGCCACGTTCAACACTCATTGCGCCGCCAATGACGTACTCGATCGCAAGGCGGCGGCGAGGGCTTTCGTCGACCGTGACTCCCGCAAAGTCAGCTGGGACGAAGGGATGGAGGCCGAGCTTGCCAGGGGTGTGGTGATCGCCTACGACCCGCAGTCCGTGAGGGTCGGCACCTACCGGCCGTTCACCAAGCAGCGGGTCTACTTCAACCGTCAACTCAACAGTAGGCCCTACCAGCTCCCCCGCATCTTCCCTGGCGGTGAGCCAAACGTCGGCTTTTACGTTACAGGGGTGGGCTCTGACAAGCCCTTCTCCGTGCTCATGACCGAGGCCATGCCCGACCTGGCGCTCTGGGGCTCGAGTAACGGCCAGTACTTCCCCCGGTACACCTATGCCGAGCGGGACGGGCCCGCCGACCTGTTCTCCGAACACGACGGCGGCCCGGTGCGCTCCGACAACATCTCGCCGGCGATCCTCACGGAGTACCGCTCCTCCTACGGATCGGCAGTCACAGCCGATGATGTGTTCTTCTTCACCTACGGCCTGCTGCACTCCCCTGACTACCGGTCCCGATTCGCCGCTGACCTGAAGAAGATGCTGCCCCGCATTCCGAAGGTGTCCCCGGCGGACTTCGCCGCTTTCGCCGCCGCCAGGCGGGAGCTGTCCGATCTGCATGTGGGCTATGAGACCGTCGAGCCGTACCCCCTCGATGAGGTGATGGCGCCGGGGGCGGGGTCATTCCCCAAGGATCGGTTCAAGGTGACGAAGATGACCTGGGGGCCGGGCTCGGACCGCTCCCGGATCGTGGTCAACCCGTACCTGACCCTGGCGGGGATCCCCGACGAAGCTCACCGCTACCTGCTGGGGTCTCGGACCGCCCTGGATTGGCTCCTCGACCGGTACCGGGTGACCGTCCATGCCGACAGTGGGATCCGCAACGATCCCAACGACTGGTCCGACGATCCCAGCTACATCGTCGATCTGGTGCGCCGGATCGTGACGGTCAGCGTGGAGACCATGCGCATCGTCTGGGCGCTACCGCCGTTGCGCGTCGTGGACGGCTCCCCGGCCGAGTAGCTTGGTCCGCCATGTCGAAACGCACCGCCAAAGCTCGCCTGCGGGCCAAGCGCAACAAGGCCAACCACGGCCGCAAGCCAAACCGCGGCCGCGGCTGAACCACCCGCCCGGCGGTCAGCATCCGCCGTGCCCGGGTGGGGGGACGTCGCGGAACCCGGCGGTCCGGTGAGTGATGGTCGGACCTGCGGCGAGCGGCCCCAGTGTCCGCGTGCCCTGCTGACCTGAGGTGGTGTAGGTGGCGACCGCTCGAGGATCGGAGCGGAGGTACCGGTTGAGTCTCGACGCTGACCAGACCAGATCGTGGATCGACCCCTGCCTGAACGACGCCAATATCCGCCGCGACACGGCCCGCTTCCTCCGCCAGGTCGACCCTGCCGAACTGGTCTCGGTGTCCAACCGCCTCGGCCGGTTCGACGGCCCCGCCTTGCTGGTCTGGGGCGCCGCTGATCGCTTCTTCACCCATCGACCTCGGTCGCCGTCTGCGCGACGCCTTCGCCCACGCCAGTCTCGTGGAAGTACCGGACGGCAAGACCTTGCTCCCCCTCAACCAGCCCGGGCTGCTGGCCGGGGAGATCGCCGGCATCAGTGGCGGTACGAGGCGTTGACGATCGGGGACTGCACCGACCCGATGGCCTCGACCTCCACGGTGACGACGTCGCCGGGATGGAGCAGCACCGGGGGATCCCGCTTGAAGCCCACGCCGGCGGGGGTGCCGGTGGCGATCAGGTCCCCCGGCCGCAGGGTGATGGTCCGCGACGCGTAGGCCAGCAGCTCGGGGATCTTGTGGACCATGTCCGCGGTCGTGCCCGACTGCATGACCTCATCGTTGACCGTCGTGCTCAGCTGCAGGGCGCCCGGATCGAGGGAATCGGCGGTGACGATGGTGGAGCAGATCGGCCCACTCTGGTCGGCGTTCTTCCCGTTGGCCCACTGGCTGGTCGCCCGCTGGTGCTGACGGGCGCTGAGATCGTTGAACACCGTGTACCCGAGGATCGCCCCCGGCCGGGCGTCATTGCGAAGCTCCTCCGCCGTCACCGCGGTCAGGGTGGCGCCCACCACGACCGCCAGCTCGACCTCCCAGTCCAGCCCGGGCTCGGCGTCGGGCACCGGGACAGTGGCGCCGGTCGTCACCAGGGTCGCCCACCACCGGGCGAAGAAGTTGGGGATCTCCGGCACCTCACCGCCCGACTCCTCGGCATGCATGTCGTAGTTCAAGGCGACGCAGAGGACTTTGGCGGTCGGCGGGACAGGCACCGCCGCCACCGTCTCGGCCAGGAGCCGGTCACCCTCCACGATCTGGGAGGCCTCGGCCAACCATCCGGGCACATCAGCATAGAACTCCCCGATGGGGGCGAGCACGGTGACGCGGTCACCGACCTCGACGCCCATGCAGGTTGCACCTCGGTCGTAGATGGCAGTCAGTCTCAAGAGCTTCTCCCGGTCATCCAAGCAGTGTGGTCGTGACGGGCCCCCAACCGCAACGACCCTCCGTTCCCGGCCAGGCCCGCCACTCAGGCGACACCGCCGACGGCAGCGTACACACCGATGGCGGTGACACCACCCGCCAGGACCCACAGGACCCACTTTCGCAAGCCGTGGGTCCGGTGCTCGTCGGGGAGAGCCCGCCGTTCGAGGACGAGGAGGAAGCCGAGGACCACGGGTAGGAGCAGGGCAGTCATGGCCTGGACGTCGGTCATTGAGGCTGTGGCGCCAGCCGAGGACCTCCGAGAGGCCCCATGGCCCGGCTACGGCCACCACCAGGGCGGCAACCACCGCGGCACCCAGCATGCCCAGACCGAGAAGCACGTCGGCATCGCGGTTGCCCAGGAACGGCACGAACGCCTTGGCGATCTCGCCGATCGCGTTGAGCGAGGCCCCCGGGTTGGTACGGCCGATGGTGGGCCGCGGTGGCGACGACGACGGCGAGCATGACGATCTGGGTGAGGACGGACCCGACGGCGGTATCCACCTTGGCCAGCCGGAACTGGGCCCCGGACTGGGCGGCGGTGACCAGGCTGCCGGCGTCGGTGTCGGCCAGCATGTTAGGCAAGCCTTCCGAGGCAGCGCGCTCGAGCACGATGCGGTTGACCGGACCCGGCCCAGGTGGGAAAAGCCGAGTTCGCGACGCCGGTTGCCGTGGTCGTTCGCCTTGTGGGAGGGGTTGACCGACAGGCTCATCCACGCTGCGCTTGATTGATCCGCGCTGCCTGTCGGGTGAGGTGGTGACGTTCGGCGAGGTTGGGGGCGGACCGGGCGGCATCGGCATACAACCGTGCCGCAGTTACCATGTCGCCCGCCTTCTCATGGAAGTAAGCCGAGGCGGCGGTGTGGCGGGGCAGGCCAGGGTCCACCGTGGCCAAGGTCGCGAGGCCAGCCACGGGGCCAGCGGCCTCGCCGATGGCGATGGCTCGGTTGAGCTGCCCGACCGGGCTCCCGGTGAGCCGGAGCAGCTCGTCATACCAGCCGACGATCTGCACCCAGTCGGTCTCCTCGGCGCGCCGGGCGTCGGCGTGCAGGGCGGCGATGGCGGCCTGTGCTTGGAACTCGCCGAGTCGGTCGCGACCCAGCGCCGTCTGCAGGACTGCGACGCCCTCAGCGATCAGCGAGGTGTTCCAGCGGGAGCGGTCCTGTTCGGTCAGGGGGACCAGGCTGCCGTCGTGCCGGGTCCGCGCCGGTCGCCGCGCGTGGTGCAGCAGCATCAACGCCAGCAGCCCCGCGGTCTCCTCGTCATCGGTCATCGATGCCAACTGCCGGGTGAGCCGGATCGCCTCGGCCGCCAGGTCGACGTCGCCGGTGTAGCCCTCGTTGAAGACCAGGTAGAGCACCCGTAGCACGGTCGCCAGATCGCCTAGCTCCTCGAACCGCACGTCACCGGCCGTACGTTTGGCCCGGCTGATCCGCTGGGCCATTGTCGCCTCCGGCACGAGGTACGCCTGGGCGATCTGCCGGGTGGTCAAGCCACCGACGGCGCGCAGCGTGAGGGCCACCGCGGAGGCCGGGGTCAGCGACGGATGGGCGCACAGGAAGAAGAGCTGCAACGTGTCGTCTGCGGTCTCGG
>JBPCNZ010000138.1:0-6992 GCA_051000755.1 Acidimicrobiales bacterium | reverse complement strand
CGTGGTACCGAGAAGGCCCCCGCATCAATCTAGCTATCGGGCTCACCCGCACCAAGGAGAACCGTGCTTTGCCGGACACCACCATTCTCATCCCTCGTGGCGGCCCCGGCAATGACGATCTAGCTAGCGGACCACACCAAGGAGCATGTGCCCGGTACCGATGTAGTTGTGGCCCAACTGCAACGCCTCGCGCAAGGCCAGCTCGAGGACCTTCTTAGCCCGAGGGGTGAACGGCGGTGACCCCGTCGTCGCCGAACCAGCCGGCCCGACAGACTGCTCCACCTTGACCCGCACCTGGTCCCGGCTGACACCCAGAGACGCCAGTGCCTTGGCCGCGTCCCCTGCCTCCTCGGCGATAAGGCCGAGGAGGAGGTGTTCGGTGCCGATGAAGTTGTGGTTGAGGAGCCGGGACTCCTCCTGGGCCAACACCAGGACTCGTCGGGCCCGGTCAGTGAACCGCTCGAACATGCTCCCAGCATCACAGGTAGCCGAATGCCATGGTCTCCGGGCGGCCGGCTCCAACCCCAGGCGCCAGCCCAGGCTGAACCGGGGGGGGCAGCCGCCTCAGCCACCGATCAGCCGAAGGCGGCTGAGTAGCCTGATGCCATGGTGCGATGGCCGGTCCGGGTGGGGGTCTCCCTGGTCCTGTCGGCGACGGCGATCGTCGTCATCGGAGTCCTTGTCGGTTGGGGGGCGGGCTTTGCCGTTGTCGTCGTCTCGGTGGCTCTCGTCGCGGGACTCGCAAGTCTCGTCTTCGTTGACAGCGTCGTCCGGGGCCGCTCTGGCTGGAGGTGGCTCCTCGGGTGCGCGTTGTTCCCTCCGGTCGCTATCCCAGTTTTCCTGATCGTTGCTGTCCTCGACCGGTCGCGCTGCCGCCACGGCATCGAGGGCGGCTGGCATCCGGCCGAGAGGTGGTATCTCCTGGCCGGGCTGGTCTTGGCCGTTGCCGCCGCGGTCTTGGTCCTCAGCCCGGTACATGTGCCCGGCGAGTCGGTGTCTGTCCCGGGAGCCAGCGCCAACTTCCCGGGGTCGTGCTCCTCGGCCCTGTCGGTGTCGCTGGGCGGCGGACCCTATGGCTATCTCCCACCGACCCCGTCCGGTGCCGCTTCGGCGATCGACGCCGCCCAGGCCACCGTGGCGTACCGCTGCTCCGCGGCGGGAGCCCGGAGGGTGGCCGCCGGCGCACTGTGCCTCGGCGCGGCGTTGCTGGTCTCCACCCTTGGCGCCGGAATGGCACGTCGCCGCGATCCCCGCCGGCGACCACAGTGCCGACCCACGTTTAAGAACCTCGGCGACAGAGTTGGTGACTTCCGGCTCTAGAGTGACCGCTGTCAAAGACAGCGCGCTGGCGGCTACACGCGACCCCGAAGTGGCCAGTACGGGCACGCAGAACATCGTTGTCAGGGGGCCGCAGGACGCGAGATATCGACGGTTCCAACGCCATGGAGCCAATCGTTGTTGGCAACCGGAGCGATAGCGAACGTGCACCCAGAATGACGGCGCAGAACATCGGGGAGCGGACTCGTCAGGGAGCGCATATCGGCACATCGGGGGGCGTCGCCGCGGGTCTCAGAGGGAGTCGGACTAGCCGTCGCCCTGGGTGGGCCCGTATGAGCCGGTTGTCGCTGGTCCTCTACGGCTCTGGCCTGTGGCCGGTGGGTCTGCCACGGTGGCTGAGGCATCTGCATCCGATCTCGGGTGAGCCCGTATTTGGCCCGGAGATCAGCCACGAGCCGGTCCAGCTCGGGGGCGTGGGTCAGGCGGCCGACGATCGTCTGCCCAGATGTGACCCGGAGGAGCCGCTGGTCAAGCAGAGCAGTTCTGACCATGCTGAGAGCGCCGTGGCGGCGCCGCCCGGCCGGAAAGCTGGGTTGCGTTCGTCGTAGACGATCACCGCATGCCCGCCAGCGGGGTCGAAGGAACCGTCTGGTTGGACTGTGGCGCCAGAATGTTTCGGCAGCTTGTCGCAGGCCGACACCAGGCGGGCGACGGCTGGGGCGTCGCCGGACTCGAGATGGTCGATGTACGCCTGTTTTCATGAGATCCAGTCATCCTTCGCTTGTCCCGCTGCCGTGTCTGTGGCGCCGTCCGAGTTCAGGCCTTGACGATGGCGGCGCCTCCGCTCCACATGCGTCGCTGATGACTCTGAGTAGGCGGTCGCGCCGCCGTCCTCGACTGAGTCGTGCAGAAGCGGCCGGGCCGCCTCTGTGTCGCTCCCGGGCGAGGTAAGGGACCGAGGTGTGCTTCCGCAGCTGCGGGCGTGGGAGCTGGCCGCCAGGATGAACGCCGTGGAGGGCAGCGCCACGTTCCTGGGTTCGCCGGTCTTCTCGGCCACGCCGCATCGGTATGTCGTCACACCTCTCTGGGAGAATGGATGTTGGAAAGAGGTGAAGCTTGAGAGGAGCACACACGGAACTGGCAACTGAGCTGAGTGGACAGGGGCAGGTAGAGGCCGTTGGCGGCCGCAAGAGGGTCAAAGCCCGGGACGTCGAGTGGCAGCAGCTGACGGGCAGGCTTGGGGAAACGCTCGAGTGCTGGAGGCGGGTCACTTCCTAATTCTCCGGACCCAGGAGGAGCAGCCGTACTATGTGCAGGTGCCGGCGGAAGGGGCCGGGGGGTTCCGGATCGAGGCGGTATCCAACCGTTTCCTGAACGGATGGCGACGCCTGGACGCCACGGCCGAGGGCCGGCTGCGCCGGCTGGACTGGCGGCCGCCGACGAAATAGGCGACGGCCCGGTCAACTGGTGGCGCTTCTATCCGGCGGGGAAGCCGATGACGGAGTTGGCTGAGCTGGCTGTGGCCACCCTTCGGAAGGTCTTTGAGGTGGCCCGGCCGGTCGGGCTCATGTACCGGGCGTTCAGCCGCGGCGGGGAGGAGATCCTGCTGCCCACGCTCGGTCTCGAACGCGAGCACGGCCCCGATCCGCTCGAAGAGCGGGTGGACCAGGCGCTTCGGGACCACCTCGAGATCGACACGGTGATCCGTGACGACGACGGGGACCGGCCGCTGCGTAGCGGCGACGCCGTCGTGTACGTGCGGGTTGTCGCCGACGAGGGCTATGTCTCGGTCTTCTCGCCGGCGTTGCTCGGCGTCACCCGCACGGCCGCCCTCGTCGATGCGGTCAACGATTTGAACAACTCAATCCGCGGCGCTCGCGCCTCCGTCACCGACAACGCCGTGGTGGTTGCCGCTGAGGTCTACGACCAGCCGGCGCTCGAAAGCGGCGTGATCAACGCCGTCAAGGCGGTGTCCTGCCTTGCTAACTCCTGTGGCGCCGAGTTGCAGACTCGCTTCGGCGGCAACACCTTCTTCGGCGCACCGGTCCAGCCAGCCGAGCCGGCGTCCCCTCAGGGATGTGGTTTCTATCTCTAGGCCCAAGCCGTCCAGTTACGCTGCCGGCGAGAAGACCCGGGCAGCGGCCTGGAAGGCAGCAACGACCACGTTGCCGCCGGCGGCCAAGGTGCTGGCGCCGTACGTCGACAAGGACGGTAAGCCGTCGGAGCGGGAGTACGACCACTGCCTGCCGGCCGCCTTCGCCGATCTGTCGCTACTCCCCGAGGTCCGTACGGAGGCTATCGAGCTCTTCGCCGAGCTCGCCATTCCCTGGCATGCCGGCGTTGGCCATGGGCCGAGCAACAACCTGGTCTCCTCCCAGGTCCAGTGCGTCAACGCCCTAGGCCAGATGGTCACCCATCCCGAGCGCATCGTCCGAGCTTTCGCCGCGCCGCTCGGCACGGTCGAGGTCATCCCGATCGAAGCGGACCGTTACCTCACCTTCGAGTACGTCGGACCCACCGACTATTTCGGCGAAGCTCCCCACGGTGAACGGACCCGGGGAGCGAAGTGCACGAGCGTCGACGCCGCCTTCGTACATCGCAACGCCGTCGGGCAGGTCGAGCTGATCCTGATCGAGTGGAAATACACCGAGACCTACGGGTGCCGCCGGCCCGATCCTGGCAGGGACACGGTTCGCCGCAGGCGCTACCACGCTACGTTCGACGACCCCGACGGCCCGCTCCGATCCGAGCTGCTCGACCTGGACGTCCTGTTCCAGGAGCCGCTGTATCAGCTGATACGCCAGCAACTCCTGGCCTACCGGCTCGAACAGGCGGGCGCCCACGGTGCCCAGCGGGCGCGGGTCGTGCACGTGCTCCCTCCCGCCAACGTCGGCTATCAGGCATCGCTCCATGGTGCGGCGGCGAAGGCACTCGGCGCGACGGTGGCTGAGGTCTGGTCGAAGCTCCTCCGCCGTCCGGACCGGTTCGCCTCGCTCGACCCTGAGGTGTTCCTCGATCCTGCTATCACCTCGGAGGAGTACGTCAACCGCTATGGAAGGCAGTCATGACGCTCGGATCAGTCCAGATAGACCGGGTGGCCGGCTCGCTGATCGGACTGGCCGCCGGCGACGCACTTGGCGCCGGCTACGAGTTCGGACCGCCGACCACCGAGGTGCCGGAGATGAAGGGCGGCGGCCCGTTCGGTTGGGAGCCGGGGGAGTGGACCGATGACACGTCGATGGCGGTGTGCATCGCCGAGGTGGCAGCCGCTGGCGAAGTCGACGCCACGAAGGTCGCCGCCCGGTTCCTCGACTGGTTCGGCGGCCATCCGCCCGACGTCGGCAATCAGACCCGGGCAGTGCTCGCAGCTGCGTCCGGCGCGTCCGACGTGGCCAGTCGAGCCGTCGCGTACTTCCGGGCCCATCCGAAGGGAGCTGCCGGCAACGGGAGCCTGATGCGCACCGGGCCCGTCGCTCTCGCTCACCTCGGTCACGACGCGGCGCTCGCCGCTGCGGCTCGGGAAGTATCGCAGCTCACCCATGCCGACCCGATCGCCGGCGACGCCTGCGTGTTGTGGTGCGTTGCCATCGACCGGGCTGTGCGTGCGGGCCGGCTGGACGGCATCCACGACGGAATCGGCCTGCTACCGGCCGACCGGCAGGAGTTCTGGAAAGCCCGCATTGGCGAGGCGGAGTTGGAGTTGCCAAGAAAGTTCGCTCGCAACGGCTACGTCGTCACTGCCCTGCAAGCGGCCCACGCCTCGGTGTTCCATACGCCCATCCCGGCTGACATGCCTTGCCTGCACCTCCAGTACGCCCTCCACCGGGCGGTACAGATCGGTGACGACACCGACACGGTGGCCGCTATCACCGGCGCCCTCCTCGGAGCCCGCTGGGGACTCACCGCCATCCCCACCCGATGGGTCACGATGCTCCACGGCTGGCCCGGCCTGCACGCAGCGGACCTGGCCCGGCTCGCGGTGCTCTCGGCGCGCGGCGGCGCCAGTGACGGCGCCGGCTGGCCAAGCGGTTCGAGCCTTCTGCAGTACTACAGCACCCACTACAGGCCCGACCCGGTCATCGTCGCGCTAAGCGACGACCCGGGCGTGCAAATCGGCAACGTCGCCGCCCTGCCATCCCTCGCCGCGGAGCCGCCGGACGTCGTCGTCTCGCTCTGTCGTATCGGCACCAGCGATCTGCCACCGGGAACCGAGGGATGCCAGCTGATGCTCATCGACCAGCCGGGCGACGAGCACAACCCGAACCTCGACTTCATGCTCCACGACATCGCCGGCCAGATCGTCGCCTGGCGGCCGGCGGGTAAGACTGTGTTCGTGCACTGCGTGATGTCCGAGAGCCGAACGCCGACCGTGGCGGCTGCGTACCTGGCCGAGCGGCTTGGAATCGGTGGGACCGAAGCTCTCGAAAGGATTCGGGCGACGCTGCCGTTAGCTCATCCCAACGCCGGGTTCGTGGACTCTCTGGAGCGGATCTGGCCGGAGGCGGCCCGTGACTGACGACGATCCCGCAGAATTGAGCCTCAAGGCGGAGCGGACACAGTTCAACACGCAGGTCGCACCGCTTCTCGCTGGCAAGGTGTACCGGGGCGCCACGAGGGTCCCGCTAAAGGCGTCAAAGCGCTTCGCCTATTTCGAGTGCAGCGACGAGCTGATCATCGTCTCTGGCGTGCAAGAGAAGCGGTACTGCGATCTGGCGCTCGCCTATGGCCTGACCCTGGCCAAGGGCAAACAGCTCGTGGTCGTGCTGCCCCTTCGATACGCCTTGGCCACGTTGCAGCGGGCGGCCTTCCTCAAATCGGAGGCTCGCCCCATCATCTGGGCCCACGACGTACCGCTTGGAGGTGCCGTCCCGGTGAGTTTGCAACGCCAGGCCAGTGTGACTCGTAAGGCGGCGCTGGCCAGGCTGACCGAGAAGCTCGGCTCCACGTCTCCGACAGATGAGCTGGCCGATGCGTCAGTGGCCATCCACCTCGGCGATCGAGGCGCCAAGGTCGCTGACCTCGTCGAGTGGGCCACGAGGCACGCCGATCTGGGCGCCGCCCACCGGAGGGGCGAAAGATCATGGCACTGCATGGGTCAGCGGGTGCTGTCAATCCGCCCGATCAAGGGCAAGGCACTTGCCATCAGGGCCGGGATCCACTACTCATCAGAGGACGTCGCCCCCGAGGCGCACGAGCTTCCGCCCGACACAGCGCTGACGCCAACGAAGATGCAGACAATCCAGGATGCAGTGCACCAGGGCATCTCCGATCGCCATGACGCAACCGGCGCTCAGCATAGGTATGACGAGCACTGGCTTCAGGCAATCATCCGCAGGAACCCGAAACTCGTCGGTGTCGAACAGCCGGCCCTGCGGGAAGTTCCGGCGTGGCGACCGGTCGGCGGAGACAACAAGTGGGGCCGGGGCTACATCGACCTCCTGGGCATGGACGGCAAGGGCGATCTGCGAATCGTCGAGACCAAGATCGCCGCCAACAAGGACGACCTCCTTGTCTTCCAGGGATTGGACTACTACATCTGGGCCACGGTGTGGGGAGAGGCGCTGCGTAAGCGCCTCGGAGCCACCAAGGAGGATGTCCCGTTGATTGTGGATTTCGGGTGACGGTCCCACTGCTTGTCAGGCGTGCTCATCGTACGCCTTGGGTGTGACAGGTGGTTGATCGGACGGGTTCATGGGTGAGGGGGTTGCTCAGGC
>JBPCNZ010000137.1:0-5952 GCA_051000755.1 Acidimicrobiales bacterium | reverse complement strand
CGACACTGGAGGCCGGGGATCCGGTCGGAAGGCCGGCCGGGACCCGAGGCGCGCGCGGGGGATCGAGGAGCGGGGCGACACCGAGACCGACGAAGGGGGGTCCGCGTCGCGCCGCGACGACGGCCGGGCCGCGGCGCGCTCGGGCCACGCTGCGGCGGCCTTTGCCGGCAACCGGCGGCCACCGCGGCGGGCCCGGGCCGGGTCCACCGTCACCCAGTTGCACTACGCCCGGCGGGGCCACGTCACCCCGGAGATGGAGTTCGCCGCCATCCGGGAGGGCGTCGAGGAGGAGCGGGTCCGCGCCGCCGTCGCCAGCGGGCAGGCCATCCTCCCCGCCAACATCAACCACCCCGAGTCCGAGCCCATGGTCATCGGGCGGGACTTCCTGGTCAAGGTGAACGCCAACATCGGCAACTCGGCCGTGTCCTCGAGCGTCGCCGAGGAGGTCGAGAAGCTGACCTGGGCCACCCGGTGGGGGGCGGACACGGTCATGGACCTCTCCACGGGACGGGACATCCACACGACCAGGGAATGGATCCTGCGCAACTCGCCGGTCCCCATCGGGACGGTGCCGATCTACCAGGCCCTCGAGAAGGTCGACGGGGTGGCCGACGCCCTGACGTGGGAGGTGTACCGCGACGTCCTCATCGAACAGGCCGAGCAGGGGGTCGACTACTTCACCATCCACGCCGGCGTCCTGCGCCGGTACGTCCCCCTGACCGCCCGGCGCCGGACCGGCATCGTCAGCCGGGGCGGGTCGATCCTCGCGGCCTGGTGCCTGGCCCAGGGCCAGGAGAACTTCCTCTACACCCACTTCGAGGACATCTGCGAGATCATGGCCGCCTACGACGTCGCCTTCTCGCTCGGCGACGGGCTGCGGCCGGGATCGATCGCCGACGCCAACGACGAGGCCCAGTTCGCCGAGCTGCAGACGCTGGGCGAGCTCACCGAGGTGGCGTGGGCCCACGACGTGCAGGTCATGATCGAGGGGCCCGGGCACGTCCCCATGGACAAGATCCGCCACAACGTGGACCTCCAGCAGCGGTTGTGCCACGACGCTCCCTTCTACACCCTGGGCCCCCTCACCACCGACGTGGCCCCGGGCTATGACCACATCACCTCCGCCATCGGCGCGGCGATGATCGGGTGGTACGGCACGGCCATGCTCTGTTACGTCACCCCCAAGGAGCACCTCGGACTTCCCAACCGTGACGACGTCAAGGCCGGCATGATCGCCTACAAGATCGCCGCCCACGCCGCCGATCTGGCCAAGGGCCACCCCCGGGCCCAGGAATGGGACGACGCCCTGTCCGCGGCCCGTTTCGAGTTCCGGTGGGAGGACCAGTTCGAACTGTCGATGGACCCCGAGACGGCCCGGTCGTTCCACGACGAGGAGCTCCCCGCGGCCCCGGCCAAGGACGCCCACTTCTGCTCCATGTGCGGTCCGAAGTTCTGCTCGATGCGCATCAGCCAGGACATCCGCGACCAGGCCATCCGGGATTCCGCCGGGCCCGTCCGGTAGCTGGGGGGCGGGGGGAGACTGACCGGGTGCTCGACGTCGCCCGCCACCTTCCCGTTCCCGCCGCCTCCGTGTGGGCGACCCTGATCGACACGACCGTCTGGTCGCAGTGGGGCCCCTCCGTCCGCGGCGCCACCCTCGACCGTGACGGGACCCTTCTGCGAGCCGACTCCACGGGCCGCGTCCTGACCGCGTTCGGGGTGTGGTTGCCGTTCCGGGTCACCGACTGGGAACCGGGTCGGCGGTGGGGCTGGAAGGTCGCCGGGATCCCGGCCACCGCCCACCGGGTCGAGCCCGCCGACGGCGGGGCCACGTCCCGGGCCGTCATCGAGATCCCAACCTGGGCCCCGTTCTACGCCCCCTTGTGCTGGATGGCGCTCGGTCGGGTCGGCGCCGTTGCCGCCCGGCGGGGACTGCCGGCGGGCGCGGGCTGAGGGTCATACTGGGACATGGCCCACGTCTACGCCCACATCGACGAACGGCTCCAGACCTGGATGGTCGACCAGCCCGTGTTCTTCGTGGCCACCGCCCCCGACGACCCCGAAGGGCTGGTCAACTGCTCACCGAAGGGCAACCGCCAGGAGTTCGCCGTCCTCGACGACCACACCGTGGCCTATCTGGACCAGACCGGCAGCGGCGTGGAGACGGTGGCTCACCTGCGGGACAACGGGCGCATCGTCGTGATGTTCTGCGCCTTCACCGGCCCGCCCCGCATCGTGCGCCTGCACGGACACGGCCGGGCCGTCTTTCCCGGCGACGACGGGTTCGCGGCCGTGACCGGCGCCTTCCCCGGCGCCGGGGCGATCGGGGTGCGCGCCGTGGTCATCGTCGACGTAACCCGGGTGGCCGACTCGTGCGGCTACGCCGTCCCCTTGATGACCTTCGACAAGCACCGGCCCACCCTGGACCAGTGGTCGGCGAGGAAGGGGCCGGAGGGCATCCAGGCCTACTGGTCGGAGAAGAACCGGGCCAG
Source organism: Acidimicrobiales bacterium (assembly GCA_051000755.1). Classification (GTDB taxonomy): domain Bacteria; phylum Actinomycetota; class Acidimicrobiia; order Acidimicrobiales; family Palsa-688; genus JALZAH01. Next base: position 3,460 of record JBPCNZ010000137.1, on the reverse strand, counting down.
CATCGACGGCCTCCACGGCTTGCCCCTCCCGTCGTGACCGACGAAACCACCCTCGAGGGGCGCACGGTCGGGGTGACGGCCGACCGGCGGGGCGACGATCAGTCGGTGATGTGGCGCCGGATGGGGGCCGAGGTGATCCGCGGCGCCGCCATCCGATCCGAGCCGGTCATCGACCAGGATCAGCTGCGCACCGTGGTGGCCGAACTGATCGCCGAGCCGCCCCGGTGGTTGGTGGCCAACACCGGCTACGGCATGCGGGCCCTCTTCGCCCTCGTCGAGGAATGGGGGGAGGCGGACCAGCTCCGCGCCGCGCTGGGCCAGGGCCGGGTCGTGGCCCGGGGCCCCAAGGCGGCCGGCGCCGTGCGGTCGATGGGCCTGGAGCTGGCGTGGCGTTCCCCGTCCGAGCAGCTGACCGAGGTGGCCGACCACCTCATCGGGGAGGGCATCGCCGGAGCGAGGGTCGCCTTCCAACTGCACGGAGACGCCGCCGCCGAGTTCACCTCGTCGCTCGAGGCCGCCGGAGCCGAGGTCATTGCCCTGCCGATCTACCGCTGGACCCGCCCCGGTGACGACGAGCCTGCCGTGGCCCTGATCGATGCCTGCTGCGGCGGTCGGGTCGACGCCCTGACCTTCACGTCAGCACCGGGCGTCCGCAACTTCATGGCGGTGGCCGAGAGCGGCGGGCGCAGCGGTGAGCTGGTCGACGCCGCCGGCGCCATGGTCTTCGGTTGCGTCGGTCCGGTCTGTGCCGCCGCCGCCGCCGAGGAGGGCTTCAAGGACCTGGTCGTGCCCGACGCCTGGAGGCTGGGATCGCTGGTCCGAGTCGTGGCCGACGCGTTGGTGGCCCGCTCGGGGGGGTGACGCCTCGCCGCCGGCGGACCTACTCGGCCCGGGCGAGGAGGCGGCGGGCCGGTGCGGGCAGGCTGACCGAGCGCAGCCAGACGGCCAGGAACGATCGGCCCAACTCCACATCCGCCGTCTCCACCGTCACCAGTCGCCGGGCCGCGATGTCGTCGGCCACGGCCAGCGAGCTGAGCACAGCCGGCCCCTCGCCCCGCCGGGCGGCGCCCAGGATGGCAGCCGTCGACCCCAGCTCCAGGTGGGTCTTGACCCCACCCCACCCGGCCAGGGCGTCCTCGAGGACCTGGCGCGTCCCGGAGGTGGGCTCCCGCACGATCAGCTCGGCGGCGGCCAGCTCCGCCCCGCGTAGCGGGCGTCGGCGGCGGCCCCACCGGTGCCCGGGGGCGACGACCACAACCAGCCGGTCCCCGCCGACCCTGCGGGTCTCGAGGCCCCGCCCGTCGCCCAGCGGGCCCTCCACGAACCCCAGGTCCACCGCGTTGCGGCGGACAAGGTCGATCACCTTGGTGGAGTTCGTCACCTCGAGGGCCACGGTCACGTCCGGCAGGTCGTGGCGCAGGGCCACCAACCAGCCGGGCATGAGGTGGTCGGACACGGTCAGCGACGCCGCCACCCGCAAATGACCGCCGGCATGGGCCCGCAGGGCGGTGACGGCGGCCATCATCGTCTGGGTGGCGCCGAGGACCTGGTTGCACCACCCGACCACGCTTTCTCCCGCAGGGGTGAGTCGGGTGCCCATCGGGCTGCGTTCGAGCAGGGCGATCCCCAGCTGGCGCTCCAGTTGCGTCATCCTCATGCTGACCGCGGGCTGGGACACGCCGTGGCGGTGGGCCGCCTGTCCCAGGCTGCCCAGCTCCGCTACCGAGACGAGCAGATCCAAGGTCATCAGTCCGGGGGTCTTCGGGGGGATCACCAGCCGGACGCTAGTCCTAAGCGTAGCTTTGCAGTCCATCGAGCTTCCGGGGGTTGCGCACTCACGCGCCGCTGACCATCATCGGCCTATGCGGTCTCGCTCCGGGTGCCCATGAGCGAACCGGGCGAACCGGGTGAACCGGGCGGCCCCGCCGGTCCGCCGGCCCCCCACCGGCGCTGGATGGACCAGCTGTCGATGCTCCTCGGGCCCGACACCGGCCAACGCCTGCGGAGGCCCAAGCCGCTCATCCGCCGCCGGATGCCGTCGGGGCGCGGGGCCATGGAACAGCCCAACGTCACCGGCGACGATGGCGTGGATCTGACCCCGACGTTCTGGGTGGCGGTCATCCTCACCGGGGTGGCCGCCGGGCTGGCGGGCATCGCCATGATGTCCATCCTCTTCCACGTGCAGCGCCTGGCATTCGACTACCACCACGGGACCCTCGAGGCCGCCGTCGAGCGCAGCTCGTGGTTCCGCCGGATTGCGTCACTGATCGTCGCCGGGGCGTTCGGGGGCGTGGCGTGGTCACTGCTCCGCCGGTACACCCCCGGGGAGCGCTCCGAGGTCGACGACGCCCTGTGGAACGGGGACGGCTCCTTGTCGTTCCGCCGCTGCCTGGGCACGTCGGTGATCTCCGAGATCGTGATCGGCATGGGCGCGTCGCTCGGGAGGGAGGCGGCTCCCAAGCTGCTGGGGGCGGCATCGGGCAGCGTGTTCGCCAGCCTGGCCCAGCTGACCCCCGCCCAGCGCCGGATGCTGGTGGCCTGCGGGGGCGGCGCCGGGTTGGCCTGTGTCTACAACGTCCCGTTGGGCGGCGCCCTCTTCAGCGTCGAGATCCTCTACGGCAGCATCACCCTTCCGGCGGTCCTGCCGGCCCTGGCCTGTTCGTTCGTCGCCACCGCGGTGGCCTGGTTGTACCTCCCCCAGCACGCCACCTACAGCGACATCCCGGCGTACCACTTCGTCGGGAGCCAGCTGGTGTGGGCCGTCGTCGTCGGGCCGATCATCGGGGTGGTCGCGGCCGGGTTCATCCGCATGATCGGCTGGGTCTCCCACCACCGCCAGACCGGATGGAAGGGCGTCGCCGCGCCCGTCGTCGCCTTCGGCATCCTCGCCGTCATCGGCCTGCGGTACCCCCAGCTGTTCGGCAACGGCAAGGACATGGCCCACGATGTGTTCCTGGGGGGAGGAGGCTTCGCTCTCCTCTTCGCCCTCTTCGCCCTCAAGCCGATCGTGACCTCCCTGTGCATCGGCAGCGGTGCCAGCGGGGGGTTGTTCACCCCGGTGATGAGCACCGGGGCCGTGCTCGGTGGTCTGGCCGGCATGGCCTGGTCCCTCGTTTGGCCGGGGGCCACGGTCGGTAGTTACGCCATGATCGGGGCGGCCGCCATGATCGGGGCCGGGATGCAGGCGCCCCTGTGCGCCCTGGTGCTGGTCCTCGAGCTCACCCACACCGGCTTTTCGATCATGGTCCCGATGATGGCGGCCACCGGTCTGGCCACCCTGGTCAGCCGGTCCATCGACGGTTACTCGATCTACACGGCCCGTCTCCCTACCGCCTAGTGCCCTGACCACCTACCGGCGCGCGTTTGAGATGACATGAAATAACAGTCGTGTGATTTTCCGGCCCGTCTGGCCCGCTGGCGACCACACCCGGGCGTCGTGGGGATACCGCAGGCGCCCGGG
>JBPCNZ010000136.1:0-74739 GCA_051000755.1 Acidimicrobiales bacterium | reverse complement strand
CCACCACGCCGAGGGTATCCCCGCGACGCGGGGCCCGGCCGCGGATCTGGTGCTGCTGTTGTGGGGCCGGCGCCGGCCCGAGGACCTCCAGACCTTCGGTGATGCCGAGGTCTTCGCCCGGTTCAGGGAGCCGGTGTGAGCGGGGTGGACCGCGCCGCGGACCGGTTTCGTACGGCCATGGCCTCCCACCGGGTCGCCGACGTCGAGGAGCTCCTCGCCCCCGCTGTGGTGTTCCACAGCCCCGTCGTCCACCGCCCCTACCGCGGCCGGGACCAGCTGATGCCGGTCCTTCACGCCGTGTCGGTGGTTCTCGAGGATTTCGCCTACGGCGAGACCTACCGCTCCGAGGACGACGGCCATGTCCTGGCCTTCTCGGCCCGGGTCGGCGACCGCCGCATCGACGGCGTGGACATCATCACCGTGGATGGCCAGGGCCTGATCAGCGAGCTGACGGTGATGATGCGCCCCTTCTCCGGGCTCAGCGCCCTACGTGACGCCATGGCGGCCCATCTCGCCGGTTAGCGATATATCGCGTTATAGTCGGGAGTGTTCGGAGATCGGCCCCGGACGGACCTGACAAGGGAGGAACACACGATGCGAGAACATCATCACGGAAGAGGAGCAGTACCCCTCGGCGATCCCCGTTTCGGCGACGGTCGCTTCGGCGGTCGAGGCGGTTGGGGTGGCCCCGGAGGCCCGGGGGGTAGAGGTCGGCGCATGCGCCGGGGCGACATCCGCCCCCTCCTGCTCACCACCCTGCTGGCCGGGCCCGCCCACGGCTACGAGATCATCCGCCGCCTCGAGGAGCGAAGCGGCGGGATGTGGAAGCCGAGTCCCGGCTCGGTGTATCCCACCCTGCAACTCCTCGCCGACGAGGGCGTGGTCACCAGCACCGAGGCGGACGGCAAGCGCGTCTTCGCCCTGACCGACAGCGGCCGGACCGAAGCGGAGGCCCATCAGGCCGGCGGCGGCCCCGAACCGTGGGACAGCGATCCTTCGGCGCAGAGCCGCTTCGCCCTCCGCGAGGCCATGGCCCAGCTCCACCACGCTGCCCAGCAGGTCGGCAGTGCCGGAGGGTCCGATGAGGTCGACAAGGCCGTCGAGATCGTCCGCCAAGCCCGCCAGAGCCTCTACAAGATCCTGGCCGACGCTTGAGCGATCAGCCCAGCAGGGAGGTTGGGGAATGGCCTCCCAAGCTGGCATCGAGGACGTCGACGGTGTGAGCGACGGGCAGCTCAACACCGCGCCGGCGCAGTGCGGCGGCGATCTGCAGGGTGCAGCCGGGGTTGGCGGCGACGAGCAGGTCGGCGCCCGTCGCGGCCACGGTGGCCGCCTTGCGATCACCGAGCTCGGCGGCGGCGTCGGGAGCCAGAAGGTTGTAGACGCCAGCTGATCCGCAGCACAGCTCGGCGTCGGCGATCTCCACCAGCTCCACGCCGGGGATGGCGCCGAGCAGCCGGCGGGGCTCGGCCCGGATCCCCTGGGCGTGGGCCAGGTGGCAGGCATCGTGGTAGGCGATCTTGACGTCGAGGCGGTACCGGGTGGCGACCGGTTCGCGACCGGCCAGAAACTCGGCGATGTCGGAGGTCCGGGCCGCCAGAGCCGCCGCTCGCTCCCGGTAGGCGGGATCATCGGCGAGGAGGTCGGCGTATTCCTTGATCGAGGTGCCGCAACCGGCCGAGTTGATCACGAGCGCATCGACGTCGAGGGGACCGAAGGTGTCGATGGTGCGCCGGGCGAACTCCTTGGCCTCGTCCTCCCTCCCGGTGTGCTCCGAGAGGGCCCCGCAGCACCCCTGCCGGGCGGGGACGACGACGTCGAAGCCCTCGGCGACGAGCACGCGCGCCGTTGCCGCGTTGACACCGGAGAAGAACGCCTGCTGCACACAACCGGTAAGCAGGGCGACGGTGCCCCGACGCTCCCCCACCGCCGGGAGGTGCGCCGCCAGCTGGGTGACTGGTCCGACCGGCGGTAGCAGGGAGGCCATGGTGCGCAGCGGTTGGGGCAGGCGCTCGAGCAGGCCGCTGCGCCGCAGGAGCTTCTCGAGGCCGGAGCGCTGGTAGGCCCGCAGCGGTCCGCGCAGGGCACCGAGGCGGCGACGGTACGGGAACACGGCGAAGATCCCCGCCCGCAGAGCCCGTTCCGAGGGCGACCGGTGATGGCGGCGTTCGACCTGGGCCCGGGTGGCGGTGATGAGCTGGTCGTAGCGGACCCCCGACGGGCAGGCGGTGACGCAGGCCATGCACCCGAGACAGGCATCGAGGTGGCCGACCATGGAATCGGTCATCGGTTCGCCGTCGAGACCCTGGGCCATGAGGTGGATGCGACCGCGGGGCGAGTCCATCTCCTCGCCCCACAGGGCGTAGGTGGGACAGGTCGGCAGGCAGAACCCGCAGTGCACGCAGTCGCTGATCACACTGGCGTCCGGCGGTCGGTGGTCGTCGAATGCTCCCACGCTCATCAGATGCTGCCTCCCATCAGACACTCCTCCCATCAGACACTCCTCCCATCAGATTCCGCCGACAAACCGGCCCGGAGCCAGAACATGACCGGGGTCGAAGCTGTCCTTGACCCGGCGCATGAGGGCCAGGGCCGGGACGGGGCCCCATGCGTCGATGCCGTCGCGCACCTCGGCCGGGGCCCGGAGGAGCACAGCCGCGCCCCCCACGGCGGCGCACGAACGGCGGGCGGCCTCGAGGAGGCGGGCCACGGCGGCGGGCGGCGCCCCGGCCCCGACGCCGGCGTAGATGACTCCGGTGCCTGCGGACCCGTTGACCTCCAGAACGATCCCGGCGTCGACGGCCATCCGCCGCAGCACCGTCACCAGGTGACCGACCTCGGCAACCGTGGTGGTGGCCTTGATCAGGCTCTCGCCCGCCCCCAGGGCGGGCATCCGTGCCCACCAGCCTGGTGCCTCGGCGGCCACGGCGATGTCGGTGCCGAGGACCTCCCAGGCCGCAGCCAGGCGACCGTCGACGCCGCCGTCGGTGCCCTCGAGAAGGGCGACGACACGGGGGGGGCCGGTGCCGTCGTCATGGACCTCGACGCCCGCAGGGGTGATCCGGGCGGCACTGAGGTCGGTCACGGCCCGACCGACGGCCCCGGCATCGGGCGTGATGACGGTGAGCCAGGCGGACCGCTCGGGCAGCGGATGGAGGCGCAGGAAGGCCTCGGTGACAACGCCGAGCGTGCCGTAGGAGCCGGTGTAGAGCTTGCCCAGGTCATAGCCGGCCACATTCTTCACGACCCGCCCCCCGCTGGTGGCCGACAACCCGCCGGCAAGAGCGACGGTCACACCGAGGATCAGGTCGCGCACCGAACCGTGAGCCAGGCGCAAGGGTCCGGCCAGCCCGGTGGCGATGATCCCGCCGACGGTGGAGCCCGGCACCACCTCGTCGACGGCGAGGCGTTGACGGGCCGGGGCCAGGGTGGCCTGCAGGTCGGCCAACCGCACCCCGGGCTGGACCCGGCACACCAGATCTCCGGCCGCGTGCTCGAGGACATTCCCCAAACCCGAGACATCGAGCACGATGTCGGCCCGCCGCGGCGGTGCCCCCCAATCCAGTTTGGTCCCCGCCCCCCGGACCACGACCGTGGCCCGGGCGTCCCCGGCGGCAGCCAGCACCGCCGCCACCTCCCCGGCGTCGGCGACGGTGACCACGGTCCCGACCTCCACCCCGTCGATGCGATCGGAGGCACCCCCCGGGCACCCATCCATCTCAGAAGAGGTCAGCAAGGCCGGCCTCGGTCAGGGGGTGGGCGCCCCGGTTGCGGCCCGGGACCTCGCCGCACAGCCGCGGCGTCGGGAAGATCTTCCCCGGGTTGCACAGGTTCTCGGGATCGAAGGCACCCTGCAGGAGCTGCATGGTGGCCAGGTCGTCCTCGTTGAACATCCGGGGCATGTGCTGGGCCTTGTCGACGCCCACCCCGTGCTCGCCGGTGATGGACCCGCCATGGTCGATGCAGATGTCCAGGATGGCCCCCGACAGCTTCTCGGCTGCGTCCCCCTCCCCCGCCACCCGGTCGTCGAAGAGGACCAGAGGGTGCAGGTTGCCGTCGCCGGCGTGGAACACGTTGGCACAGCGAATGCCGCTGCGCTCGGCCAGGGCGGCGATCTCGCCCAGCACCTCCGAGAGGGCCGTTCGGGGGATGACCCCGTCCTGGACGATGTAGTCGGGACTGATCCGACCCACGGCGGCGAAGGCCGACTTGCGGCCCCGCCAGATCAGGGCCCGCTCGGCGGCATTCCCCGCCACCCGGATCTCCCCGGCCCCGTGCTGGCGGCACAGGGCGTCCACCGCCGCCGCCTCGGTGTCGACCTCGGCCGCCGGACCGTCGAGCTCGATCACCAGCACCGCCCCCGCCCCGGGGGGATAGCCGCAGCCGACCGCAGCCTCGGCCGCCTCGATGGCGAGAGCGTCCATCATCTCGATGGCGGCGGGGATGATGCCGGCGCCGATGATGGCCGAGGTGGCCGCCCCCGCGTCATCGGTGCTGTCGAATTCGACGAGGACGGTGTGGACGGCATCGGGGATCGGGATGAGCCGGACGGTCACCCGGGTGACCACCCCGAGGGTGCCCTCCGAGCCGACGAACGCCCCGAGCAGGTCGTAGCCGGGCGCATCGAGGGTCTTGCCCCCGCCGATGGAGACTCGCTCCCCGTCGGAGGTGACGATGTCGAGCCCGGTGACATGGTTGGTGGTGAACCCGTACTTCAAGCAGTGGGCCCCGCCGGAGTTCTCGGCCACGTTGCCGCCGATGGAGCACACCTGCTGGCTGGAGGGATCGGGAGCGAACTGGTATCCCGAGGAGGCCGCGGCCTTGGAGATGTCGAGGTTGATGACCCCCGGGTCGAGGACGGCCCGCTGGCTGAGCGGATCGATCTCCACCACGGCCCGCAGTTGGGACAGCACGATCAGCACCCCGTCGGCGTGGGGAAGGGCCCCGCCCGACAGCCCCGTGCCCGACCCCCGGGCCACGAACGGCACGTGGACCCGGGCGCACTCCGACACCGTGGTGGCCACGGCGGCGGCGTCGGTGGCCAGCACGACGATGGCGGGGATGACCCGTAGGTGGCTCAGCCCGTCGCACTCGTAGGTCCGCAGGCGCTGGCGGTCGGTGATCACCGGGCCGGCGCCCAGCCGTTCGGTCAGGCGGGCGGCCAGGGCGGTCACGGCGGCCGCCACGTCCGCCACGTCCCCCGCCTCCCCCGCCTGCCCCGCTGGTGGCGGCGGCGTCCGGTGGGCGCCCGGGTCGGCGACCTGCTGGTGCGGTGCGGAGGTGACCATGGCCCCATGGTACGAACCTGAGGGACGGACGGGGCCCCCGGGACCGGCGGCCGGGGCCTGGCGTGAACCACTTGTACCGGTTTTTCCAGGGCTGTGCACCGAACGTGCCGCCAGAAGACAGCACTTTCGGTTCATGGACCTGCCAAGACCGGTGCAAACGGTTCACCCGAAGCACTCAGGCGGGCCCGACGGTCCGCAGGCCCTCGCCGCTCACCCACTGCCGGCCCCGGTCAGGTCCGCCTGCCACGCCAGGGTCGTGCCCCCGCTCGGGCGAAGCACCAGAGAGACGGGTGCGTTGGCCACGGCAACGACATGGAGGGTGACCGGCTGCTCCCCGGCCCAGCCCTGCGCCAGGACCGCCCCGGTGGGACCCAACAGATCGACCTCGCAGACCGGCGCCCCCCTCTCCGTCACGACGGCCGTGACGGGGCCGCCGGTGGCGCGGAAGACCCTGGTGATGGCCGGCTGGGGCGGTGATCGGCGGGCGCGAGGTCCGGGGGCGGGAGGTCCGGGGGCGCGACTGATCACGGGGGCGGGCCCCCGCCCGTGTCCCTTTCCGGTGCTGTCGGCGCCGCCGGCGCCGAGCGGACCCAGGCCCCGGACCGCCACCATGATCACCGCCATAGCGATCAGGACGCCGAGGGCCTGCCGCCACCGCTGGGCCGAGGTAGGAGGGCGACGGCGGATCACCGCCCCGGCGTCCTCCGGCACGTACCGGCCGCCCGGGCAGCAAGACCGGCCCGGGCCCGGAACAGCAGCTGGGTGGTGGCGTTGACGCTCAGGTCCAGCTCGTCGGCGATCCTCGCCACCGGCGCCTCGTCCCAGTAGAAGCGGCGGATCACGTATCGCTGCCGGGACGGGAGCTCCTCCAGGGCCTCGACGAGGCGGGCGGCATCGTCTGCGGCCTCGACGGCAGACTCGACCGGACGGACGGAGTTGTCACGGTCGTCGATGGCGGAAGCGGCCATGGCGGAAGCGTCGACGCACGAGACTCGGTGGCGGTCGTGGGCCGCGTTGCGGACGCAGGCCAGTAGGAACGCCCGGAACGAGTCTGGCTGGCGAAGGGCCGGGAGATGCTCGAGGACGCTGGCGAAGGCCTCTGCCACTGCGTCATCGGCATCCACCCGGCAGCCCAGCAAGCGGGAGGCGACGCCGACCGCCACCCCGTGGTGCCGGCGGAACAGCACCGTGAGCGCGTCCCCGTCGCCACGCTGAGCGGCCCTGACCAGATCGGCGTCGCTCGTCGCGGGGGCGGATGGGAAAACGGTGGCATGGGCGGTCTGGGGCATCGCTGGCATCCCTTCGCAAGAGGTCGAGGTGGACCACCATGCGGTCCCCCCTGGCCTGGGTCCTTGCAAAGTCCTTGCTCGGTTCCTGCTCAACGGCCGTTGACCTGGGCCTCCGTGCCCAAGACCGACAAGACGGACATTTCCTCTGGCCGATCGGCGAGGCAAGGTCTAGAAAGGAAGGAGCGGAGGAGGCGTCGGTGGGACCCACCAAGACTCGGAGGCCAGCCGACCAGGCCGGGTTCACCGTGCCCGGTTTCTCCGGTCCGGCGCCGACCCTGCGCCGGTCCCGCAATCTGTCGGGGGCCATCCTCGGGGTCCTCCTGGTCATCGTGTGCTCTCTGGTCGTGGCCACCCTCGCGTCCTCCAGCGGGCACCGGACCCAGGTCCTGGTCATCGTGAAGCCGATCGCGGCCGGCACGCCCATCCAGGCCGGTGACCTGCGCGCCGCGGGGGTCGCGGCCGACAGCACCGTCCGGGGCATCCGCGCCTCCCAGGTGTCGACGATCATCGGTCGGATAGCCGCCGACAACCTGGTTCCGGGCGCCCTCCTCGTGAGCAGCGAGATGGCGACCGGGCCGCGGGTAGGGAAAGGGACCACGATCGTCGGCTTGGCCCTCAAACCGGGATTCCTGCCCGCCAACATCGCCCCCCAGGACAACGTCACCGTCCTCGACACCCCGACCGGATCGGCTTCGTCGACAGCCAACGGGGCCCTCGGCGTGCTGGCCAGCAGCGCGGCTGTCTACTCTGTCGGCCCCGGCCCCGACGGCCAGACGACCTTGGTCTCCGTCGAGGTGCCGGCCGCCAGCGCGCCGGTGGTGGCCGAGGCAAACGCCCAGGGCGACATCAGCCTGGTGTTGGTCGTATAAACCACCTATTTCCTTAGGCGGCCAGTCGACGCTCTGCCATCCGGTCCCGCTTGCTCATCCCCGCCCAGATCCCCTCCAGCTCGGATCCCTGGTCGAGCGCCCATGCCCGGCAGTCGGCGACCACCAGGCACCGGGCGCAGATCGCCTTGGCCGGTCCGGGGTCCCCGCCGCGCTCGATGAACCATGAGACCTCGGGGGGTGCTTCCCGGCAGGCGGCGTCGGCGTGGAACGCCGGCCGACGCCGGACCAGGTCGAACAGTTCGCCGATGTCCGACCATTCGTCGCCGGTAACGGACGAGGCGCTGACCAGGTCGGGCATCGGGTTGAGGGTACCGCTATGGGGCAACCGGAGGGTTGCCTAGCCGCCGTGTCGCACCCTCGTGGCATCATCGCTGAGGGCGGACGAGGGCGCTAATCCGAAAGGCGTCGGCCGCTCGGACGGAATTGCCACGCGCCACAAGGGCGGGCAAATTCGCGTCAAAATCAGCGGCGACATACCCGGCGTGACTAGCGTTTACTGCCGAGCGGCGACGGGAGTAGTCATGACGGGTAAGACCGTATTGGCGGAGCAGCGGTGAGTGGCGGCCAGGGAGGCTGGCAGCCGCCACCCGGATGGGGGGCTCCTCCACCCGGGGGACAGCAAACACCGCCGGGATGGGGCGGGCCGCCTGGCGGCGCCCAGCCGCCCCAAGGGTGGGGTGGACAGCCGCCAGGAGGGCCTCCGTCTCAGGGTGGGCCTCCGCAATGGGGTGCGCCTCCGCCCGGGGGCCCGCCGAAGAAGAACACGCCGTGGCGTCGGTTCAGGAGCACCCCGATCGCCGTGCAGATCATCTCGTGGGCGGTGGCCGCGTTCCTGGTAATCGGGATCATCGGAGCGGCCACAGGCGCTGGCAACAAAAAGAAGAACATCTCGACCGCGGCCCCGGCAACAACGACAACCGCTGCGTCAACGACGACGAGCACAGCCGCAGTCGTGGTGCCCACGACAAAGGCTAAGCCGACCACGACCACGACGGCCGCACCGGTGACAGCTCCGCCCACGACGGCGGCTCCAAACCAGGTGCTCCAGTCGAAGACGGGCAATGGCATCCAGACCCTGCCACCGTTCACTGTGGCGGGACCTTGGACGCTCAGGTACACGTTCAACTGTGCGTCGTTCGGGTCGCCGGGGAACTTCTCCGTGGACGTTGGAAAACGGTGACGGGTCCGTGAACTTCACCGACTCAGGACCGAACACGCTCGCTGCGAGCGGCTCGGACTCGACGTACGAGCCGGAGGGCGGCTCCCTGCTTCTCAGCATCAACAGCGAGTGCGACTGGACGGTGCAGGCAGTCGGCAAACCGTAGGGCGATTCACTTGAGCCTCCCTGTCTCCCGGGCCCACGCCTGAATGTCCTTCCGCTTCCAAAGCTTGGCGTACCCCTTGTCGACGATCGGTACCGGGAAGTCCGGATATCGACTCCGGTAGACGCTGACAGCGGTCCGGCTGGAGAGGCCGAGCAAGTGCGCCACCTCGCCGGCATCCAGCAAGTCCTCCGTGTTCACAGATGGCGTCATAGAGCCCCAGTATGCCACTCAGTGTTGACGACCTTCTACATCTGTGGTTAGTTAGAGGTCGTCAACACTGAGTGGCCCGGGCGGCGTATCAGCACCCCCGGGCCCGGACACAAGGAGAGAGACCCTTATGCCAGGCAGCACTGTACAGACGCGCACGGACGCGTCACCGATGGACTACGAAACGGCGGCCGTCGTCGTCGCCCAGGTTCTCCACTTGGCCGACGACGTCCGGGCGGATCTGGTCGTGGGCAGGGTGGCAGCCTCGCCGCCCTGTTAGTGACCGCCGCGTCGTTGGCCCGGCTCGCCGGCGGCTGGCAGGTCGACGACCTCGAGGAGATCGCCGGTCGACTGTGGATGGTGGCCAGGTGAGCGTCCTCGAGCGAGAGACAGCGCCCGCGGGGCCGATCCTGTCCACCGGCGAGGTGGCCACGAGGTACGGCGTGTCGGTGAAGACGGTCGTCGGCTGGGTGAGGAACGGCGAGATGACCGCAGAGCGGGTCCCAAACGCCGGGGGTCGCCCGGCGCTGTTGCGGTTCGATCTCGCAGAGGTCGAACGGTTCCGCCGGGAACGTCAGGCCTCCCAGGAGGCGCAGAGGGCCGAAGCGGAGCGGAAGGAGGCCGAGAGGGCCGAGAGGTCCCGTCTGTGGCACGAGGCTCGGGCCAGGTCAGCGCAGCGTCGGTCGTGGTCTGAACGGCACCGCGAGCAGCTCGAGGCGACCGGGGCGGTCTGCCAGGAGGGTCGCCTGACACGCTTCCCGATCGAGCCGCTGTTCGCCCTGGCCCACAGCGACCCGATCCTCCGTCTGGCCCGCACCATGCACGTCAACGCCGGCCAGCTGCACCGGGCCCGCAGAGACGGCCTGACTTGGGTTCACGCGGACCGGTGGGCGGTGGCGCTCGGATTCCACCCCGCCGAGGTGTGGGGCCAGGCCTGGTGGTCACTCGACTGAGTGGGTGCAGCAAGCTGCCGGCCTTACGTGACGGGTAGGCCGGCGGGTGCGCCCAGATCCCAGATCCGCTAGAGAGGCGAGATGAACGACCACTTCAAAGCTGAGACGGCCTGAGATGCCTCGTCCGGTTGAGGATCTGACGTACACCCTCCCCGAGGCCGCCAAAGCCCTCAAGGTCGGGCGTAACGCTGTGAGCACCCTCATCGCCAACGGTGACCTTCCCAGCCTCCGCATCGGACGCCGGGTCCTCGTGTCCCGCAAAGCGCTCGAAGAGTGGGTCGTCGCCAACGCCAACACCCGCTTCGTCGTCGGTGGGGAGGCGGCGCCGGCTCAGCCCGGCGACTCGAGGTGACCGAGCAGCCCTCGTAGCTGGGCGATGACCTGGCGGTGCTCGTGCTGGAGGCGTTGCAGCTCGGCGAGCAACGCCATGGCCCGCTCCCGGTCGATCGTGGCCGCCTGGCCAGGCCTGAGCATGACAATCGACCGGCGCAACGACTCCACCGAGTGCGGCTCGATTGGGTCGTCGAACAGGGCCATCAAACCTGGACTGTACCGAAATGTGTTCGGGGCGCTAGAGGGCCACGGCGGGCGGAGACATCCCTGGGGCAGGGGCGTCTCAACACCCGACCATGACGTCGACCGTTTCTAGTCGAGACGGGGGCGTCACACGCTCGATTCGCCGGCCGACCCCGTCAGCGATGCCGGCAGTTGCTGGCGGCCTGGGCGCTGCGGTGTTTCACCGGGCACGAGCCGTGCCGGTAGACCCGCGAGCTGGTCGTCCGTCGCCGCTTCGTGTTCAGCGAACGTTCGAAGCTGTAGGTGCCATTGCTCACCGGGTGCGCGGCCCGACGAACCCGCTTGACCGCCCTCGGTGTCACCGCCCACTTCACGGCCCGGCCGGGATGAGCGACACGGCGCACCTTGCGCGGGATCAACAACCTCGTGAGAAACCCCATCGCTACCCCCCTGCTCGCCTTTTGGGGGGTGAGCGTATCGACCCACACGGCCCGCCGATGGGTTGGACCCGAAGGTCTAACCCTCCCCAGTGCCAGAGACTTCTACCAGAGCGACCGGGAGCTAAAAGAGGTCCCGCACTTCGCCGCTGCCAGCGGCTTCCGCCGCGCTCGCGAGTTCAACGAGGATGGCGGCGAGGCGGCGGGCGTTCTCGGGGGTGAACGTGCCGGCGAAGTCGACGCAAACCTCCGCTAGGCGGGTGTTGTACCCGCGCTCATCGACCACGACATGCTGGGAGAGGTACACCTCGGCGGTGATCGGCTCGAGGTTCGGGGTCTCGTCCTCGGTCGGCACCGATTGGGGAGACCCCTTGTGCCAGAAATGGTCGGTGCGGCGGTCCAGACGCTCGCCGAGGTGGTGGTCGGTGCTCCCGCACCACTCCGGGCAAGGCCGGTCGGCGTGCCATCCGGCCAGTTCCCATGGACTCAGGGCCTTCATGAGAGCACGATGACCCGGCCCCGGCCACGGCCACGAGGGGCGACTACGGGGATCGAATCCAGCCGTGCCCGCCAGGCCAGCGCCGCCGCTACGGCGCAGTCGATCTTGTTGGGGCTGTCGGGGTAGTCCTTCGATATCTGGAGCCCCGCTCGAGGGGACGGGCATCTCCGGGCGTTGAGGACGTGCTGGGTAAGGCGGAAGGAGCCGTCGTGGGTCATATCGCCGTTGGTGACGGCTTCCTCGAAGGCGGCGAGGGTCTGCACCATGCGATTGGTCAACGAGGTCCAAAAATGTGTCGGGTGGTTCTGGCTGGCTTTGACCTTGAGGCGCCGGGCGAAGGCGACCTCCCAGGCTCCCAGCTGGCTCTGCCACCCGGCCGGGTCGGCGTAGAAACCCACGACGTTGAATCGCTCGAAGGCGTCGCGCACGGCGGCGTCGACCAAGGCATCCGGCACCTCCCAATCTTTCTCGTCCTCGCGTGCCTGCCAGCATCCGAGCAGCTCGACGTGCCCGTCCCCGACCCGCACGCCGACCAGGGCGGTGGCGTCGGCGTTGCCTCGTGCTCGACCCCGAGAGCCGTCGAAGCCGAGCGTTATCGTGTCGCCGTCGGCCAACGGCCGGGAACGGTCCAGGCAAGCCGCCCAGTCGGTGGCCGCGATCCAAGCGTCGTCGGCGCTGGCCGGTTGGTTGAGGTAGTACCTGCGGGCGTCGGCTGGATGCGTGCCCCGGTCGATGACTTCGGCGGCCAGGCGCTCTATGTCGATCCACGGAGAGTCGGCGTACAGCTCGGCCAGGGCGGCCCGGAGCTGCTCGGGGTCGGAGATGTCGTCACAGTGGCCCACAGGGCACCAGGTGAGCACTCCATCGCCCCTGTGCTCTCCGGCCCGCACGGCGGCGGCGTATTCGGCCGTCTCCTCGGCCACGGAACGCTGACCTGATGCCCACATGTTCGACGTTTCCAGGCTCCGCCCGCCCGTCTTGGCCAGCCCTCGGCGGAGGGTCTCGGCCAGGCGATGGCCACCATTCGACGCCACCCACAAATGGCTTTCGTCGATAATCACGCTCGTCGGGCGCAGGCCTTCCTTCGACGGTGCGCGGGCCGTCGAAGACGACAGCTTGCCGTTGCGGGTGCGGACCCTCGTCAGACCGGCGTCGAGGCCCGGGATCTCGGCCAGGGCGCTCTCGTTGCCAAGCATGGCAACCGCCAAAACCAAACTCGCGTCCGTTGCCTGGTCCATCGACAAGGCACTCAGCTTCACGTCGGGCGACGGGTGCGGCCGCATGATGGGCTCGCCATCGTCGCCCCAGCCGGCGAACCGAACCGGGCCGGCCAGCTCCACGCACGCCAAGGCGGCGGCCAGGGGCGTCTTGCCGGCGCCCTTCATCAGCACAATCTGACCACGGCGCCACAGGTACCCGCCGGCGTCATCCATCGCATACCACCAAGCCACGAATCGGGCCTGCGACTGACGCCACCGCCACGGCTCGCCCGCACCATCACCATCCGGCTGCACCAACGTCGTCTCCGACCACGTCAACACCTCGAGCCCGGCAGTCGCCACGCCCTGATCGGACGGCCAGCCCGACGGGAGACCGTCCTCGTCCCACTCCAGACCGGCCAGGATGGCCGCTGCGGTCCTCACGACGCCTTCCTTGACCAACGGGCCCGAGCGAGGGCGGTAGCGGCCTCCCTGGCCTGCTGCGCCTCGCCGGCCGCCAGATCAGACTCAGGCAGGTCGAGGGCTCGCAGCAAACCGGACAGCACCGCCCGATGCTGGCGTACCTCCGAGATGAGCGGGTTCGCCACCTGCTGACGCTGAGACCCCAACACGATCTTCGGGGCGCCCTTCAGCTCAGCGACCAGCTCGTCGATCAGGTCCGCCTCTCGGCACGCGTCCTCGAGCAGACGGAGGCGGTCGCCGCGCAGTGGGCCAGTCCGAAGCACCGCCCGCCACAGCGTCCGACCACCCGCGCCAAGCCCAGCAGGCGCCGGGGCCGGCTTCCTAGCGGTCACCGGGGCTCCCGGCAAAAAGCTGGGGCGCTGCGGACGGACAACGCCCGGCTAGATCGGTCGGTGCGCGTACTGGGGCCAGGGGGGGTCGACGGGGGGGTGGCAGTCCCGGTGTCGGATGAGGCCGGGGCGGGTCGATCGTGGACGGATCATCGGACCAGCCCCGGGTGCCGCTCGGCTCGGCGCCGACGTGGGGTGCGCCCTGCCGCCGCCTCGGTCTGTGTCTTGGCCTGGTGGCAGCGGCGCCCGCAGGTCGGGCACGGCTGGGCATGGGCGGGTGCCAGGTTGCCGACGTCGTCGGTTCCGCCTTGGCTGCGAGGCACGACGTGGTCGACCTGCTCGGCCCCGGCATGGCCGCACAGGTGGCAGCGTCCGTCATGCTCAGCAAGGGTCGCGGCGCGCCGGCGTCGCCAGTCACCGGGCATGCCGCTCTTGGTCGTGGCCCAGGTCATGCCGTCACTTGTCGTCCAGGCCATGCCGTCACTTCACCGCCGGCCGGGCCGAGCGCTGGTTGGTGCGGCGCAGGAGGTGTACGCCCTCGCCAGCCATCGCCACGGGCAGCCACCATTGGCGTAGCACTCGTGCGCGTTGACGCTCGGACCCGGCGGCAGCGATCACGGGAGCTGCTTCCAGCCACCGTCATCGAGCGCTGGGCCGAGCCCAGCGAGCAGGTCGGCGAGCACGTCGAGCGGGCTGGGCTGTGGCGGGGCTGCCCGCCCGGACGAACCTTGCGCCACGTTGGGTGCAGGTAGCCGGGGCGTGGGCGGCGTGGCCGGCACGTCGAGTACCGCCGCTAGCGGTCGGCCGGCGAGGCGGGCGGTGAGCAACTGACCGAACAGTTCGGCAGGGGCGGCCATCAGGCGCTGGCGGCTTCCGGCTCAGCGCCGAGAGGCAGGGGCCTGTCGTACCGAGCGCCCGCCCTGGCCGAGGGCCGGGCGAGCGGTGCGGTAGCAGTCCATGCCTGCAACGCTGCCAGCCTGGGGGCCACGCCGGCCGGGTCGACCATGGCGACCCGGAGCGCTGGCAGGCTGTCCTGCCAACGTTGGCTCGGGCCCTGGTTGACAGTGGCCCAGTGGTGCAGGACGTCGATGATGGGCCGTCCCTGCCCCGGCTGGGGGGACTCGATGGCGAACACGATCGCTGCCATGTTCAGGGGGTTGTGGGCTTCGCCGGCGAGGGCGCCGAGGGCGAGACGGGCAGTGTAGAGCCGGTTGACTTGCCACGCTCGAGCGAGGTCGGGGTTGTCGGTGAACATCGCCCACTTGGCGTTGAAGGCGTCGACCGTGGCGGCGATCAAACCGGGGGCGGCCGCTGATACGGCGCCGGCCAGCTGGGCGTCGGCGACGGGCTGCAGAGCGGCGGCGGCCTGCCGGCGGGTGTTCACCATCGAGGTCTCGGTGGCGTGGGCGTGGAGGGCTTCGGCGTAGTCAGCGACGGCGACGGCGCAGTCGACCAGCCATCCTGGCCGAGCCGGCGGGTCGGGTAGCTCTTCGTTCTGCGCGTTGCGGATCGTCGTGGTGACGGCCATGGCGGTCGTCGCCTCTTCGGGGAGGTCGATCCCGGCGGCTGATACGGCTTGCAGTGCTCGGCCGGTCGGGCTGGTGTTGTCTTCGAGGCTCATGGGTTGCTCCTTGGATCGGTGGGCGGGGTTGGTGCGGTGGACACGTCTTGGGTCTGGGCTGGCAAAGGTCACTGCCCGGTCAGCGCGGCGGCGTCGATGAGCCGGACGAGCGATTCGGGGGTGAACATGGGGCCGTCGTCGGGAAACAGCCGGATCTGTGGGAGGCGTCCGTCGACGACGAGCCGGTCGACCGCGGTGGGCTCGACATGGAGTGCCGATGCGGCCTCTTCCCGGGTGACGAGGAGCGGTATCACGACGGGTCCTGTCCGGCCAGGTAAGCGGTAACGGCGTCGCGCCTGAACGTCCATGTGCGACCGGTGTGGGCGCCGGGGAGTGCTCCGGTGCGGGCGAGCTGGCAGACCCGGGCACGGCCGACGTCGATTAGGGCGGCGACATCTGTGGATGTCATGGCATCGAGCATCTCCCCGTTTCCGTCGACGCGGTCGAATGTTTCCGTCGGTTTCCGTCGGGTTTCCGTCGGCGGTGGCTGCGGGTTGGCGCCGAGCCGGTTGGCGGCGTCCTCGCGCGCCCACCATCGGACGGCCATCATCGTCTCGGCGACCAGACGCGGCCTCTTCCTGGACTGTCTGCGGTCGCTGTCCTGGAGGAGTTCGATCGCTTCGGCCAGAACGGCGGCGATCTCCCGGTTGAGCACCAGGATCCGCCCCTCGATCGCCGCTCCAAGCGCCATCAGCACGACACCCGAGGGGAGCCGCCGGCGAGGTAGCGGGCGGGATCGTAGATGCTCACGATGCGGGCTCGGTGTGAAGGACGGCGGCGGCGCAGCCGTCGCACAGGTCGCCGATCACGGTGGCTGGGCCGTAGCCGGCGACGACGGGGGTGAACACCACGACGTTGCGCCGGCCGCACAGGTCGCAACGGTCGGCGTCGCCTGGCGGCGGGTTGCGGAAGGTGCCGCTGCATCGGTGGCAGTCGAGTTGGCGCAGCGGGAGAGCGGCGACGACCGGCTGAGGTCCCTCCCGCCGGAGGTGGTGGCAGGGGCGGCAGCCGAGCAGGCCGGCCAGGAGGTGGGCGAGCTGGTCGGCGCTCGTCGTCGTGGAGGGCCTGGCGCTCCACCCCGACAACGGTTGTAGCGCCGGCATGACGCGGCCGGCGCGGGCGATGCCGGCGGCCACCTGGGCGGAGGCGGCCCCGAGCTGGTCGATGACGTGATCCGGGAGACTCGGGCCTGGCCCGGCCAGGATGTGCCGGGCCAGGGCAAGGCGGTCCGGCCATGAGGTGTTGGCGGTAGGGGCGTTCACGAAGCGACGATCCGGGCCATGACGGCCGGTTGGAACCTGGGGGCGGCCGCCGGGAGCATCCGGCCGGTGCATCCGACTGTGAGCGAGCACCGCCGGGTCTGTTTGCGTTGCGGGTCGAGGAGCTGCACCGAGTCGCAGACGTCGCAGATGTGCCAGGCGTGGGTGACCCGCCGTCCGGTGGTCGGGTCACGGAAACCGCGGGCTCCTTCGAGCCCCCATGTGAAGAGCCAACGGTGGGACCGTGCGGCGGTGACGACGTCGCCGGTCATGACGCCGTCGATGATCGGCCGGCCGTCGACCTCGTCCACGACCACGTGGAGCCTGGCCAACACCGCCAGCACCTCGGCGGGGCTCATGTCGTGACCTCGGCGCTGGGACGGCATCGGCACTCTGGGACGGCGGGACGGCGCAAAACATCCCGCCGTCCCGGTCGCCGTCCCAGCGCTTTAGGGCCTGACGGCCTATATAACAGCAGGTCAGAGTAGTGGTGGTGGTAGTGGTAGTGGTGGGTGGGACGGCGGGACGGCTGAGCCGGGGATGGTGTACCCCCCACTGATGGTGTCTGCATGGTCACACTGCCTCCCGACGCCGTCGAGGACCATCAACGGGGAACACATCAGTAGGGGGTGCGCCCACGCCCGCCTTAGCCGTCCCGCCGTCCCACGCTGCGTTTCGGCTGGTCAGAGGGCCATCTGCTGGGACGGCGGCCGGGACGGGGACGGCTGAAGTTGCCGTCCCATCGTCGTCGTCGTCGGTTTCCTCGCCCAGATACCGCTCGAAGGCGTCGGCGAGGTCCGCCGTGGTGTACCCCTTCGCCTGACCGGCCCCGGCTCGGACGTTGTGCGAAGTGATCCCGTAGTCCTTGAGCTTGCGGCCTAGATCTTGGGTGGTGAAACCCTTCCCGTTGTGCCACTCGGCCCACGGCGATTCGGGGAGGGCGGTGAGCCGATCGACGATGTTGGCGCTGAACATGTGATCCACCCCGCCCAGGATCAACTTGAGGTCGGTGAGGAGTCGCACGCCGCTGCTGGGATCGTCTTTCGCTCGGGCTTTGTTCAGCACCACGCACGCAGTACGGAGACGTTCGGGCCACTGGCCGCCCGATGCGTCGGCTATGGCCAGCAGCGGCGCCCACGTGTCGGCGGGGCGGTCCTCGATGCCGTTGGGCATCACCGGGTCGATCTCCGTCAACGGGGCGACGTTTCGGTGTGCCCAGGCTGCACATCGCCGGCCCAGGTCCTCGGCCTCGGGCCGCACCCGGGACTGCCGGAGTTGCTCGACCTTCTCTCCTTTGCCGCGGCGGCGGAGGGCGACGATCACCGACCGGTCTGTCACCGTGTCAGGTAGGCCACTTCCGATCCCGGCCAGGGCCACCGGGGAGAAGGTGGCGAAGTCGGTCGGGACCATCTCGCCGGCCACCTCGACGATGCGCCCCACGGTGGCCCCACGACGGAACCCCGAGTTGATGATTCCCCGGAGGTCCTCATGGGAGTCGTTCTTCGCACGGTTCCCGAAGATGGTGTCCACCTCGTCGACCAACATGGTGGGTTGGCAGCGGTCGATCAGGCGGAACAGGTAGGGCGCCGACACCGATATGGTCATGCGTCCGTCCTTGCACATCCAGGCCATCAGCTCGACAAGTCGACTCTTGCCGCACTGTTTCTCCGGGGACCGGATCACGAGCCTGGGGGTTTGGTCGAATGCGGCCAGGGCGTGGGTGTGCAGCACCCATGCGGCCACGGCGGCGACCTGGTGGGTGTTGGCGAAGACCACGAACCGGTTCAGGAACGCTGCCACGTCGTCGGCCAGCTCGGCGCCGGACTCATCCTCCACATCGTCGAAGGTGTCGGCCGGCTCCGCTTCGGCTGGGATCGTGGCGGGCCGACGCAACTCGGTGGTGGTGATCTGTGCCAGGTCGTCGACACCGTGGCCGGCGGCGAACCAGTCATCGAGCCCAACCTTGGCGTTGTGCTCCCCACCCGGGAGGTACACGTAGGCGACCTCCGCCCCACGGTGCGCCAGGACCGCCGAGAGGCGCGCCAGGGCGCCGTACACGCTCGTCTTGAGCATCACGTCGGAGTCGAAGGCCAGGACCACCCGGCGGCCCTGGAGGTGCACGTACTCCCAGTCAGCCAGGACCGTCAGACCGTCGTCACCGTTGCGGCCCCGCCACGACCAGACTCCGAGCAGAGCGACACACGCCAGACCAGCCGTGGCGGCGGCGTCAGCCTTGATCGGACCCTCGGTGACATACAGGGGCACCTCGGGGTTCCCCAGGAGCCGGTGAACCCGAGGGGGTACGTCGAGGAGCATCTTCTGGCCGGCCTTGGTCTCGTACTTGGCCGGCTTGCCGTCTCGCATCCTCGGGTCGTCGGAACGCATCTGGTGACCCACCAACTCACCGGTCACCCCGTGCAGGGGGATGACCAAGGCAGGCGGCCGGCGTTGCGCCAGACCGAACCCGAATCTCTCCAGCTGTGCCTTCGTGTCGGCCGTCACGTACCCCCGCTCCTCGGCCACCTCGGCGCTGATGGCAGAGCACTCGAGCTTGGCGGCGTGGTCGGCGGTGAGGCGACCGCCGTACTCCCCGGCCGTCATGAGGTCACCGTCCACCACGGGCTTCGGCCCCGGACCCCGGGCTTGAGCTCGGTGACGGTGACCATCAGCTGTAACGTCGCCCCCTCCAAACGAGGCGGTGTTGGGAACAGCAGGGAGCACTGCGGGTAGCTGCGCGGGTCACAGAACTCGTGTTCTTCGGCGGGACGCTGGTAGCTGCTGACCTCGGGGTGGTGGTTGAAGTAGGCCCTGTCGATGTCGGACACGTACTCGAGGACGTGACCGTGAAACTCGCTCGTGGCGTCGATGCGGGTCATCGGCCCGCCTCCTCAGAGGAGGCTGACCGCCGGTGTGAGCCGAGGGCGGGGTCGTCACTCTCGGGTCGCATCACCCGGACGGTCCCGGTCAACAAGTTGACGGCACGCTGCAGGTCGTTGGTGTTGCCGACGTTGTTGTGCATCACGGTGTCGGTGACCCGATCGTCTACAGAGAGGTTGTGGAGGGCCGTCGCGGCCTTCTCGACCGCTCTGATTGCATCGCGGTAGGCGTCGGCCCACGGGCGACGACGAGGCGCGGCCGGCGTGTCGGTCTTGGCCTTGTAGGTCTTGCCGTCGGTTCCGGTGACAGCCTGAGCTGGTGGCTGGTAGGGCTCGGGTTCGCCGACAATCTCGGCCTCGACTACTTCGTCATCGTCGGGATGAGGGGCAGGTCGAATCTCGTTTTCGTTCCAACCGATGGGACTCGGCGCAGGTACCCCAGCAGGTGCCGGTTCGGCAGGTGGCGAATATTCGCCACCTGCCAGGTCATTCCGCACGGTGTCCTTGCTGACCCCGATGGCCGCCCCGATGGCCCGGGTGGACAGACCGGCGTCGCGCAACGTGAACACCACATCGCCGCGTTCCTCGCGGGGGATGGCGATGGTGCCGCCGAACTCCTCGGTGCAGTACTCCGCCCAGGTGGCGTAGCCGAGGACGTCCCAGTCCCTTGCTCGGTAGGCGGCGACGACCAGGGTCTTGATGTCCTCGACGTGGGTGCGGATCTTGTTGACCCTGTCCCGGGCCGTGACCTTGGAGACGGTCTCGCGGGCGTCGATCTCTTCTGCAACGTCGAGGTTGCGTGTATTCTTAGCCACATCGCCTCCCGGTTTGAGGGGCGGTGACGGTGAGGACCGTGGATGAGGTTGTGGCGATGGACCCCGGCGTGGTGCCGGGGTTCTCGCTTCTCCGGGCAGTGGTCAGCACCGAAGCCACCACAGCCACGGTGGCCGGGTCGGTGACCGTGATCGGCAGGCCCTGGGCCGCGGTGGTGCGCTCCACGAGCGCTTCGGCCGGGCTCATGCGGCGTCCTCGCCGAGCATCCTCCGCAGCAAGGCGACGGGGACGAGGATGCGCCCGGCGAGCCTGATGGTCGGGAGGTCGCCACTAGCGGCCGCCGCGTAGGACGTGTTTCGGGCGATGCCGAGGATGGCCCCAGCGACCTGGACTGACACGGTGGAGGACTCCCGCCAGTCTGCGGGGATGGGCACCTCGTCAAGTACCGCTGAACGAGATCGGGACATGCTGCACCTCACTCGCCGGACCCGAGCTGTTGCTCGCCTCGGTGGCGTCATAAGGGCAATGCCCGTGCTGTTCTCTCCCCCACTGTAGTCTGTCCTCGTGGCAAATGCCAACGATGTAGTTCCCGCCCCGCCCGAGCCCGTAGCGTTCGTCTGCGCACGGTGTTCGCGTCAGGGCGACGTCGCTCCGCCCACGTTGGCTGTAGCCGGTGACGTACCAGAGGTCGGCGGCCCCACCGTCATCGTGCGGTCGTCGAGCGAGCGTCACTGGTCGGGGGTTGCGCTCTCAGATGACTGGCGTAACGCACCGGTCCAGGCCCTCGCCAAAGCTGCGCCATCGAGGATGCCGGCGGGCAACGTCGCCGTCGCCCGCCTCCTCCTCCGGGCCACACGCCGCTCTGCTCCCGGAGTGAGCGACGCGATACGCGCATCGTTCGTTCAGCTCCTGGACAGCCAGCAGCGTGTGGTGGCCTGTCCGCGCGGTCATCGCGTCCAGGTTTCTCGGTCGAGCCTGCTTCTACGCGCCGAAACAGCTCGGGCTAGTGGCGATCGCTGGCCGACGCTCGGTTAGCGGCTCATACCCTCCAGACGACGTCGACCCGCTCGGGGTCGAACATCCGGCCTCGCCTGGTAGCTGGGGCGATGACGACCCTGTCGATCACTGTGGAGAGGATCAGGCGTTGCTGGTCGAGCTCGAGGTTTGGCCATGCGGCCCGGAGCGCTCCCGGCTTGGTCAGGTAGGGCGCGAGGGCCTGATTGTGGGTGCGCCGGCTGGCCCTACGGCGGAGGTCCTCGAGGCGTCCCTCTATCGTCTGTCGAGCGGCGGACCATTCGCGGCGGTCGAGCTCCCCCGCCGCCCACATCGCCGCTAGTTCGGCCTCCCTGCCCTCGAGGGCGACGATCTCTGCCGTTGCCGTGTCATCCTCGACGTCGGTCCCTCGGGCTGCCAATGCCTCGGCCAGGGCGGTGGTGTCCAAGCGGAGAAGCACCGCCTCGACCACGATGTCCTCGACCGGCTGGCGGGTGACCGTCAGCCCGCCGCAGTTGGTGTACCCCGGCTTCTTCACGCAGCGCAGGGCGTCAGGGTTGCCGTAGGTGAGCATGCTGTCGCACCGTCCGCACCGGATCAGCCGGGTCAGCAGGCGCCGACGTGTCGGGTTCATCGCCTTGTAGGACCGGCTGTCGATCACGGCCTTCAGCCTCTCATGGGTGGCCTCGTCTATGAGCGGCTCCCACCGGGCGTTGCCGATCACCTGGCCCTGGTGGACGCGCAGCCCGGCCAGGCGAGGGTTCATGAGGTAGCGCTTTACCGTCGTCCCCTGCCATTCCTTGCCGCCCCGGGGTGTGACGATTCCACGGGCGTTCAGCGCGGTCGCTACAGAATGGATCGACCCCCCGTTCAACATCCGCTCGACCATGTCTCGTGCGATTGCAGCCTCGGCAGGGTCGAGTTCGATGCCGCCCGCCTTCCAGCCGAATGGTCGAGGGCCGTGCGGGTCGCCGTGCTCGGCCCGTTCCAGCATCTTCCGCTGCAGCCTGGTGGCCGAGTCGTCGGACGACTTCGCGGCGACGGAGACCAGGATGCGGGCCAGGAACCGGCCGTCGCCGTTGTTGAGGTCGATGTCCCCGTTCAACGTGGCGACCGTGATGTCTTTCTTCTCGACCAGCTCGATCAGGTGCTCCAGCTCGGACGGCCGTCGCCACAGGCGGTCGAGATGCCAGGCCACAACGCTGTCCGCCTCGCCCGCCTCCACGAGGCGAAGCGTTTCGGCATAGCCCGGCCGCTTCTTCCTGGCGTACTGGGAGGCGGAGATGTCGTTGTCCTCGATGTCGGCGACGACCGCCCACCCGCGCTGCGCGCAGTACCGGATGCAGTCCTCACGCTGGCGGCCCACGCCGGCCGCCTCGCCGGTCGAGTCCTGGGAGATCCGGCGGTAGATGACAGCTCGGCGAGGTGCAGTGACGACCATGCGCCGAATACTACCTTATGGTGACCCTAGCCCTGGTCCTGGTAGGGGGCTGACGTGGCGTTGGTGGCGTTCGGCTCCAACCGATCGCCCGGGTTGACCACCGCCATCCTGGCCCTGGCCGCAGCCTGGCCGGCCCCTCGCCGGGCCATCGTGGCCGAGTTGGATCCCGACGGCGGCACCATCGCCGGCCGCCAGGTGCTTCCCCACGACCCCGGGCTCATCAGCCTGGCGGCCGCCGGCAGCCACGGGCTCAGCTCCGATCTGGTCGGCGCCGGGGTGCAACAACTGGCCAACGGCACCTTGGCCCTCCTGGCCCCACCTGGGCCGGACCGGGTGACGGCGTCGCTCGACGCTCTCGGGGCCGCCGCCCTCGGTCGGACCCTCGGCAGCCTTCCGGGCCTGGACGTCCTGGCCGACTGCGGCCGGGTCGACCGCCGCTCCCCGGCCCTGGGCTGCGTCCACGAGGCCGACGCGGCGATTTTCGTGGTGCGATCCAGCATCGAGGACGTCGTCGGGCTCCAGCACCGACTCCAGACCCTCGAGCTGGAGACCTCGATGTGCGCCATCGTGGTGGTCGGTCGTCAGCCCTACCCGCCCCGGGAGATCGCCGAGGTGTTCGACTTCCCCGTGATCGGTGTTCTGGACCACGATCCAAGGGGAGCGGAGACGCTCGGCACGGGCGGGCGCCCCGAGCGGAGCCGGCTCCTGCGCAGTGCGGAGATCCTGGCGCGCGAGATCCTACGAGTCCTACCGGGACCGGCACCCGTCGATCCCCGTCGGGCCGTACCACGAGACGACCTGCCCCGGCCGCCTTCCGCCCTACCGCCCAAACGGCCGGCGCCCTCACCGAGTCAGCCATGACGGCACCGAGCGACGCAGCCGCCCTCGGGACCGAGCCCTTCGAACAGTGGTGGGACTCGGTGGACGAGGGCCTGGTTCGCCGGATCAGGGAGAAGGTGGCCCGGGGCCTGTCGGAACGCCAAGCCGAGCGAGAGCGTGACGGTCGGGAGCGGATCGATCGCCATGACGAGGAGGAGCTCGCCGTCAGCCTCATCAACGACCAACTCCGCCTGCACGCCAAGGACCAGCTCAACCAGGGTCGGCCCCGCCGAGCGCCGCCGATGAGGCCGCGGTCCGCAAGGCCACGGTCGACCTGTTGTTCGGTCTGGCCGCCCTGCAGCCCCACCTCGAGCGGGCCGATGTCATCAACCTCCACGCCGCGGGCGGCGAACCGGTCTGGCTGGATCTGGTCGACGGCCGGACGATCCGGGGGGCGCCGATCGCCCGTCACGGCGACGACCTGATCGAGTTCGTGCGGGAGCTGGGCCGGAGGGTCGGCATCTCCGAGCGCCGCTTCGATCCCGACCGCTACCGGATCAACCTCCAGCTGCCCGACGGCTCCCGCCTGTTCGCACTCGCCTGGGTCACCCGCGAGCCTCACGTGTTCATTCGCCGCCATCGCTACCTCGACGTCGGCCTGGCGGACCTCCCGGCCACCATGTCACCGCTCCTCGAAGCCTTCCTCGCTGCCCTCGTCCGGGCCAAGATGAATCTGCTGATCGCCGGCGGGATGGCCGACGGCAAGACCACCCTGCTACGAGCCCTCGCGGCAGAGATCGATCCGGCGGAGCGCATCGTGACCATCGAATCGGACTACGAGCTGGCCCTGGACCGCTTTCCCGAGCGGCACCGTGAGGTCGTCGCCATGGAGGCGCGGGAAGCCAACATCGAGGGAGTTGGCGCCGTCACCTGCGCCCAGTTGGTGCGCGACGCCATGCGCACCTCCAGCCAGCGGGTCATCGTCGGCGAGGTCCTGGGTGACGAGGTCGTCCCCATGCTCAACGCCATGAACTCGGGTTCCAAGGGCTCAATGTGCACGTTGCATGCCAACAGCTCCGGCGAGGTGTTCGACAAGCTGGCCCTGCTCGGCGCCCAGGCACCCCAACGGCTCGATTTCGCCACGTCCTACGCCCTGGCCGCCAACGCCGTCGACTTCACCATCTTCGTGTCCCGGTCCGCCGATGGGGGCCGCGTGGTCTCCTCCGTCCGGGAGGTGGCCGGATTCGAGGAGGGCCGCCCCCTCGCCAACGAGCTGTTCACCCCCAACCCCGAAGGCCATGCCGTGCCCACCGGGGTGCCTCTGTCCGACCGCCGCCGGCGCTCGCTCGTCAGCGCCGGTTTCGACCCGTCGTGGCTGGCCCGCTCGGGAGAGCGGCCGTGACCGCCCTCTACGCCCTGATGGGCGCCACCATCGGCACCGGCATCTGGCTCACCGTGTGGGGCCTCTCCAGCGCCGCCTCTGGGCGGGCGAGCCGAGACGTCCTCGGCCGTTGGAGAGGCGATCTGGGCGTCCGGCTGGGGACCCTTGCCGGTGCCGCCCTTGTGGCTCTGGCCATCACCCGCTGGCCCGTCGCCGTCCTCGGCGCAGCCGGGCTGGGCTTCTTCGGTCGCGACCTGTTCGGATCTCGGGGGCGAAGGGCCGCGACGGTCGACCGTTCGGTGGCGGTGGCGGCCTGGGCCGAGATGTTGCGCGACACCCTCTCGGCGTCCTCCGGTCTCGAGGAGGCCATCGCCGTCACCGCTCCACTGGCGGCGACGAGCATCCGGCCCGCCCTGTCCACCCTGGTGGCCCAGCTCGGGCGGGTCCGCCTCGCCGACGCTCTGGCCTCCTTCGCCGAGGCGTTGGCCGACCCCACCGCCGACCTCGTCGTCTCCGCTCTCATCCTGGCGGCGCGAGGGGAGGCCCAGAGCCTCGTCGACCTGCTCGGCTCCCTCGCCGATGCCGCCCGCGACGACGCCGACATGCGCCTGCGGGTGGATGCCAACCGGGCCAGGATCCGGACGTCGGTGAGGGTCATCGCCGCCGTGACCATCGCCATGGTGACCGCCCTGGTGCTGTTCAACGCCTCCTACCTGCAACCGTTCAACTCGGCCGGCGGGCAACTGGTGCTGGCGGCGGTGTTCGCTGGCTTCGCTGGTGGCCTGGCCTGGTTGAACGTGATGAGTCGCTATCAGGCGCCCGACCGCTTCCTGGCCCCGCGTGAGGAGGCCCCGGATGCTGTGGCCCTGCATGAGGTGGTGGAGGCGCCATGACCCTCCCGCTCCTGCTCGTCCTGGGCGCCGGCATCGGGGTGGGGCTGGTCCTGGTGGCCGCCAGTGTCCGGCGGCCGCAGCCGGTGCTGGCCGACGCCCTCACCCGCATCTCCACCCCCCGGACCCTCCTGCCGGCCGACACCGCCGGGGACCGGGTCCTCGTGGCCCTGGGACAGGCGGTCGGCCTGGAGCGGGTGCTCACCGCTTCGGTGCGAACCGACCTCCGGGCCCTCGGCCGGACGACCGACGCGCACCTGGCCCGGAGCATGCTGACCGCTCTCGAACTGGGACTCGTCCCGCCTGCGACGGCAGGCCTGCTCGCCCTGTCGGGTACGGCCGTGCCCCTGCCCCTACCCGCAGGCGTGGCTCTTTGCTTTGCCGTGGGCGGGGCGCTGCTGCCCACCGCCGCCCTGCACCGCGAGGCCGAGAAGCGGCGGCGGAGCTTCAAACACGCGCTGGGGGCTTTCTTCAACCTGGTCGGCATCAACATCGCCGCCGGCAAGGGGGTCGAGGGCGCCCTGGAGACGGCGGCGGACACCGGCGACGGTGATGCCTTCCGGGAGATCCGCCATGCCCTGTACCGGGCCAAGATCACCGGGGAGACCCCGTGGGCCGGCCTGGACCGCCTCGGTGCCGACATCGGCGTGGCCGAGCTGCGGGAGCTGGCCGCGGCTGTCGGCCTGGCCGGCGACATCGGGGCGCGCGTTCGCACATCGCTGGCCGCCAAGGCGCAGACCCTGCGCCACCGGGGGCTGTCGGACGTCGAAGAGGCAGCGAATTCGGCCAACGAGCGGATGGCGGTGCCGATCGTCCTGCTCGTCCTGTCGTTCATCGTCTTCATCGGCTATCCCGCCGTCGATCGAATCATGACCGGGCTGTGACGCTCGGCCCAACCGCGAAAGGACCTGTCTGTGCCATGAGGATCCCTGCGGAAGTCCAAGCCCTGATCACGTGGCTCCGTGCCCGCGTCGCCCCGGGAGGCGACTCCGAGCGGGGGGCGAGCATCGTCGAATGGGTGATCATCGTGGCCGTGCTGGCCGGCCTGGCCATCGCCGTCGGCGCCATCATCGTCTCCAAGGTGACGGCCAAAGCCAATGGCATCAACCTCGGAGGCTGATCCGATGTCGGGCCGGTGGCGTCGGGCCAGGGACGACGAAGAAGGTTCGAGCGCCATCGAGATGGTGATCTTGTTTCCCGTCACCCTGCTCGTCGTGCTCCTGATCATCCAGTTCGGCGTCTGGTACCACGCCGCCGACATCGCCCGGGCCGCCGCCCAACAGGGGGTCAAGACGGCGAGCGCCTACGGGGCCACCGCCGGCGCCGGCCAGGCCCAGGCCAACGCCGTCCTCGACGACAACGGCCGGAGCCTGATCCGGGGAACGACGGTCACGCCGTTCCGCGACGCGGCCCTGGCCCGGATGACCGTGGCCGGCACGGCATTGACCGTGGTACCCATCCTCCGCCTGCCCATCCACGAGACGGCGACCGCACCGGTGGAGGCGTTCAGACCGCCGCCGGGGCCATGACAGCCGAAGGGGACGAACGCGGCTCGATGTCGGTCGAGCTGGTCCTGCTCACCGTGCCCCTCGTGATCATCATGCTCTTCGTCGTCGCCCTCGGCCGGTTTTCGTCGGCCCGCAATCAGGTCGACGAGGCAGCACGCGACGCGGCCCGCCAGGCCTCCCTCTACTACCGGTCCGGGTCCGACGCGACCCGGCAGGGCACCGCCATGGCCAACCAGGACCTCAGCGGGCTCGACTGCGCCAACCGGGTCGTCGCCGTCGACACCAGCACTCTTCACCCCGGGGGCACCGTGACCGTCACCGTCAGCTGTCACGTACCCCTGGGCGACCTGGTCCTCCTCAAGGTTCCCGGGACCAGGACGGTGACCGCCACGTCCACCTCCGTCGTGGACACCTACGTCGAGCCAGTCCAGATCGACGCCGAACCCCACATGCGCGACCAGCGGTGCGCTTGTTTGGTTTTGATCTTCCGCGGTTCATGACCTTCCTGCGCCTGTCGGGCGATGACGATCGGGGGTCGGTCACGGTCTTCGTCGTCGGTGTCTTCGCCGCCCTCGTCGTCGTCGCCGGCCTGGTCTTCGACGGTGGAGCCATCATCGCCGGCCACCGGGAGGCGGACGCCGAAGCGGAAGGGGCAGCCCGGGCCGGCGCTGAAGCTGTCGCCGCTACCGAGCGGACCTCGGCGGCGGTGACCGTTGACCCCGTCGCGGCCCGACAGGCGGCCGAGCGCTATCTCACCGCTTACGGCCACGACGGCCAGGTCACCGTCGCCGGGGACCGGGTGACGGTGACGGTCAGCTTCACGGAAAGGATGCAGATCCTCTCCATCGTCGGGCTCCGGTCCAAGCCCGTGACCGGTACAGCGTCAGCCACCGCCCTGGTGGGCGGCGCGAGAGCGGGCCCGTGAGGGGGCGGGGCCGGGGCCTGGCGGCGGCCGCCGGCCTCCTGGCCACGGTCGTCGGCATCCCGGTGATCGTCACCGCCCTCGACGGGGGCCCGCCCACCGGCATCCCCTCCTGGGCTGAGGTGGTCCGAGCCCTCGATCGGCCCGTCACCGATCACGATGTCCTCCGGGTGGTGGCTGTCCTTGCGTGGGCGGTGTGGTTGCTGTTCTGCGTGGCGGTGGCCATCGAGGCGGTCGCAGTAGTCCGTCATCGACCGGGGCCGGCGGCGACCCGGCGGGGGCTGCGCATCCCTGGGCTCCAAGGAGTGGCCGGCAGCCTGGTCCTGGCTGTCGTTCTGGCCCTGTCCAACCGGCCCGCGCCGGCGGCGCTGATTGGCGCTGGGCCCGGGACGCCGCCGCCCGTCACCGCCGTCCCGCCCATCGCCTCCGTCCAGACCGGATCGAGCCCAGCCCCGCCCGGATCAGGCCCCCCGGTGCCCGCCGACACCGGCTCCGGGCTCTCCGTCCGGCGGGCGGCGGCGGTCACCCCCGCACCACCGCCCTGGGTGCGCTACACCGTCGTCCGCTACGACTCACCGTGGGCAATCGCCGAACATCACCTCGGGAATGGGCTGCGGTGGCGGGAGATCCGCGATGACCACGGGGCCAGCCTCATCGAGGGCGGCGACGAGGACGACGGTCCCGGGGCGGCGGCGATCGACACCACCGCCCGGATCATCTACCCGGGCCAGGTCCTTCTCCTCCCGCCCGACGCCACCGGCCTCCCGCCCGACGCCACCGGCCTCCCGCCGGCCCCGTTCCCACCCCCAGCTGCGCCCGCAGTCACGTCACCTCCCTCCGCCGCTCCCGTCACGACCCCGGCGACGACGGTGTGGACCGGCTCGGTCGCCACCGGCCCAGTCGCCACCGGCTCCGTGGCCACCGGCTCCGTGGCCACGGGCTCCGTGACCACGGGCCCAGTCGCCACCGGCGCCGTGGCCGCCGGCGCCGGCCCGGTGCCTGCAGGCGCCGACGCCGCCCGTGTCCAGGCGGCGGCGACTCCGGTCCCCGCAGGCCGGTCCCCGACCGTCCCCCTCTCCGAGCTGCTGCTCGGCGCCGGGTTCCTGGCCAGCGCCGCGTTCAACGTGATCAGTGTCCGCCGGTCCCGCCAGGCTGGCCATGCCCGCGCCAACCAACGCCCTCCCCTGCCCGAGCTGGCCCTGCGCCGGACCGAGCTCGCACTCCGCCAGGGGAGGAACGACAGCCTCGTCGTCGCCACCCATCGGGCCATCGCCGCCCTGGCCTCCGATCTCGTTCGCGCTGGCCAGTCCCCTCCGGTGATCTGCGGACTGCTCGCCGCCGCGGACACCGTCGAGGTGGTGCTGGCCCACCCGACCGTTCCCCCACCGCCCTGGCGGGCAGCGGTCGGCGGTCGCCACTGGCGGATGGAGACCGCCGACCTCCCGTCGGGCGCTCCTCCCGGACAACCGGAGCTGCTTCCCGGGCTGGTCCCCATCGGCCGGGAGACGGTGACGGGCGCGGAAGTGCTCATCAATCTCGAGGCCTCGGCGGTGACGGCGGTCACGGGAACCCCGGAGGAGTCCGCCGGCCTGATCCACGGGGCCGCCCTCGCCCTCACCGGTCTGCCGTGGGCCCGGGCCGCCGACGTCATCCTGATCGGGTTCGGCCACCTCCTCGCCGCGTCCCAGGCCCACATGCGGGTGGCCGCGTCCGTCGCCGACATCAGCGACGAATTGCGCTCGCTGGCCGCCGCATCCGCCTCCCGGCTGCGGGCCAGCGGGGCCGCCCACGTCGCCGCTGGGAGGCTGAAAGCCGGTGGTGACGGGCTGGGCCCGACGATCATCGTGGCTCCCAACCCGCCGTCGACCGACGAGGTAGCGGTGCTGGCCGAGGTCTGCCGCGCCGACACCGCCATCGCCGCCCTGGTCGCCGGCGACATCGCCGCCCCCCGCATGCTGAGGACCGAGACCATTCCCTTCCCCGTCCCCGACCTCGGTATCACCGTGACCCCGTCGGTCCTGCCCGGTCCGGAACTCACCGCCGTCAACCAGATCCTCAGCGTGGCCCTGTCCGGTTCGGGCGCGGGTCCGGACCGCCCGCCCTACCGGGACCTCATCAGCGGAGAACGGGGCGCACCGCCCGCCCCGGTGCCCGGCCCAGCGCGCCCCGCGTCCGATGCGGAGAGGGAGCTCCCTCCCGGGCCCGGCTCGATGCCGGACGCGGAGGTGGTGGTCCAGGTCCTCGGGCCCATCGAGATCGGCGGTATTGGGGAGTTCCGCCGACCGCATGCCCGGGAGGTGACGGTGTATCTGGCCATGCACCCGCGAGGCGTGGCCGAGCACCAGCTGGACGAGGCCATCTGGCCCGAGCGCCACCTCATCAAGGCCACGACCCGCGATCCCGTGGTGTCGTCGGCGCGCACCGCCCTGGGCGGACCGGCACGCATGCCCCACGCCCAGGGCCAGGGCCCCGACAAGCGCTACCGCATCACCGACCGGGTCGGCTCGGACTGGCAGCAGTTCTGCGCCCTGCACGCCCACGGCCGGCGGAGCCGCTCCGTGCGACCGCTGCGCCAGGCCCTGGAGCTGGTGCGGGGTCGTCCCTTCGCCGATGTCGGGGCGGGACCGGGTTACGGCTGGCTGCACCTCGAGGGCCACCTGCACCACATGGAGGCCGAGATCGTCGATGCCGCCGACCTCGCCGCCGAGCTGTTCCTCGAACACGGCGATCCGGTGGCGGCCCGGTGGGCGGCCAACCAGGGGCTCCTGGCCGGCCCCTACGCCGAACGGCTCTGGGTCCGGCTCATGGCCCTCGGCGAGGCGCAGGACATCGAGCGGATCCTCGTCGAGATGGATCGCCGCCTCGACCTGGAGGGTGACTACGACCAGTTGCACCCCGACACCATCGACGCCTACCGGCGGTACTCGAGGCGCAACGACCGCCGCCCCGTTTGAGAAATCCTGGTCGCTCGGCCCGGCTCAGCTGCCGGAGGTGAGGAAAGCCCGCACGATCGGCTCGAAATGCTCGAGCGGCTCGCTGCGGTAGTCGGCGTCGAAGGCGGTCTGGTCGTACTTGGCACAGAACTCCTCGGTGTACTCCCAGTACGGCGAGTCCCGGTACTGTTCGCGGGTGTTGCGGTCCAGGCCGATGTGCTGCCAGAAGTAGTACCCCTGGAAGATGCCGTGGTGCTCGACCATCCAGTGGTTGGCCTCGGACACGAAGGGCTTGAGGATGGCCGCGCCGATGGCCGGGTGGTTGAACGGCGCGAGGGTGTCGCCGACATCGTGGACCAAGGCGCAGAGCACGTACTCGTCGTCGCGCCCGTCGCGCTGCGCCCTCGTAGCCGTCTGCAGCGAGTGCTCGAGGCGGTCGACGGGGAAGCCGCCGTGGTCGTTGCGCAGATAGCCGAGCTGCTCGAGGAGGTGGTCGGCCACCAGGCTCTGGGTGACGTTGAGCTGCGGAGCGATGATCGCCCAGTCCTCGGCCGTCGATTCCTCGAAGGAACGGAACGTGGTCTGCCTCACCGGTGTGGTCGTCATCTTTCCTCCGTGCTTTGTTCTTCAGGCTGCTACAACCCTACCGCCCGGGTCACTACGGTCCCCGGCGCCACCCTGAGGAGGGACCCATGATCCTCGACGAGCTCCCCTGCCCCATAGTCCTGGCCCCCCTGGCCGGGGGGCCCTCCACCCCTCAGCTGGCCGCCGCGGTGAGCGAAGAAGGGGGCCTCGGGTTCGTGGCCGCCGGCTATCTGAGCGCCGAAACGGTGGCCGAACGGCTGGCGACCACGGCCCAGCTCACCGCTCGCCCGATCGGCGTCAATCTGTTCGTGCCCGGGCGGCCGACTCCCCCGGAGCGCTTCGGCGCCTACGCCGCCAGCCTGGCCGGCGAAGCGGCGCGGGCCGGCACCACGTTGGGGGACCCGCGGTTCGACGACGATGGCTGGCAGGCCAAGCTGGACCTGTTGACGGCCACCCCGGTCCCCGTCGTGTCGTTCACGTTCGGCTGCCCGTCGGCCGACGAGATCGCCGGACTGCACCTGGCCGGCAGCGAGGTGTGGGTGACGGTGACCGACACCGACGAGGGCATCGAGGCCGTGGCCGCCGGCGCCGACGTCCTCGTCGCTCAGGGCATCGAGGCCGGCGGCCACCGGAGCACGTTCGCCGACGACGCGGGCAACGATGCCGTCGACGGCCTGTCGCTGCTGTCGCTGCTCCAACTCCTCCCGGTCGCCGTGGATGTACCGCTCGTCGCCGCCGGTGGGATAACGACCGGCGCCGGGGTCGCCGCCGCCCTCGGGGCGGGGGCCGCCGCCGCCCAGGTCGGCACCGCCTTTCTGCGCTGCCCGGAGGCGGGCACTTCGCCGGTGCACCGCCGAAACCTGGCGGGGGCGGCGCCGACGATGATGACCCGGGCCTTCACCGGGCGCCTGGCTCGCGGCATCCGCAACCGGTTCATGGACGACCACGGCCGAGACGCGCCGGTCGCCTATCCCGAGGTCCACTTCCTGACTGCTCCGTTGCGCCAGGCGGGGCGGGCGGCCGACGACGGCGACGTTGTCAACCTGTGGGCCGGTCAGACCCACACCTTGGCCCGGGAGCATCCCGCGGCCGAGGTGGTCAGGATCCTGACCGAC
The DNA here is from genome assembly GCA_051000755.1 of Acidimicrobiales bacterium. GTDB lineage: Bacteria > Actinomycetota > Acidimicrobiia > Acidimicrobiales > Palsa-688 > JALZAH01. The sequence goes on along the minus strand of JBPCNZ010000136.1, from coordinate 42,207 downwards.
GATGCCCGACGGGCCGTCGACGTCGCCGCCCAGCGCCTAGGCGCCTGATGTCGGGTCCTCAGGTCACGTGCACGGTCCCGTCGGAGGCGCCGCTTGGCCCCCAGGCCCCGCTGGTCGGCGTCCATGTCCGGCCCGAGAAGCTCACGGTCGTGAACCCGAACGCCTGGGCGTGGGCCACCAGCCATCCGGCGAGGACCCAGCCGGTGGCGGACGATACCTGGTCACCGGGCCGGACCGAGCCGGCCTCGTCGGCGAGTGCTTCGCTCCAGGCGGCCTTCACCGGGGTAGCCGCGGGTGTGAAGTGGCAGACCAGGCCGGCGGGTGCTTCGCCGGTCAGGGCGATGGCGAGGGAGCGGGCCTCCGCCTCCTGGGCGGCGTAGGCCTCGGGTGCGGCACTGTGCTGGACGGCCTGGGCCGCCTCGGTGACCGCCAGGCTCTCCCAGCTCGGAAGCTTGGTCAGGGCGTTGTAGAAAGCGGTGGTGGCATAGACGGGGTCGCGCAACTGGCTGGGAGCGCCCCATCCCTCCGACGGGCGCTGCTGGAACAATCCCACCGAGTCGCGATCACCGCTCGCCAAGTTGACCAGGCGGGACTCCTGCAGGGCGGCCGCGAGAGCGATCGTCACCGCGTGATCCGGGAGGCCGAGTCGGTGGCCAATGACGGCGATGGTGGCAGCATTGGCGGCTTGTTCGGGGGTCATGGTGAATTGCCCCGCGGCGGTGGCCACCGTGCACCGGGGGGCGATCGCCACCGGGCTCCCGCCGCCGGAAACCAGCCGGTCGATGCCCCAGATGGCCAGGGCCACCACGACGACTACGGCCGCGATCCTGCCCCAACGGGGCGGTCCGGCCTTCCTCGGCGGCCCCGTCCGACCCGGAGGTTCCCTCATCGTCCCGGGCTGGACGGCGGGCTGCCCAACCCGAAGGGGCTGGGTGGGACCGTCGATGCCGGGCACCTCTCCATGTTGGTCGATGGGCCCCACCGTGTCGGGGCACCCCACCCGGGCTACCGTCTGGCCAACGTGGCTTCCCGGAGGCAGGCCCCGACATGGCTGGTGGTGGGCGGCATCATCGTCGGCGCGTGGGCAGGCGCCGGCTGCCGCGGGATCGCGCCACCGACGCCGGCATCGTCGACCGTCGCGGTGTGCTCCTCGTTGGCGTCGCTGAAGGGTGAGGTCGACCCTCCCAATGGCACCTCCGTCGACACGGCCGCCCTGACCAAAGCCGATCGCCGCCTCCTCGGCGAGCTCGGGCCCCTCAGCCTGGGTGGGCCGGGGACCGTCGCTCAACAACAGATCGGCGCCGACGCCAACGCCCTCACCCGTGAGCTCGATGCCATCCTCGCGGGCCGCGGCGACGGGCCTGCGGCGCAGCAAACGGTCGCCAAGATGCAGCGGGAGTGCTCAGCCGTGCGGCACTGAGCACTCCCCCGGCCGAGCCGTCAACCGCCGGCTCGGACACTGAGGAAGGTGCCCCAGTTGGCCAGCGGGTCGCGCGCCGTGTCGGGGATGACCTCGGTGCCCATGACGATGTTTCCCTGGCCGTCCGAGCTCGCCGCGGAGTAGTCACCCCAGCGGCAGGCGGGACCGAATCCCGTTGCCTTGTAACAGGTGAAGCCGTCCTCAGGGGCCGTGCCCGGGCCGTCGATGTAGATCGACCCGCTCGGCCCGGCCTGGTTGAAGGCAACGTAGGCGTGGCTCGGATACTGGTGGGGTCCGGACACGCTGAAGGTCATCACCCCGCTGGCGGCAGGGGTGAGCCCGATGGCGGGGTACAGCAGGGTGGCGCCGGAGCCGACCGCCAGGTAGCCCTGGTTGGCCATGGTGCCGGCACCGTGAGGGTTGACCTCGAACCAGGCCACGCCGGATCGGTCAGCCACGCCGGCGGCACCGATCCCGGTGTTGAGTGAGGAGTACAGCCGGCCGCCGGTGTACTCGACCTGCTGCATGCGGTCATCGTTCACCGAGATCGGGGGCAGAGGCTCCTTGAGGGACTGGCCCAGGGGGCGGGGACCGGGTTTCTGGGCGGCGTTGACCGGGGTGGCGAACGGTTCGCTCGGCACCACGCTGTCGGTAATGGTGAGGCTGGGGGTGGCGGAGCTCAAGGTCGAGGTGCCGCTCAGCGCCCACAGCACGACGGCCTGGGCACCGGCGCCCCCGGAGGTGGCGAAACCGTTGAAGTCCGGGGTGCTCAAGAAGTACTCCCGGTCGGAGGCATAGCGGCCGCCCTCGGGGGTCTGGGCGGGCTGAACGGCGTTGGCCGGTTCGCCCTGGATCGTGGTCGCTCCGTTGTAGAGGGTCACGAGCGTCGGCGGCGGCGCCGATCCTGCCGCCGCCGCAGCCAGACCCTGCTTGGACAGGGCCAGGATCTCGCCGCCGTTGCTGTTGAAGACCCCGTTGATGGGATAGACGTCGGCACTGATGTAGAAGCCGTGGGCGTCGGCCCCGATCCGCGGCTGGTCACCGAAGCACGGACAGTTGCCCATCGCCGTGGTCCCGTCGCTGCCGTCGTTGGTCGTGTCGATCGAGAACAGGCCGTAGCTGCCGAGGGGATCGGAGGTCTGGCTCACCGCCAGCAACTCCGAGCTGCGGAAGCCGAGCGCTCCGGAGTAGGGGTTGACGTCGATCTCCAGGGCGGTGATGAACCACCGGCCGGTCTGGCCGTCGTAGTAGCAGCGGGGATCGGAGATAAACGGCCCGAAGGTGCGGGACGGGCTGACGGCCGGGGGCAGACCGTAGAAGGCGTTCAGGTCGACGACGGGCGACAAGGCGGACCCGCTCTCGGAGTAGACCTGCAGAGCGACGTTGACCGGCTCGATCATCTCACCGGCATGGGCGCACAGCCCCTGGTCGGGAGGTTCGAGATCCCCGCCGTGGGCCGCCGCCTGCTGGGCCACGGTGACGGCCACAAAACCCTGGGACCCACCCTTGCCGTGCACCACGGCCGTGGAGGACGGGTTCGGCACCGGCACCGCTGTCTGGGCGGGGCGATTGGCCGGGCCCACCACGTGGGTCGGGGCCGCCGCCTGGTTGGGGGCCGTGGTCCGGGCTTGGGCGGCCAGCGCACCGAGGTTGGAGCTCCCCCGATACACCAGGCCCTGGCTGGTGACCGGTGTGGTCCCGGCCGGGGCTGTCTGTCCCACGGCCTGGCTGATCGGCGCCAGGCCGAACATCGCCAGGGCTACCGTTCCGGCCGCCGCCATCCGCACCAGCTGACGCATCGCGATCCCCTTCTCGTGCTGAACCGCAGGGGGGTGGTCCCGCCCCGCTCCGCCACTACCGCCTGCCCGGCACGCCGACGCAATAGGTGCATCACACTATTTGATGGGCGATTGCCGGCCATCACGATCGCCGACGTTGGTGGGCGTAGAGGGAATTGAACCCCCGACCTCATGCGTGTCATGCATGCGCTCTAACCAACTGAGCTATACGCCCGAGCCGCCGGACGTCTCCGTCATCGAGGCGGTTGGGAGCCACCGAACCTAGCACGGGGAACCCAGGCGGAGGCGGCCGAGGCCCAGCCTCGGCGGTCGCCTCGATGGGTCCGCCGTCCTGCTGGTGGCGGCGACGGTGGTCGCCTCGGGTCAGCCGAGGAGGCGGGTGACGCCGTGAAGGGCGAGACCGGCCAGGCCCCCGACGACGGTCCCGTTGATGCGGATGTACTGCAGGTCCGGACCGAGGAGCAGCTCGAGGCGTCGGGATGTCTCGGAGGCATCCCAGCGGGCGATGGTCCCGCTGACGAGGGACGCCAGTTCGGTCTCGAAGCGCTGCAGGGTGGTGGCCAGGGCGCTCTCCACGGCGCGCTCGGTGGCGTCGACGAGGGCCGGGTCGTGGCGGAAGCGACTCGCGCCCCGGGTGACGACCTCGGCCAGCCGGGCCCGCAACGGCGACGCCGGATCGTCGATCTGAACGCGGAGCCGCTTCTTGACGTCCTCCCACACGGTCAGGGCGGTGGCCCGCACCTGAGGTTGGGCCAAAAGATCGGCGGTGAGCTCCTGGCCTCTCCGGCGCAGCTCCGGTGAGGTCTTCAGGTCCCGGGCCAAGGCGACCAGGCCCTCGTCGATCTGGATGCGCAGGGGGTGGGACCGGTCGGCGGCCATGTCGGCCAGGACCGCCTCGCTCCGTTGGATGAAACGATTGACCACCCGGGTCTCGACCGATCCTGGCAGCCACCACGGGGAACGCCTTCCCAGCCTGCGGTGCAGTTCGGTCCCATGCATCTCCAGATAGCGGCTGAGGCTGGCCAGGGCGGTGTCGACCAGGGGCTGGTGGCGACCATCACGGGTCAGCTGGTCGAGGACCCGCCCGGCCGCGGGGGCCAGGGCCAGATGCTCCACGCGGCCCCGAATCAGGCTGTCGAAGAGGTCGTGGACGTCGTCGTTGGCTACCAGGTCCGCTCCGGTGGCGGCGACCTCGAGGAGACGCCCGGCGACCAGGTCGGCGTTGACCGGTTCGGCCAGCCACGACGTCAAACGATCCAGGGCGTGGGCGCTGCGGAGGCGCTCGGTGACAGCGTCGGCGCTGAGGAAGCTCTCCTGGACGAACGACCCGAGGGTCTCACCGAAACGATCCTTGCGTTCGACGACGATGGCGGTGTGGGGGATGGGCAGGCCGAGGGGATGGCGGAAGAGCGCCGTCACCGCGAACCAGTCGGCCAACCCGCCGACCATGGCCGCCACCGCCGTGGCCTGGACCCACACCAGCCACCGTTGATCCCCGGCGAAGACGGTCGCGACGGCGAAGACCACGGTGACGGCGATCAGCAGCCCGCCGGCCTGGCGCTTGGTGACCTGCAGCTGGCGGGCCCGCACCGCTTCGGAGGCCGATCGGGTGATCAACGCCGTTCTGCGGCCACGAGCAGGGCCACCGGCAGGCCGGCGAGGACATCGCCGAGGAGGACATTCCCCTCATGGTCGCCACCACCCAGACGGTCCTCGAATCGACCCGGCGGCAGGCTGAGCGCGGTCTCGCCCCAACCCCCGGCCCGATCGAGGACCGTGGCCGTCCGGGTCAGAACGGTGATGGCGCCCCCGCCCCGGCACCAGGCGATGGCGTGCCCCGCAGCCGACCCGCGCGCCTCGAGCGGTTGGTAGCGACCCTCGGTGCCGGGCCCGAACCATCCGGGGTGCTCCCCTCGGACGGCCAGGGCGGCGCCAACGACGGCGAGCTTGGTCAGCCCGGAGCCCTCCTCCTCCGCCCAGGCTTGGACGGCGGTGACCTCGGCGCAGCGGGCCAGCATCAGGCGGCGGCGTTCGTAGTCGACAGGCCGGCGGTTGTCCGGGTCGACCAGGGAGAAGTCCCAGCATTCGCTGCCCTGGTAGATGTCGGGAACCCCCGGTGCGGTGAGGGTGGCCAGCTTCTGGGCCAGGGCCACCGCCCAGCCCGGACGGCGGATGGCGGCCACGAACTCCTCCAGCTCCGACGTGAACTCGTCGTCGCTGAGGGCGTCACGTGTCCACTGCTCGAGCTGACTGTCGTAGAACGAATCCGGGTCGGTCCATGACGTGTGCACCTTCGCCTCCCTCGTGGCCTTGGCCAGGTAGGCCACGGCCCGGTCGGCGTCGAGGGGCCACGCCCCCACGAACGACTGATAGGCCAGCCATTCGGTGTTGCCATCCGGGGGGGCCACCGATCCGCGCTTGCGGTGATGGCCCCGCCACCGGGTCACGGCCGTCTCCCACTCCCGGGGCATCTCGGCCAGAACGGAGAGGCGGGCCCGGAGATCCTCGCTCCGCTTGGTGTCATGGGTGGAGGTGGCCAGCAGGGCCTGGGGCCTGTGCTCCTGGGCTGCCGCGTTGGCCCGGTGGAAGGCCTCGAGCGACACGCCCAGGCGGCCCGGGTCCCCGCCGACCTCGTTGAGCCAGCTCACCGGCACGTACCGGTAGAAGGCGGTGTCCTCCACTGCCTTGGCCATCACCGGGCCGGTGAGCTGCTGGACGCGCTGGGCCAGCTCGAGCGCGTCGCGACCGGCGATCCGCCCGAGGAGCAGCTCGCGCAGGAACCCGAGAAGCTCCTCGTCGATGTCGGGGGCGCGGATGCCCGCCCCCAGCACGGCCGACTCGACGGTGGCCACGTCGCCCGGCTCGGCTGGCGTCCCCGCCCGCACGTAGGTGCGGTACACCGAGAAGCTGGCGATGATCTCCGCCAGAGCGTCGCGCAGGTCGCGGCGGGTGTAGTCCCGGTACCGGCGGTGCCGTTCACAGATGGCCGTGAGGCGGGCCACCAGCCGGTTCAGGTCGGTGGCGAGGGGTCCGTCGAGGATCTCCACCTTGGCCCGCTGCACGATCTCCTCGTAGCGCTCGGTGATCCCCGAGAAACCCTGATACATCTCCACGATGCGGGCCGACCCGTCGGCGTCGTTGAGCACACCGGCGATCAGGTTCAGCCACTCGTAGCCGGTCGTCCCGGCCACCGGCCACGCCGCCGGCAGAACCTCGGCGCCCTCCAGGATCTTCTCGACCACCACCCACGTCCCGGCCACCGCCGCCTGCAGGCGAGCCAGGTAGGTGCCGGGGTCGCGCAAGCCGTCCACATGATCGATGCGGATCCCGTCGACCAGGGCCCGCTCCAGCCAGTCCAGGATCAGCTGGTGGCTGTCGGCGAACACCGTAGGGTCCTCGACCCGGATCCCGGCCAGGTCGTTGATGTCGAAGAACCGGCGGTAGTCGAGCTCCTCACCCGCCGTGCGCCACCACGCCAGGCGGAAGTTCTGCCGGTCAAGGAGGGCGTCGAGGGCGTCCGCGTCACCGGTCAGGTCGCCCACCGCGGCGTCGATGGCGCTCGCCACGTCGGTACGGCTCTCACACAGCAGACCGAGCCGGGTTCGGAGGATCTCCTTGTCCCGATGGCGCTCGGCAACCGAGTCGGCATCGGTGGCGGTGGACAGGGGGAGGCGCCCGAAGGCGGTGGCGATGCTGGCCAGCTCGGCGGCCACCGGCGCGGGGTCATCCTCGGTTGCGGTCACCGAGCTCAGGCGGGCCACCGCCCCCTCCAGGATGGCGTCGAGGGTCCTGGGGGCGATGGGGGCGGCGTGGTCGTAGTACCGCAGGACGAAGCTTCCCCCTTCCCGCTCGACTCGCAGGTTTCCGGCTTCGAGCTCCCGGCCGTAGTGGTCGCCGAGGATGGGCAACAGGACGACGTTGCGCAGCTTGGACTCCGGCGGATCCCAGTCGACGTCGAAATGGGAGGCGTAGATGCTGGCCGGCCCGTTCTCGAGCACATCCCACCACCACCGGTTGTCCCGCCCGGTGATGGCCATGTGGTTGGGCACGACGTCGACCAGTTGGCGCAGGCCGGAGGCCGAAGCCGTGGCGCAGAGGCGGGCATAGCCCTCGCTCCCGCCCAGCTCGGCGTTGACCCGGGTGGGGTCGACGACGTCGTAGCCGTGGGTGCTGCCCGGTGCGGCCTGCAGGATGGGCGACAGGTACAGGTGGCTGACCCCGAGCTCGGCGAGATAGTCGACCACGGCCTCGGCGTCGCCGAAGCCGAACTCGGCGCGCATCTGGAGGCGGTACGTGGCCCGCCGGGAATCAGGACTCACCGCGCAGGACCACCACGCTGCGGTCCGTCACATCGATGGTCTCGCCGGCATCGAAGCGCCGCCCCTCATCGGGGATGTGGGAGAGGGCGGTGTCGAGCACCACCTGCCAGCGCCGAGCGAACGTCGGGCCCGGGATGGTGAAGCCGATCGTCTCCCAGTAGGCGTTGAAGCACAACAGCAACGAGTCGTCTACGATCCGCCGCCCGCGGCGGTCCAGGTAGGCGATGGCTTCGCCGTTGAAGAACACCGCCAGCGAGCGGGCGAAGCTCTGCTCCCATTGCTCGTCGGACATCTCCTCGCCGGAAGGATCCAGCCACACGATGTCGGCCTGGCCCCGGCCCCTGATCGGCCGCCCCTGGAACCAGCCCCGGCGCCGCAACCCGGGATGAGACACGCGCAGGTCCAGCAACTGGCGGGTGAAACCAAGCAGCTCGAGGTTGTGGTCGCGCTGGCTCCAGTCCAGCCAGGAGGTCTCGTTGTCCTGGCAGTAGGCGTTGTTGTTGCCACCCTGGCTGCGCCCCATCTCGTCGCCGGCCACGAGCAGGGGAACGCCCTGGGACAGGAACAGGGTGGCGAGGAAGTTGCGGTGCTGGCGGGCCCGCAGGTCGTTGATGACGGGATCGCCGGTCGGTCCCTCGACCCCGCAGTTCCAGGAGCGATTGTCGTCGGCCCCGTCCCGGCCTTCCTCGCCGTTGGCCTCGTTGTGCTTGTCGTTGTAGGACACCAGATCGGCCAGGGTGAAACCGTCGTGGGCGGTGATGAAGTTGACACTGGCTCCCGGGGACCGCCCGTCATCCTCGTAGAGGTCGGAGCTGCCCGTGAGGCGGGCGGCGAACTCGCCAACCGTCCCCGGCGCCGAACGCCAGTAGTCCCGGACGGTGTCGCGGTACATCCCGTTCCACTCCGACCACAACGGGGGAAAGTTGCCCACCTGGTAGCCGCCGTCGCCCACATCCCAGGGCTCGGCGATGAGCTTGACCTGGCTGACCACGGGATCCTGCTGGATGACGTCGAAGAACGCCGACAGGCGGTCGACATCGTGCAGCTCACGGGCCAGGGTCGACGCCAGGTCGAACCGGAAGCCGTCGACATGCATCTCGGTGACCCAATAGCGCAGGCTGTCCATCAGCAGCTGCAACACGTTGGGGTGGCGCATGTTCAAGCTGTTGCCGGTCCCGGTGTAGTCCATGTAGTAGGAGGGGTCGCCGTCCACCAGGCGGTAGTAGGCGGCGTTGTCGATGCCCTTGAAGCAGAGGGTGGGACCCAGATGGTTGCCCTCGGCGGTGTGGTTGTACACGACGTCGAGGATCACCTCGATGCCCGCCGCGTGCAGGGCCTTGACCATGGTCTTGAACTCTGCGACCTGCGCCCCCTCATCCCCCGCCCCCGCGTACCCGCCGTGGGGGGCGAAGAAGCCGATCGAGTTGTAGCCCCAGTAGTTGCGCAGGCCCCGCTCGATCAGGTGCTGGTCGTGGACGAAGTGGTGGACGGGCAGCAACTCGATGGCGGTGATCCCGAGCAGGGTCAGGTGCTCGATGGCCTCCGGCGTGGTGAGACCGGCATAGGTGCCCCGCAGGTCGGGTTTCATCGCCGGGTGCAGGGCGGTGAATCCCTTCACGTGGGCCTCGTAGATCATCGACTGGTGCAGCTCGGTGCGCGGCAGGCGGTCGTCACCCCAGTCGAACGCCTCGTCGATGATCACACAGCGGGGCATGAACGGAGCGCTGTCGTCGTCGTTGCGCTCATGGGGGGCACCGAAGCGGTAGCCGTAGCAGGCCTCGTTCCACTCGATGTCGCCGCAGATGGCCTTGGCGTAGGGATCGAGGAGGAGCTTGGCCGGGTTGCAGACCTGCCCTCGGGCGGGATCCCAGGGCCCGTGGACCCGGAAGCCGTACCTCTGACCGGCGCCGACGCCGGGGATGTAGCCGTGCCATCGGTAGGCGGATGCTTCGGGAAGCTGATAGCGGACCTCTGTCCCGTCGCCGAAGAGGCACACCTCCACGGCCTCGGCCGCAGAGGTGAACAACGAGAAGTTCGTCCCCTCGCCGTCAATATGAGCACCGAGAGGGTAGGGACGACCGGGCCAGATGGGCATGGCAGGGACCGTACCCCGGCGGCGGCAACCCTCACGCAGACCCAGCCTCTAGCCTGTGGCCGTGCATGCTCTGGCGTCGATGGTGGCCTCGATCCCCAGCCCCCCCGCCAACGGGATCAGCATCGGGCCCTTGAAGCTGCACATCTACGGCTTGTGCATCGCCGCGGGCATCGGGGTGGCGGTGGTCGTGGCCCAACGCTGGTGGGAGAAGATCGGCGGCAAACCAGGGACCATGTCCACCCTGGCGGTCTGGGGTGTTCCTGGGGGGCTCATCGGTGCCCGCCTCTACAGTGTGCTGACCAGCTACCAGGATGACACCGGTGGCCACTTCTGGCGGGTGTTCGCCGTGTGGCAGGGGGGTCTCGGGATCTGGGGTGCCGTCGTCGGGGGCGTGGCCACGGGGCTCATCGGGGCCCACCGCTACCGGCTGCGGACCGCCCCCCTCCTCGACTGCGTGGCCCTGGCCTTCCCATTGGCCCAGGGCGTGGGGCGGCTGGGCAACTACTTCAACCAGGAGCTGTACGGCAAGCCGTCGGGGCTCCCGTGGGCCGTCCACATCGACGCCGCTCACCGGGCCGCCCTTCCGGTCGCCTACCAGGCCGCCACCACGTTCCAACCGACGTTTCTCTACGAGATGATCTGGGACGGCCTCTCCTTCGTCGTGGTCCTCTTCGTCGCCCGTCACGTCAAGCTGCGCCGGGGTTATCTCTTCGCCGTCTACGCCCTGGCCTACACGGTGGGGCGGTTCTGGATCGAGTATCTGCGGATCGATCCGGCCCACAAGTACGGGCCGTTCCGGCTGAACGACTACACCAGCATCATCGTCTTCGTCGCCGCGGCCGGGATCCTGGTGATCAAGGGGCGGCCCCGTCCCGGCGACGATCTGGTCACCGACGCTCTCCCCGAGGGCGACGTCACGTCGACCAAGGCGGACTCGGCGGCCTGAGGGCCGGGTCGGTGGAGGCCGGGTCGGTGGACGCAGAGCCGGGGCGGTCCCCCACGTAGGTGGCCCGGGTCCTGAAGACCGTGCGGGACTCGTATTCCTCCATGGCGTGGGCCAGCCATCCGGCCATTCGACCGACGATGGTGATGGCCTGACCGGCGCCGGGGATCATCTGGGTCCCGAAGGCCAGCGCCCCCAGCCCGAAGTCCACGTTGGGCGGGTCCAGATCCCGACCGGCGGCCACGGCAACGACCGCGTCGACCACGGCCCGGCGCTGAGGGTCCATGGCCAGGTCGTCGAGGCGGGCCAACAGCTCGCGACCCCTTGGGTCGCCATCGGGGTAGAGGCGCACCCCGAGACCGCGGATCGGTTCGGCCCGGGCCAGGCGCTCACCGATGGCGGCGATCGGGTCGCGGGCCAGGGCGTCGTCGAAGAGGCGGTGGACCTCATTGGCGGCGGCGCTGTGCAGTGGCCCGCTCGCCGGGCCCAGGCCGGTGCTGACCACCGAGTAGGGGTCGGCCCCGAAGGCGGCCGCCACCCGGGCGCAGAGCGTGGAGGGCGCCAGCTCGTGGTCAGCCATGAGGACCAGGGCGGCATCGAGAAGGGAGACGCGCTCCGGGGTCGGGGACAGGGGCGACAGCCGGAGCCACAGCCGCTCGGCGATGCTCTCCCCCCGGCGGCGCCGCCCGACGGCCGGGAGGGTGTCCACCACGATGGTCAGCAGGTCCCGGGCCGTCGCCGTCACCGCTCCTCGGCTCAGGTCCCCGCGCAGGGCGTCGGCCGATCCGGCCGCCACCACCGCCATCTTGACCCGGTCGATCGGCGCCGCGGTGGGCCCCAGTCCGGCCGTGGTCACGCGGGCGGACGCGGCCCGTCCGTCGTTGCTCTCCCAGCGCTCCTGCTGCGGCCACGAGCCCGTCCACAGCCACCACGCCACGTCCTCGAAGCGGCGGTGGCGGGACAGCTCGACGGCATCGAGGCCCCGGTAGCTCAGGTGACCGTCCTCGATGAGGGTCAGGGCCGTGGCGAAGGCGGGCCCGGCGCCGGACCGGCCTACCGACCCTCTCCGCCCTGCGGAGGCGGCCACGCGAGCGACCTCGGTGGCATCGAAGGTGCTCCCAGCAGGCGTCTTGTGCCGACCGAGCAACCCTCGGCTGACATAGGCATACAGCGTCGCAGGCTTGACGCCAAGGGTGGCGGCCGCCTCCTGGGAGCTCAGCCGGCCTGCTCCTCCTACCATGGCGGTCGTCCCATATTGATCATTGATCAATATTGACGTACTTGCCGGCCACGATCAAGATGCGTGGCATGAGCACTCTTTCCTCCGGGCGTGAAGCGATCGTGGTGCCGCCGGGTCTGCGGGGTGTGGCGGTGACCGACACCAAGCTGAGCGACGTCCAGGGGGCGGCCGGCTTCTACCACTACCGCCAGTACGCGGCGACGGATCTGGCCGCCAGCCGCACCTTCGAGGATGTCTGGGCTCTCCTGGTCGACGGCCGCCTGCCCCCGGACCACCATGGTCGGGTCCGCTTCGCCGAGGAGGTCCGCCCCCTCCGTATCCTGCCCCCGGAGCTCCTCGATCTCCTGCCTGCGGTCGCGGGGGCCGGCGGCGGCCCGCTCGGCGGTCTGCGCACCGCCGCCTCGCTCACCGGATGTGCTCTGGGGCTCCGACCCCTGTGGGATCTCGACACCTCTGAGCGGCGGGCGGACCTGCTGCGCATCGCCGCCCTCGTCCCCACCCTGGCGGCAGCCATGCACCGGTTGCGTCACGGCCTCGACCCTGTGTCACCTGACCCCGCTCTCGACCACGCCGCCAACTATCTGTGGATGCTCTCGGGCCGCCGCCCGGACCCAGTGCTGTCCCGGGCCATGGAGCAATACCTCATCGTGACCATGGACCACGGGTTCAACAACTCAACGTTCGCGGCCCGGGTCATCGCATCCAGCGGTGCCGATGCGGCGGCGGCGGTCACCGGTGCCATCGGTTCGCTATCCGGGCCCTTGCACGGCAGCGCTCCGGGTCGGGCGCTCGAGACCCTGGAGGCCATCGGCACCCCGGCTGCCGCACCGGGCTGGATCCGGGGCGCCATCGGTCGGGGCGAGCGGATCATGGGCTTCGGTCACGCTGTCTACACGGGGCGTGATCCGCGATCGGTCCTGTTGCGCGACGTAGCACGCGGCCTCGGCGGCGACCTAGTCGATTTTGCCGTCGAGGTCGAGGACCTGATCGTGGCCACGTTGGCGGACCTCAAGCCCGACCGGCATCTCTCCGCCAACGTCGAGTACTACGCCGGCGTGGTCATGAGCCGATGCGGACTCACTCCGGAGCTGTTCTCGCCCTCCTTCGCCGTGAGCCGGGTGATCGGTTGGGCGGCCAACATCGCCGAACAGACCGACGACCGGCGGATCATCCGCCCGGTGGCCCGTTACGTGGGTCCGCCGGCACCGGTTCCGGTACCGGCGGTCGACGGCGCGCCGGTATGAGCCCGCAGGATCTCGGTGAGCGGGCCGAGAGCCGGATCCCGCCGCAGCCGGAGCCGGGTGGCCGCTGCCGCCCGATAGGCAATCTCAGGAAGGTGGTCGAATTCGAAGGCGTCGTAGTGCATCACCTCGAGCTCAGCAGCAGCGGGGGCGAACGTGACGGTCGCGGCGCCCGCCCGTCGGAGCGATCGCAGGCCCCGGCGGGCGGAACGCTGATTGCCCAGGCGCCCGGGCAGGTCGAGTCCCCGCCGGTTGGGCCAGCCCCCGATGCCAGGGTGCGGTTGGTCGTATAGGCGAAGAGGTCGCTGGGAGCAAGCCCGGCGCGCAGGAGTCCGGCGGTGATGGCTCCGACGGAGGTGCCAACGAGCAGGTCGGCGTTGCGGCCGTCCCAACCCTCCTCCGCCAGGGCGGCCAGCACCCCGGCGTGGAAGGCATGCCCGACCGGTCCGCCCGCGCCCAGCACCACCGCCACCCGGGAGCGGGCGCTCATGACAGGATCCGAACCTGGGCGGGGGCCATCCGGCGATCGAAGCTAGCCGAGGTCCGTCTCGGGTCCCCCTGTCTCTCCCGGCGATGGTAGCTATCTGCAAGCGTTATGCTTGCTGCTGTTTATAGACGGCGGATACCGGGCAGGATGAAACCATGCAGATCGGAACCGTTGACCTAGACAAGCTCCGCGGCGTGAGCGACAAGTTCGTCGGCCTCGCCAAAGAGGCAACCGGCGTCATCATCAACAATGACAGCCTCCAGAAGGCGGGCGAGGCCCAGCAGGATCGCGCCACCGAGACCCTGAAGTCCCTCCGCAAGGAGGCCGAGGCCGAGGCCAAGGACCGCAAGTCCGACGCCATCGCCAACAGCCAAGGAAACAGCTCGGGTTCCGGCGTGTTCGCCGAGGCCAAGGGCCGAGTCAAGGAGGCCGCAGGCGGCATCGCCGGCGATCGCGACCTCCAGGACGACGGGCAGGCCGATCAGCAGCGCGGCGCCGCCGACCGCGAGTCGACCAAGGCCAAGACGGAGGCGAAGGCCCATAGTGCCAAGGCCAAGGCTGATGAGAAGGCCCAGCAGTCCGCTGATCGCTCATCATGATCTGATTGGACCGTCTGAACTCGAACGACCCGCCCCGACCGGGCGGGTCGTTTGCTGTGCCCGCCCTCCTCAGTCGTCTTTGAGGGCGACGGCGTTCGGGGTCACATGCAGGGCCGGCTCGTAACGCTCCGCCTCGACCTCCCGGGCCTCGCCTGCCTGCGCTCCTCGTAGGTCAAGGCGGCAGGCCTGGCAGGGGCCGTAGAAGGCTTCGGCGACGGCCACCTGACAACGAGGGCAGGTGAACTCGATGGGGGGGACGGGCTCGGGCATCCTCGGGAGCCTACGACCCGGCCTCGAGGTCTTCGTGGTAGCGGGCCGTGACCTGCTCGACGGCCTTCAGGTGGGCGGCGGCCATCTCCGGGCGACTGGCCTCGGCTCGGGCCTTGGCCGCCAGCGTGCTCCACGCCTGGCCCTGGAACTGGGGGAAGACGTGCTGGGTGATCAGCTCGTAGCTCCGGTGGGTGGCCCGCGGGTCGGCCCACTCGTGGGCCAGAAGCAGGTAGCACCCGAACCCGCCGTTGGACTGCTTGGTCAGGCGCTCGATCTGGGCCACGGCATCGTCGACGGTGCCGATGGAACCCAGACCCGACTCGTTGACGAAGTCAATCATCTCCCGGATCTTGTTGCCTCCACCGACCGCCATCTGGGGGAAGGCGGCCACGGCCTGGAAGTAGTGGAACCACTGCTCGATGCCGTACTCGACGTCCCGGTAGGCCTGCTCGCGGGTCTCGGCGATGTGCATGAGGCCGACCAGCCGCCAGGCATCCCGGTCGACGGCCTGGCCGAACTTGGCCGCCCGCTCCTCGACGACACCCCAGTGCAGGGCCAGGGCGTCAAACCCGGCGGCCTGGGTGGCCCCGATCGACAGCAGCCCCAGCCCGTAGCGGCCGGCGAGCTGCGGTCCCGCCGGTGAGGCCACCGCCGCCACCGACACGTCGAAGCGCGGCTCGCTGTAGGGCCGGAGGTGGAGGCGGGCGTCGTGGAGATCCCAACGGTCGTTCTGGTAGGTCAGGGGTTCGCCGCTGGTGAGCAGGTGCATGATGATCTCGACCCCTTCGGCGAGCAGCCGTCGGGTCTCGCTCTGATCGAGGCCGACCATGGCCGCATCGGTCGGCAGAGAGCCAGGACCAAGCCCGAGCATGAACCGGCCCCGCGTGAGGTGGTCGAGCAACACCGCCCGCTCCGCCACCCACAGCGGGTTGTGGTAGCTCACGCTGACGACACCGGTGCCGAGCTTGATGTGGCGGGTGCGTTCGGCCGCAATCGCGATGAAGATCTCCGGGGAGGCGATGATCTCCGAACCTGCCGAATGATGTTCCCCGATCCAGGCTTCGTCCCAGCCCAACCGGTCGAGATGGGCGACCAGTTCGAGGTCTCGTTCGAGGGCCAGGGTCGGGTTCTGCCCCGGCGCGTGGAACGGCGCCATGAAGATCCCGAAACGGAGTCGGTCGGACAAGGTGGATCCCCCTCGTGGTTCGGCGACTTGGCCTTGACCACCGTACCCCGCTCTCTCCCCCCGGGCTGCTACACCAGTGGCATGACGGATCAATCTCATCTGAGTCGAAGCGGCCACCACGCCCTCGAGTTGGTGCACGCAGTGATCTATCTGACTCCCGAAACTGGCGACGTGCTCGTCGACCTCGGTTTGGAGCCTGGTCGCATGACCTACTTCGCGGGCCGGGCCGCCGCTCTGGGAGCCGTGGGTCCGGCGGCGGTCACCGCCACGTTCGCCAACTTCAACCCGGAGCTCATCGGCGAGTCGATCCCGCGGGCATGGTCACTGGCCCCGCCTCTGGACATCGCCGCCGCCCGATTCGAAGGTGCGGACCGCGTCCTGCGACGCCTGTGGGGCGACGAGATCATCGGCTCCGCCGAGGTGGCCGAGGCGGCCCGGTTGGCACGGGAGGCCACTGCGGCGTGCGAACCGATCGGACGGCCCCTCTATGCGGCCAACGCCGCCTTGCCTTGGCCCTCCGCCCCCCATCTGGTTCTGTGGCACGCCACCACCCTCCTGCGTGAGCACCGGGGTGACGGCCACGTCGCGGCCCTGGTGTCGGCGGGGGTGAGTGGGCTGGAGGCCCTCATCAGCCATACCGCCACCGGTCGGGGCTTCACTCCGAAGTTCGCCCGAACCCGCCGGGGCTGGAGCGACGAGGCATGGGAGGCGGCCGAGGAGCGCCTCACGGAGCGGGGGCTGCTCGACCATGACAAGCACCTCGCGGCCAGAGGCCAAGCCCTGCGCAGCGACATCGAGGATCACACCGATGCCATGGCCTCGGCCCCGTGGTCCCGGCTCGGCGACGACGGAGCCGAACGGTTGCGGGAGATTGGCAACCGGCTGTCCAGCCTGATCATCGAGGGCGAGCCCAAGATCCAGAAGCACTTCGCCCCCAAGTCGCCATTGTTCAAGAACCGCACCTGACCCGCCCGCCGGGCGGTCGCCGGCTCGTCAGGCCGGCACGGGCCGGGAGACACCCACGCCGCCGAGGGTGTCTCCGCCGAAGCGGGCGCGCTCCTTGTCCAGGTCGAGCGGGAGGACCCCGAGGGTCCTGTCGGCGCCGGTGATCGCCGACGCGGGCAGGAGCCAGGACACCTCGAACTCCAAACCGTCGGGATCCTTGGCGTAGAGAGCCTTCGTGGTGCCGTGATCCGATGCTCCGACGAGCGCCCCGTGCTCGGATAGAAGGCCGGCGATGTGGGCCAGCTCGTCGAGCGTATCCACCTCCCATGCCAGGTGATACATGCCCACCGTGCTGCGGCCGGCGGTGGACGGCCCGGCCTGCGACCCGATCTCGAAGAGCCCCAGATCGTGGTCATTGGTGGAGCCGGGGGCCTGCAGGAAGAACGCCTTTCCCCCTCCAACCTCGTGCACGGTGCGGAACCCCAGGAGGTCCTGGTAGAACGCCGCCGTCCGCCGGGCATTCGTCACGTACAGCACGATGTGGTTGAGGCGGTGGATGGGCATGGTCCCTCCCTAAAGGCGAAGGAGAGGGTGAGGGTCCCTCAAGGTGCAGACATGGTCAGGACGCCGTTGGCGATGGTGATCGTCTGACCGGGGAAGATCAGGTTCGGGTTGGCGCCGATGACGGCCATGTTGGCCTGGTAGAGGGCCTGGTAGCCGTGAAGCTTGAACCATGCCGCAATGGTCGAGAGCGTGTCGCCCGGCTTGACCGTGTAGGCGATGGGCGGTTGCGCCGCCGGAGGAGTCGGTGGGGCCGGCGCGACCGTGGCCGGCGGAGCCGTCGTGGGAGGAGCCGTCGTGGGAGGAGCCGTGGTCGGCGCGACCGGGGCCGTCGACGGCGTCGTCGCTGTTGGCACCGCCCCCGGGGTCGTGGGCGGCACGGAGATCGTTGCCGAGCTCCACTTGGCGGCAGGCATCTGGCTGGAGAGGTGCGACGACCCCCCGGACGTCTCGGTGGCTGCGAACGCCACCCCACCACTGAGGACCATGATTGCCCCAACGATCACGGCCACGACCGGCTTCTGCCTCCTGCTCATGCGATTACCTCCACCTCGATACTACGGAGGCGGAGCGGTTATGGGATGACTTCTGTCGGACTGATGCTGATGAGAAGGTTCCGCCTGTCGGTTCAAAAGGTTAACCCTCTCCATGTCCTTGAACCTTCAGCACAATCGCTCATTCTCCGCTGTAACGGACATTTCCGAGGAGGGCGAAGCAAGAATCGGTGGAAGCACGGCTGTTGAGGGTCTAGGTTTCCGTGCTGCTTGCCTCGCCGGGGTACTCACTCATCCGGTCCGCCTCCCCCTCTGGAGATGTCCCCCGTGTCCCATCACCGTCGCCGGCTGACCACCATGCTGGTAGTCCCGTTGTCGATTGGGACCCTGGCGGGGTCCGCTCTGGCGGCGGCCGGCGTGGCCCACGCCTCGGCCCCGTCGCCGGCCGATCCCTCGGCCTCGGACTCGACTACGACGTCGTCGACGACGCCGTCCTCATCATCGACGGCGGCCCCCACTACGACCGTTCCACCGTCGACCACCACGGTGGCTCCTACCACGACGACCACCACCACGCCCACCCCACCACCATCGACCACAACGAGCACCACGGTGCCGCCTCCGACCACGGTGCCGCCTACCACCACGGTACCGCCTACCACCACGACCACCCTGCCCTCGACGACCACCACCACGACCCCGCCGGCGCCGCCCGGTCCGCCTCCCACCCTCCCCCCGATGCCGCCCACCGCGGTGCCGCCGCCCAGAAGGGTGCCGGGGCGTACGCCGCCACGGGTGCAGGGCAGCCCCGCCCCTACGCAGAGCGCAACGAGGGCCCCGGCTGCGGCCACACCACCCTCGCAGGAGACCAGCTACCACCTGCCCGTCCCCGCCGGCTTGCTGACCGCCCACCCGGCCTGGCTCAGCAGCACGGCCACCCCGGCCGCCCCGGCGCCGCCCGCAAGCCCGGTCGCCCTCCCCGTTCCTGCCGGGACCGAGGTGGACGCCGTGACCAGTGGAACGGTGGTGACGCTTGACCGTTCGACGATCACCCTGGCCGGCTCCGACGGAGCCACCTACACCTATACTGGGGTGACCGGCGCCCCGCCTGCGGGGATGGTCGCCACGCCGGGCCAGCGGATCGGGGCCGCCGGGCCGGCCGGCATCACCTTCGGGGTCACCGTCCCCGACACCTCAGGCCAGGTCTGTGCCACCAGTGCCCTGCAGGCCTGGTCTGTGAACACCAGCCTCGACGTTCACGCTCTGCCCCGGACGTGCGCTCCGAGCGCACCTGCGGTGACCCCCTCGTCGCCCGCTCCCCCGCCCACCAACGTCCTCATCGTCACCGACGGCGCCGCCGGGCAGACGGCGTCCAACCTCAACGGCGCCCTGAGCGGCAGCCAGGTCAGCTCCGAGACCCTCATGCTCGACGAGAGCCAGCCGGCTCAAACACAGGCGGCCCAGATCGCCAGCGCCCAGCTCACTCCGGCCAACCTCGTCGTCCTGGCGTTGGGCACGGCCACCCCGGCGGAAGCCTCCGCCCTCCTTGCCCTTCTCCCCCCCGGCCAGCAGGTCTTCTGGGTGGCTCCGCCGGTGCCCGCCTCGGCTGCGGCTACCGCTCCCAACCAGGCGGCCGCCTACCTCTCCGTCGTCGCCGCCCATCCCAACCTGCGGGTGGAGACCCTCCCCAACGCACTGAGCGTGGTCACGACCGGTGCGCCCAACGCCACGGCCCCGAGCTCGTGGCCCGACGTCGGCGCCAAGGTCGTTTCCTCCATGGTCACCGGCTACGTCGATACAGCCTTCCGGTTGCCCCTGGCCAGCGCCAAGGCCACCGCCGTCCTCTCCTTTGCCGAGGCTCAGCTGGGCAAGCCCTACGTCTGGGCCGGTGCCGGTCCGGCCACGTTCGACTGCTCCGGGTTGACCATGGTGGCGTTCCACCAGATTGGCATGGAGTTCGTTCACAACGCCTACGCCCAGTACGAGGCCACAAAGCAATACGCGGTCAGCGCCAACGCCCTGCAACCCGGTGACCTTGTGTTCTTCGGCCCGACCGAGGCCGGCATCCACCACGTGGGGATCTACGTCGGAGACAACCAGTTCGTCGACGCTCCCGACACGGGCAGCGTCGTTCGCTTCGACACCCTCGGGCCGGGCTGGGACTACTTCGGCGCCACCGACCCCCTGGCCCTCTTCTCCGCCGGCGGACCCTCCAACGGCACCACCGCCGGTCCCGGCGGCGTCGACGCCGACCACGCTTTCGCCATGGCCCTCTCGGACGCAACCTGGGACCCCACCCAGTACGCCTTCCTGGTGCTGTTGTGAAACCAGGAGTCAGGATGGAGCCCGACCGCCAAGAACCCGACCTCGGGTGCCTTCGGGATCCCCCAGGCCCTGCCGGCCAGCAAGATGGCGTCGGCGGGCGGCGACTGGGCCACCGATCCCTACACCCAGATCTTGTGGGGCGTCGGCTACATCCAGGGACGCTATGGAACCCCGGCGGCCGCATGGGCCCACGAGATGGCCTTCGGCTGGTACTGACCCGCTATTTCTTGGCCGGCTCGTAGTACGGGTTGGTACCGGCGGCATGATCGGTCACGTCGACGATCCTGACGACCTCGGGGACCGACTCCTTGATGGCGACCTCGATGCCCTGGCTGAGGGTCACGGCGGCCATCCCGCAACCGGCGCACCCGCCGCTCAGGCGCAGGTAGGCGGCGCCGTCCTCCACCGCCACCAGATCGGCGCGGCCCCCATGAGCGGCGATAGACGGGTTGATCTGGCCGTCGAGCACCTGGATCACCCGCTGAGCGACGTCGCCGCTCAGATCGGGAGGGGGCCCGGTCATCGTTGGACTGGCCGGCGCTGGTGCCGGCGGCGGGTTGGGGTTGCGGATGCTCATCCCGCCGGCCAGCAGGTCACGATTGAGGTCGAGCACCGAACCAACCATCTTCGGGACGCTCTCGGCGGGCACGACGAGCATCAGATCACTCTGCACCCCCGTCCAATCCTCCGGTCGGGCGTCGTTGGCCGCCTGAAAATACATGTCGTAGGTGTAGGCGTTCCCGCTCGTCCCGCTCACCTCGACCCACAGGCCCAGGGATTCCGGGGCCGCCTCGTCGCTGCGCAATTGCAGGATCTTCGTCAGGGCCGCATCCGTCACCGTCAAGACGGGGACGCCGTTGGGTTCGTTTTCGGTCATGGTGCCTTCGTCTCATCCTGGTTGTTTGGGGCCATCCTAGAGCCATGAGCCGTGTACTCCTCCTGGTGCCGACCGGGACCTACCGGGCCGCAGACTTCCTGGCCGCGGCCAGCCGCCTCGGGGTCGAAGTCGTCGTCGGCTCTGAGCGGCGGCAGGCCATGGCCGCGTCAATGGGCGACCGCGCAGTCGTCGTGCCTCTGGACGGCGTCGATGCCGGGGTGAACGCCATCGAGGCCCTTCACAACCGCCGGCCCCTCGATGCGGTCCTGGCCATCGACGATCAGGGGTTGGTGGTGGCCGCCGCCGCGTCCGAGCGCCTGGGGATGACCCACAACCCGCCGGGCTCGGTGGCGGCGACGAGGTACAAGTCGACGATGAGGGCCCGGCTGGCGGCTGGGTGCGTCCCCCAGCCCGACCACCAGTTCGTCGGTGCCGGCAGCTCCGTCGCCGCCGCGGCGGCGGCGATCGGCTATCCGTGTGTCGTAAAACCGGTCTCCCGCTCGGGTAGCCAAGGCGTCATCCGGGCCGACGACCCAGGCCAGGCCGCTGCTGCTGAGGGTCGGATCCGCTCGATCGTCGGTCAGGCCGAAGAGCTGATCGTCGAGCGGTTCGTCCCCGGAGCGGAGGTCGCCGTCGAGGCCCTACTGGAGGCGGGGGAGCTCCACGTGCTCGCGATCTTTGACAAACCCGACCCCCTCGATGGCCCCTACTTCGAAGAGACGATCTATGTCACACCGTCTCGTCACTCGTCGCCGGTGCTCGCCGCCATCGCGTCGACGGTGGCGGTCGCGGGTGCGGCTCTCGGGCTGAGAGAAGGCCCGATCCACGCCGAGCTCCGCATCGGCCCGACAGGCGAGCTGGCGGTGCTGGAGGTGGCGGCCCGCTCGATCGGAGGCCTCTGCGCCCGGGCGTTGCGCTTCGGAGCGGGGGTCAGTCTCGAAGAGGTCATCATCCGCCACGCCCTCGGCGCCGGGCTCGGCGGCCTGAGCCGGGAGGCTCAGGCATCGGGGGTGATGATGCTCCCCATTGCTTCGGCGGGAGTGCTCAATCGGGTCGATGGCCAGAGCGACGCCCTCGTCGTCGACGGTGTGGTGGGCCTGGAGATCAGCATCCCGGTCGGGCGAACGGTGCTACCACTCCCGGAAGGGGACCGCTATCTCGGGTTCATCTTCGCCCGGGGAGCAGAACCGGCGGACGTCGAGTTGGCCCTGCGCCGGGCCGAGAGCTGTCTGGAAGTCGTCGTCGGCCCCGCGCCGGGGCCAGCGGGCCCCGACGGTAGGCTCGGGGCGTGAGGGTCCTGGTGGTGTCGACCTACGAGTTGGGGCACCAACCGCTGTCGGCGGCCACCGCGTCCGCCGCCCTGCTCGACGCCGGCCACGAGGTCCGCTGTGTCGATGTGGCCGTCGACACCCTCGAGCGGGCCGAGGTCGACTGGGCCGATCGGGTGGCGTTTTCCGTACCGATGCACACGGCGATGCGCCTGGCGTTGCGGGTCGCGGCCACCATCCGGGTTCCCCGACCGGATCTGCCGATGTGCTTCTTCGGCCTGTACGCGGGAATGGGGCGGGAGCTCACGGTGACGTCGCCGGCCGACGCCATCATCGCCGGCGAGTACGAGGCCGGCCTGGTGGCATGGGCGGCCGGCGAGGATCACGGAGCCCCGGTCCAGCTGCCGCGCTCGCCGGGTCGGGTCCCGCTCCGGGACCTGTTGCCGCCGCTGGGGCGCTACACCCGTCTGGCCGTCGGCGGCGAAGAGCGACTAGTCGGCTCGGTCGCCGCCAGCCGCGGCTGCTCCCACCGCTGCCGTCACTGCCCGGTTCCCGTGGTCTACGACGGGCGGGTCCGCCCCACCGATGAGGCGGCGGTCCTCGCCGATGTCGAGTCCGTGGTGGCCGCCGGGGCCCGCCACATCAGCTTCGCCGACCCCGACTTCCTGAATGCCCCTCACCACGCACGACGAGTGGTGGCCGCCATCCACCAGCGGCACCCTGACCTGACCTTCGACGCGACCATCAAGGTGGAGCACATCCTCCGCTACCCCGATGCCCTCCCCCAACTGGCCGAGGCCGGTTGCGTATTCGTCGTCTCCGCCTTCGAATCGGTCAGCGACCCGATCCTCGCCTGTCTGGTCAAGGGCCATACCGGCGCCGATGCGTCGGAAGCCGTGATCGCCCTCCGAGCCCACAGCATCGAGGTCCGCCCCTCATGGTTGCCCTTCACCCCGTGGACCACCCCTGACGACCTGGTCGCCCTGATGGACTTCGTGATCAACCACGATCTCATCGCCAACGTCGATCCGGTGCAGTACTGCGTGCGCCTGCTCGTCCCCGACGGTTCGCTGCTCCTCGGTGAGCCGGCCATGACCCCGCACGTGACGGGCTATGACCCGGCCAGGCTGGGCTGGACCTGGACCCATCCCGATCCGGCCATGGACCACCTCCAGGATCAGATCGCCGGGCTGGTCGAGGCGCAGGTCGGCCAGGCGCCCGAGCGGACCTTCGAAGAGGTGGACGCCCTGATTCGGGCCTGCGCCAAGACCTCCTCGGCCCGGCCCACGCTGGGCGCGGTCTCTGGGGGTCCTCCGGGAGGCAGGGCTCATCTCACCGAGCCGTGGTTCTGCTGCAGCGAGCCCACCGAGGCCCAACTGGCCCCGCTCGCACCGCTCGCCTGATCGTTGCCCGGCGAGGGCGCATGGCCGGTGGGCCCTCAGGCGAAGCGACGGGCGTCCTCAGCCGCGTACCGGCCGACGGCAGCGTCGATCGCAGCCGTCTTCTCGATGTCCGCCACGATCGAATCGAGTGGCGCGGCCGGCAGGGCGCAGGTCATCTCGTCGGGGCGCATACCGGTCCGCTGGCGGCTCAGAGCACAGCCGACACTTGCGGCCGGAACGCCGTGCTCCTTGGCCAACGCCACGACGTGGCATTGGGGCTTGCCCTGGATCGTAAGGCCCGGCAGGGCATCGGAGAGCACCATCATCTGGCGGGCGTTGACCCGCAGGAGGACCACATCAGGCTCGATCGGGCTGTCCCCGAGCGGCCCGTAGACGACCGCGGCGGGCCGGTCCGACACCTTGGGCAGCTGGTCGAGGAGGTCGGGGCCGACCCACCCGGCCCCGACCAGCTCGGCGACGTCGATGTGGTCGACAACCTCGCTCGGCGCCAGCAGGCCGTGGGTGACGCTTCCGACGCTGCAGTTGCCGTGATCCTCCGCGACCGTGGCGAAGGTCCGCTCGGCCCCGAGTGCCCAGAACACACACCCGGCCGAGACCCGACCTTGGCGACCGTCCGCGGTGGGCGATGCCATCGGGGCGTCAAAGCGCTCGACACCGGGCGTCGGGCCGGCCGAGAAGCTGATAGCCACGGGCGCCGTGGCGAGCCGGAGCGCCTTGACGAGTCGTTCGGAGAGGTCAGCCCAGGATGGAAGCACGAGGGAAACCTACCGGCTCCGCCGCCGTGGAAAATACTTTTCTCGGCATAAATGGCGTAGCAAAGAGACACATCAACCTCGTTTTCGAGCAGATCCTACGGTCGAAAATTCGTCCATTGGCCCGGCCAATGGTTCGTTTTCATTCCTACTAGGATTTCTTACGGGCATAAGATCTGTGCACCCTGACCATGAGGTGTTGACGATGACCTCCAAACGGCGCCGCGGGAGCGGCCCGGGAGAGGTGTTGCGTGACTCGGCCTCCTTTGTGCCATCGCGCATCGTGGCCCTGGGCGGCGTGATCTGGGTGGCGTTAGGGACTTCTGGCCTTTTCGGCGCGACTGGCGGCACCACCTTCGTCGTCCTCGCGGCGCAGGCTCTGGTCAGCACATTTCTGGGAATCAAACGCTGGAAGCCGGAGCCGCTGTGGCCCTGGCTGGTCCTCGTGGGCGCCTTCGCCCTGTGGCTGGTCGGAGGTCAGCTACGCGACACGTACCACACTCTCGGTGACCTGACATCGCATCGGGCCCTGGTACCCGACCTCTTCAGTCTCTCCGGCTACGCCCTCGTCGTCATCGGAGTCGTCGGCGTCGTCGGCGCCCGGTCCCGCGGGCCCTTCGATCGTGACGCCATCATCGACGCCGCCATCAGTGCCGTGGCTGCCTTTCTCCTGACCTGGGTGTACGTCGTCACCCCCTCCCTCTCGCATCACCATGTCCCCCTCCGAGTGCGCCTCATCGTGAGTGCCTACGTGCCGTGCTCCATCTTCGTTGCGGCCACGGCGGCGCGGGTCGCCTCCCGCTCGGGTCGACGACCATCCCCGGCCGGGTTGATGGCGATCGGTGCCTTGGGTTTCCTGGTCGTGGGTGACGGCCTCTACCTGCTGGCGGAGACCGGTCGGCTGGCCATCAGTGGGAGCCTCCTCAACCTGCCGTTCGCCCTTGGCTTCGTGGCCGCTTCGAGCGCAGTGTGCCATCCCTCGTTGCCCCGCATGACCACCGGACCCACCTCGCCCCAGCACGCCCCGAGCGACAGGCTGCGCCTGCCGTTCGTCATCGTCGCCCTGTGCATCCCCGCTGCGGTCCTGGCCAGCCCCAAGGGGAGCATCGCCGGGGCCGATCGCCTCGTCGTGGCCACGTCGGCCCTGATCCTCAGCGCCCTGGCGGCATGGTGCATGTCGCGGGCCATAAACGAACGGATGCACACCGAGCGGCGCTTGGCCTACGAGCTCACCCACGATGCTCTCACCGGGCTCCCCAACCGTCTGAGCGGGCAACACCACCTCCAGGAGCTGATCGATGCGGCGGCTGCGCCCTGGCCTAAACGGGCGAGGCCGAGGGTGCCGGCGTGGCCGGCGACCACGAACGCCGCAGAGGCAAGGGCGAAGGCGACGAGTCCGCCGACCAGGACAGGTTTGGGACCGACCCGGTCGCTCAGCGCCCCGAACACCGGTTTGAGGATGACCTCGGCGCCGTCGTAGATCCCCAACAACAAGCCCAGCT
Organism: Acidimicrobiales bacterium; assembly: GCA_051000755.1. Lineage (GTDB taxonomy): Bacteria > Actinomycetota > Acidimicrobiia > Acidimicrobiales > Palsa-688 > JALZAH01. Next base: position 16,481 of record JBPCNZ010000136.1, on the reverse strand, counting down.
CCCAAAGCGACCTGTGGTGGGCGAAGCCGTACCCGCCCAGGTTCGCAGCGACGGCGTGGGCGCCGAACGCCGTGGTGAACCCAGCCAGGTAGACCGGCGCCAACACGCGTTTGGAGGGCCCAGCAGGCTCAGGGACGTTCACGGGCCTCAAAGACTCGTTCGGCGAAATCCTCGAGCAGCTCGGCGCATTGTTTGAGCCGCAACGTCGATGCACGACTCGGGTTTCGACCTCTGGACGGTGCGCCTCTTGCTCACCGTCGCTGTCTCGATGGCGTCCTAAAGCTTCGTGGAGCAGCCAATCCGAAAGAGTGGGCTCTCCGGGCTCAAAATGGGCTTCTTGCTGGGTCCTATCGGCGCTGGGCTCGCTGCGCTTGTCTTTGCGACCCCACCTGTACTTCCAGCAGAGCTGGGGAGCAGCAAGGTCGTGCTCGGAGTTCGAAGTACCCGACCGGTTTCCGCCTCTCAGACCCCTACCGGTCGGCCGGCGGGGGTCTCGGCCGGTGCCGGCCAGAGCCTGCGGATCCTGGTCGCGGGCGACTCATGGGCCCGAAACATGGGTTACGGCTTGACCCTTGCCGACACGGAGCAGCGCAACACAGTCATCGACCTTGGCGTTCCCGGTTGCGGTCTCCTCACCCCGGGTTCGACGGGTTGCTCCTCCGCCCAGACTCAATCCTGGGTTCATTCTGAAGCGAACGATCATCCCGATGTGGCCCTGCTCATGGAAGGCACCTTCGATGCGGCCGCCGTCGAGCAATCCGGAGGGCCAGGAGCAGCCTGTGCCCCAGCCTACGGAGCCCAGTACAACCAGGCCCTCGACTCCGCTATCAACACCCTTCCCGGGTCAAACAACCTGCCCGTGGTCCTGACCACGGTTCGAGACAGCGGTGACCTTCAGTCAACGGCCTGCATCAACCGACTGATCACTCGTGCCGCCCGACTGGACTCCGCCACCCTCTTCGACATGAACGGGGTCCTCTGCCCGAACGGAGGATGCCTAGCCGATCACGAAGGCCAACCCATCTACGATGACACGGGACATCTCGCCGTCGGCGGTCAGAAATGGGTCGGGGGCCTGCTGCTGTCCGCCATCCAGTCGACAACCAGACCCGTGGCCGGCAACACCCAGCCGACAGTCGCTGGCATCTGCCAGACACAAGCGTCCCGGGTGAAACCGGCCAGGATCGCCTCCTACACGGCGAACCCGCTCACTCCCTATTTCGACTCGGCGGCTCCCACCAAGCTCATCGATGGCGTACGGGGAAAGGCAACCTTCGCCGATCCTGCCTGGATTGGTTTTCAGACAACCTCCACCGCCATCGTCGAAAATCTCGCAGCGCCGGCGCCGATCTGCTCGGCCACATCGACATGGCTGCAGGTTCTCGGAGGCGCGGCAGCCGTGCCCACGAGCGTCGATGTGTACGTGTCCGACGTCGCCGGGCAACGAGGTCAAAAGCTCGGCTCGGTCGAGGCACCAGCCCTCGGCCGGAACGACCAGACGTCGAAATTGACGGTCACAGGCGCCCAGCCGATCACCGGCCGATACGTCACCCTGCAGATCAATTCGATCGGAGACTGGGCCATGACCGATGAACTCTCAACCGCAGCATTGACCACCCCCTGACGACGGTCGTTCGCAGAGGCACACCCTGTGAGCAGATCGTTTGTTGGAAGCAGCGACCGGAATAGCACCGGTGTAAGGCTCTGCAGGCCCTTGCCTTCGTCTTTTTCTAAGAGTCGAACGAACTGAATACGCAGCTCAGAGACCATTTCTGAGTGACTGCCGGTTACCGGTGGCGACCTGAAATGGCCCATATGTCGCGTCAAGCACGTCCATTGTTGCGTCCCGCCGGGTTGATGAGACGGTCGCCAATGTTGCGCCGGCCGAGCCCTTGGCTGGCCCGGCGAGGAAGCGTTCGGCTGAGGCGGAACCGACGAACGGAGGCGACTGGTTGGCGAGACCCAAGTGACGAAATGTATGCCGGATCTCGTGGCGTCCCGCTTAGCTCGAACCGAGCCGGTGTCTCGGCGCTGGTTGTCTCAGTTCCGGAGAAAGGAGATCGCCGAAGGACCGCCGTCCGCTATTGCCTGGGACTTCGTGCATTATCCCCTGTAATAGACGCCCTTTATGCGGGTCAGCAGGGATCGCTAGCCTTCCTGGTTGTACTTGTCGGCGAGCTGTTCGTCCATGAACGGTTTGCTCTCGGGCCATGGGAAGCCTCGGACTCTGTCGTAGATGGTGTGAAGACGTTGTACGAGTGGTAGTTCGCTGTACCAGCGTGGGTGGGGGTTCGGGTGGCTTGGCGCGTGCTTCCGCACGTAGCGGGCGCTGCGTAGCGTGTCATCCTTGGCCCCGTCGAAGACGGTGGCACGTAGGGCCGGGATGGTGTCGTGCAGATCCTTGTTGATATCAGCTCGCAACCGGTCGCGTAGGGTGTCGGCTTCCTTGCTAAACAAAGTGTTGACGTTGATTGCTGCTGGTTCGCGGCCGGAGCTTTCTCCGTCGAGGTGAGCGATGATCGCCCGTCGCTGGGAGCTTTCGGCTAGCTAGTAGGTCACGGGCAGTGCCGTCGTCGTCTCCGAGGCGACCAAGAGCGGCGGCGACAGCTTCTACGGCTCCTTCCCGTACGGCGGCGTGTTCGAGGAGCAGCTTGCCGATCGTGCCGTGGTCCCATTGGCTGATCGACGGGGAGTCCCATTGGTCGAAGAGTTGAAGGAGGAGCTTGTCTTGGGCCTCCCATAGGTCGAGGGCGTCGCCGTCGGGTGATGATCCGTGTTGCGTGACATGCCTCATGGATATCGGGTCTCCTGTGGTGTAAAAGGGTGTGCGGTCACTGGTTGAGTCGTCGTGCTCGGTCTTTGACGGTGTTCTTGGTGGCGGTGGCGAAGGTCCTGGCGGTGGTGGGGAGGGTCTTGAGGAAGACCGGGTCGAGAAACCCTCCGGCTTGGTGGTCGAAGATGCCGTGGGCACCGTGGTCGCTGTCGCTGTCGACGGGTTTGCGGAGGTTGTCGGGCCGGTCTTGGCTGACGGCCTGATCGGTGAGTTGGGTGTCCCAGGCGCCGATGGCCGCGTATTGGTTGCCGAGGCCGGGCAGGATCGATCCGGCGGCGACGAGCATCTTGTTCCACGAGCCGATGACCTTGGATCGGCGTCCGTCGAGCGCGGCTCGGACGATGAACTTTGCGGGGACCTCGGGTTGGTAGATGGGCGGGACTGGCTGGGGGTGGTGGTCCATGGAGGTTTGGCACCAGTCGAACTGGGGGGTGTTGACGGCGGGGAGGTGGACCATGCTCATGCGGATGTGGCTGCCGTCATGGATCAGTTCGGCCCGGACGGACTCGAAGAAGCCTCGGCAGGCGAACTTCGATGAGCAGTAGGTGGACTGCAGGGGGATGCCGATGAACGCCAGGGCGGAGCCGACGTTGACGATGTTCCCCCGGTCCCTGGGCCGCATGAGGTTCAGGGCGGCCTTGGTGCCCCACACCTGACCGAGGAAGGTGACTTCGACGGCGCGAGCGAAGTCGGCCGGGTCGGTGTCCCAGATGGGTGCGAAGACTGTGGTCATGGCGTCGTTGATCCACACGTCGACCGGGCCGAGTCCGGCCTCGGCCCGCGACGCTGCGGCGTCGACTTGGGCGTAGTCGGAAACGTCGGTGGGCAGGGGGAGGGCGTGGCGACCGAGGGCCTCGATCTGGTCGGCGGTTGCTTGGAGCCCGGCCTGGCCTCGGGCGAGGAGGGCGACGTCGTAGCCGGCTTTGGCGAGGGCCACGGCGGTGGCCCTGCCGACGCCTGCTGATGCGCCGGTGACGACGGCGACTTTACGTTGTTTCATGGTTGCTCCTCAGGGAAGGTTCTGTGATGGTCCTAGGTGGACCGTGCCGGGCGGGGTTTGCTGCGGTAGACAGCCAGCATGCGATTCTCGGGGTTCAAGGTGAACAGGCTGTTGGTGGTGCGCGCGGGGTGGGCTGTTGTGCTGCTGAGCGCCCCTGGTGTCGTCGTTCGAACTCTGGGGGGGGTCGACGAGACGGCATCGCGTCGAGTGTTGCGGGTGCTCGGCGCGCGCCACCTTTTGGAGGCCGTGGTCGAGGCTCGCCGCGGGTCTACGGTTCGACGGGCGGGTGCGGTAGTGGACCTCGTGCACTCGGTGACCGCCGTCGGTTTCGGTGTCGCTGACCGTCGCTGGCGACGGCCTGCGCTGGCGGACGCCGTCGTGGCTTCAGGTTTCGCGGTGGCCGGGTTCGGTGGCCACAGCCGATCTTGATCGCCGGCGCTGTCGGTCGTCGCCGGACGGAGCGACGGCGTCATGGTGCCGCCGTTCGGGCCAGGCGGGCGGCAGCTTCGAGGTGGAGGGCGTGGACAAAGGCTTGGGGCAGGTTGCCACGTAGCTGGTGTTCGGCGACGTCCCATTCCTCGGCATGGATGGCGCCCGGTCCGCTGCACCGGGCGGAACGTTCGAACCAGCGGGCGGCTTCGAGGTGCCGGCCCTGCTGGTCGAGAGCCATGGCCGTGACGAACCCGCAGAGAACGAAGGATCCTTCGGCCTGGGCGAGGGGGAGGTCGCCGTGGCGGAACCGGTAGGCGTAACCGTCCTGGCTGAGCTGGTCGATCACTGCGGCGAGGGTGGCCACGCTGCGAGGATCCTCGGGCGGTAAGGCACCACGCAGGGCAGGCAGGAGGAGGGCTCCGTCGACGCCGTGGTCGCCGGGGGATCGCTGCCAGTGACCGTCGGGGTGCAGGGAGGTGGCGGCGGTGTCGGCCGCGATCCGGTCGGCCAGGACCGACCAGCGTGCGGCGTCGCCCCGCCCGTCGGGGGCCAGGGCGCGGCCGGCTTCTCGGAGCCCGGCAGCACAGATGAGTCGGCTGTGGGTCCAGGGTCGGTTGTCGATCTCCCAGATGCCGGCGTCGGGTTCCTGCCAGCGCTGCTCGATCGCGGTGGCGGCCACCTGGACGGCGTGGCGGCCGTCGGTGTCGAGGCGGTCGTGGCGGGCGGCGGCGGCGAGGAGGAGGAGCGCTTCGCCGAACGCGTCGAGTTGGAACTGCTCATTGACGTGGTTGCCCACCAGGTCGAATCCTCCCGGGTAACCGGGAAGATCGAGGCGGCGCTGGTCAGGGACGGCCGAACCGTCGGCCCGGTAGGCGGGAGTGAGATCCGGCCCATCGTCGAGCAGCCGGGCCGTGATAAAGCTGACGGCGGCATCGAGGAGAGCAGGACCTCCAGCGGCGGCGGCAGCCTGGCCGGCGAAGGCCTGATCGCGGATCCACACGTAACGGTAGTCGTAGTTGCGGCCCTGCTCGGCCCGCTCCGGCAGCGATGTCGTCGCCGCCGCGACCATGCCTCCGCCACTGCTGGTCATGCCCCGCATCACGGCGTAGGCCAAGGTCGCGCCCTGTGGGTCCACCGTGTGAGCCAGGGATGGGACTTCTCGCCCCCATGCGGCTGCAGTCGCCGACCAGGTTTCATCGGCGTCGGGTGGCTGGCCTTCGAGTGGGTGATCGGCGATCTCGAGGATGAGGTCGACCGGCTCACCTGGGCGCACGGTGATGGAGGTGTGGAGCTCGTGGCCGTCGGCGCCGTCGGTCGTGGCGTGGACAGAGTCGGGTGCCTGCCAGCGCATCCACAACGGGCCCGTCCGGCCGCTCCAGATCCCCTGGTGGCAATGGAGGTCTTTGAGGGGATCTTGGCCGAAGGCGCCCCGGAGGGCGAGACGGATGGCGACCTCTTGGGGTTTGTCGACCGAGACCAGCCGCCGGACCATGACGGCCCGGTCGCCGTGGGCGGGGAAGGCCAGGGCGTCGCGGCATTCGATGATCCCATGGCCGGTCACCCACCGGCTTCGCCAGATGAGGGTGCCCGGCTCGTAGTAGCCGCCCCACGTGTAGCGCTCGACGGGGGTGATGGCGTAGAGGCTTCGTCCGCCGATCAGCGAGGAGAACACCGCGTCAGAATCCCATCGTGGTGCGCAGAGCCAGGCGATGTCGCCGGCCGGGCCGATCAGGGCGCCGCGCTCGCCGTCGGCGATGAACGCGTACGATCCGATGACGTGCGGTGGGTACGCCTCTAAGAGGTCTCGGCGGCCAGCGCTCATAGCTGCTCCCGGACTCCGGCTTCGACCTCTACCCGGTTGAGTTCGCTGCGGATTCCGCCTCGCACCGCTTGGCGGCCGACGCCGTGGCGGAGCACCGGCAGAATGGTCCGTCGGCGGGTGTCCTCGAGCTCGAACGCCAGCGCCCCATAGAGCGCCACCACGCACAGTCCGACACCCCACCAACCTGACAGGCGCTCCCAGCCGGTGCCGCCGTGATACTCGTAGATGCCGATGAGCGCGAACCGTACGGCCGTGCCGAAGATGACGGCGGCGGCGACGACCTTGCCGAGCGCAGCGGCAGCCGTCGGGACCATCAGGGCGGCGGAGGAGAAAAGCAGCAGGAGGCCGAGAACGGGGCTGCGGGCCCCGGCCGGGCTGGTGAGCGACGAGAGCCCCGTGACGAGCCACGTGCCGGCCACCAGTCCGATGCCGGTCCCGCCCACCGAGTCGCGGGCCAGGAACCCGAACACCGACGCCAGTGCTTGGAGCGGCACGGCAAAGGCCAGGATGATGATGGCCGCCTGGTGGCTGTCGGCTACCGGGAACCACCCCAGTTGGAGCCCGGAGAGCACCACCGTGGCGCCGCCGAGAGCGGCAAACCCGAGCGGGAGGGGACTGCCGATCGGCCGGACCACGATCCTGGACATGGACTCGACCTGCTGGCGTCGCCTCGTAGGTGAGTCGTCGGTCGCTGCCATCACGCCACCCGAAAGACCGATGCGACGTCATCGCAGAAGGTCAAGCCGTGACCTGGCTGGCACGGGGCGGGGGTCATCGTCCCTCCTGTCGGCGCCAGGGTGCCGGTGAAGAGCACGGTTTCGAGGTGGTGATGGTTGTGGAAGTACTCCACATGGCGGAGGTTCGATGTTGCGGCGGCCGCGGGCGCGTGGAGGTTCGGGGCACAGTGCCCGGAGATCTGCAGATGAGCCGCTTCGGCCAGCGGGGCCACCCCGAGCCAGACGTGTAGCCCCCACAGCGCGTCACGTCCGCCTGCAGGCAGTCGACGGCTCCGGCGGCGAGCCTCCCGGCGAAAATAGTCGAGGGTGTAGCCGTACTCACGCATTGGACTCGAACAGGGGTAGCGGTATCGGTCATACATCTCCCGTTCTGCTGCGCAGCGGTCAACTACAGGCACAGTGTTGCTATTGCACCGTGCAACTACCCCTAAACATGTTCTCTTGCTCCGTGCAATAATGGCCCTGTGAATCCCACGTTGCCGCCCCCCGATCCGGCGATGGCAACGAGCCAAGATGACCGCGAGCTGATCGACGCGGTGCTGACCGCCAGTCGCGCCCTGGTGGGAGTTGCGGCCCGGTCTCTGGCCGGGCTCGAGGAGGACGTCACCCTGGCCCAGTACCGGACGCTGGTCGTCCTGGCTTCCCGTGGTCCGCAGAACGCAGTGTCGCTGGCTGGGATGTTGGGTGTCACCGCGTCGACGGCCACGCGAATGTGTGACCGGCTGATCCGCAAGGGTTTCATCCGCCGGCGGGCGGGCCGCCAGGATCGCCGGGAGGTGCGCCTGGCGCTCACCGACGCCGGTCGACGGATCGTCGACGAGGTCACCCGGCAGCGCCGGGCCGAGCTAGCACCAATCCTCGCCGCCATTCCTCAGGGCGAACAGGCGGAGTTGATCCGGGCACTGGGGCACCTCAACGCCGCCGCCGGCGAGGTGGCCGATCAAGACTGGGCCACGGGGTGGGTATGAGCGATTCGACCCTCAACGTCCCGGAGGGAAGGGACCACAGGCTCTTCGATTGGCTGCGGGGCACGCGGGCCGGCCTGGTCCCCTTGGCCCTGCTGGTCGGTGCCGGCGCCGGGGGCGGCGCGGTGCTGTTCCGGTACCTCATCATCTGGGTGACCGAAGCGGCAACCGGACGTAGCGACTACAGCAACGCCGGCCACGTGGCCAGCCCGCACTTCCCCGGTCTCGGGATCTACTTCGTGATCCTGGTGCCGGTCATCGGCGGCCTCGTGTACGGACCGCTCATCGACCGGTACGCCAAAGAGGCACGCGGGCACGGCGTGCCCGAGGTCATGCTGGCCATCGCCGAGCGGGGAGGGCGGATCGGGCCCGCGGTGGCGGTCGTCAAGTCGCTGGCGTCGGCCATCTGCATCGGGGTGGGCGGGTCGGTGGGCCGGGAAGGGCCGATCGTGCAGATCGGCTCCGCCCTCGGTTCGACCATCGGACAGCGCCTCAAGGCCCCCGAGACCCGGTTGCGCCTACTGGTCGCCTGCGGGGCCGCCGGGGGCATCTCTGCCACCTTCAACGCCCCGATCGCCGGGGTGTTCTTCGCCCTCGAGCTCATCCTTCGAGACTTCCAGACGGAGTCATTCGGGGTGGTAGCGCTCTCGTCGGTGACCGCGGACGTCATCGGGCGGGCCGTGTTCGGAAGCCATCCGTTCCTGGCTCTTCCCGGTTTCCACCTGGTGTCGGGTTACGAATACCCGCTCTACGCCCTTCTCGGCGTGGTGGCTGCCGTGGTCGGCGTGGGGTTCATCAAGGTCCTCTACGGCATGGAGGACCTCTTCGATCGGTTCTGGCCCGGTCCGGAGTGGCTCCGACCGGCAACGGGAGGGGTCCTGTTGGGCCTGCTCCTCCTGGTCCTCCCCGAGATGTACGGCGTGGGTTACCCGGTGCTCGAAGGAGGGATCCGGGGCCACTACTCCGGCGGGTTCCTCCTGTTGCTGCTGGTCGGCAAGCTGGTAGCCGTCAGCCTGACCATCGCCATCGGCGGTTCGGGCGGCGTGTTCGCCCCCTCGCTGTTCATGGGGGCGATGCTCGGGACCGCCTTCGGCGATCTGGCCGGCCACCTCCTCCCCGGGCTCACCGGCAGCCCCGGCACCTACGGGCTGATCGGCATGGGCGCAGTCTTTGCCGGCGCGGCCCGGGCGCCGATCACCGCGGTGCTGATCATCTTCGAGCTGACCGGCGACTACACCGTCATCCTCCCGCTCATGACCGCCATCGTCCTCGCCGCCGGGGTCAGCAACCTCATCAGCTCCGAGACGATCTACACCCTCAAGCTGCGGCGCCGGGGCATCGACATCCTGCGCGGCCGGGCCGCGAACCTGATGCAGGTCCTGCGTGTCGCCGATGCCATGGTTGACGTCCCGGACGCCGTCCCTATGGAGTGCCCCCTCAACGAGATCATCGCCCGCTTCGCCAACGAAGGTCTCGACGCCCTACCCGTCGTCGACACCCGCGGCGCCTACCGCGGCACCATCACGGCTGGCGAGCTGGAACGCAGCGCCCAAGACAACCTCCTCGATGTCACCGCTGGCGAGCTGGCGCGCACGACCCCCACCCTGCGGACCGACCAGACCTTGGAGGACGCCCTCGGGGTGCTGGTGAGCAAGGAGCGGTCCGGCTTGCCCGTGCTCTCTGTCAACGGCCGTCAGGTCACCGGCTGGATCACCCACCGCGACGTCCTCCGGGCCTACAACGAGCGGCTCCACCAAAGCGTCGCCGCCGCCGAGACCAAAACGCAACCGACGGGGGCGCCCCCCACCCCAGACACCCCGGCCGGCCCCGTTACGCCATCGTCAGCGTATACGGAGCAACGCTCGCTTGCCCGGCTCCAGGGTTACCGCATCATCGACCTCGAACTGAACCACGACCGCCCCCCAGTCGGCCAACGGGTCGCCGACCTTAACCTGCCCCCCTCATCGCTGCTCCTGGCCGTCCGCCGCGACGGCAGCTCATTCACCGCCGAGGAGGACACCGTGCTGCGCCGCGGCGACCGCATCAGTGTCGTCGTCCCCGCAGACCACGCCCACCAGCTCACCAGTCTGATCGAAGGTCTCACCCTCCCTTCGGGTCCCGACCGAGACATGCCAACGTGACCGGCGAAACGTCACGCTGCCAACTCTGCGCTCCGCTCCACCGCGACAGATCACCGTGGCGATGACGACCGAGGATTTGACCTCAGGGCGGCTGGGACGGGCTGAACACGGCGCGCAGTGCGGGGAGTTCGTCCGGTTGGGCCAGGACAAGAACGACGTCACCGGAGCGCAGCGTCACGTCCCCCCGGGCAGGGACCAGGCTGCCGTCCCGGACGACCAGCGTCACCCACGAGCCGGGCGGCAGGCCGGCAAGGCCGGCCAGCATCTCACCGTCGGCCGGGGAACCCGGTGCCACCGTCAGCTGGTGCACGCCATCCGGCCGTTCCTGGAGGCGGACCCCGACGGCCCAGGGCTGGGGCTCGACGTCGCGCAGGGGTAGGCGAAGGAGGCGGGCCGCTGCCGGCACCAGGCCGCCCTGGACGACGACGGAGAACACGACCACGACCACGACGATGCCGAACAGGCGGGAGGCCTGGTGGACCCCGGCGGCGAGCAGGCTGGTGCCCAGCAGGATCGGCACCGCCCCCTTGAGCCCGGCGAAGAGCACGAAGGCCTGTTGGCGCCCAGCGAGGCGGAACGGCAAGAGGGAGAGGCCCACGGAGAGGGGGCGCACGACGAGGGCCAGCGCCAAGCCGAGAACCAGACCCGGAATCCACACATCTTGTCGGACCAGCACGTTGAGATCCACGGTCAGGCCGAGGACGACGAAGGCCACCAGCTCGGCCAGACCGGCCAGGGCCCCGTGGAAGCGCTCGATGTCCCGCTTGAACGGCGCTGACCGGTCCCCGAGGAACACCCCTGCGGCGAACACGGCGAGGAAGCCGGAACCGTGTCCGATGGCGGCGATGCCGTAGATCACCAGGGCACCTGCAAGGGTGCGCAGCGGGTAGAGGCCCTCGGCCGGCAGGGGTACCCGGCGCATGAACCAGAGCAGCCCGAAGCCGCCGGTGACGCCCACCGCGACTCCGACCCCCATCTGGGCGGCGAACTCCCCGGCGATCGACCCCGTCGCCGACCAGGTGAGGGACGTGGCCGAAAGCAGGCTGGCCATGAGGGCGATGCCGACGGGGTCGTTGGCCCCCGATTCCCCCTCGAGGATGGTCCCTGCGGGTCCATCGACCTCGCGGCGACCGAGCACCGAGAACACGACGGCCGGATCGGTTGGGGCAACGGCGGTGGCGACGAGGACGCAGAGGTACCAGCTGAACCCGCTCACGAGGTGTACGACGACGGCCCCTCCGGCTGCAGTGAGCGCCGTCCCGATCACGCCGGCGGACACGATCGGGCCGGCTGTCTGCCGCACCCGCTTCCACCCCATGTGCATGCCCCCCTCGAAGAGGATCACCACAAGGGCAACGGTGACGACGCGCTCGACCGTCCGCCCGGGAGGGGGATGCAGGACTGGGAAGACCTTGACGGCGATGGCCGCGGCGATGAGGACCAGGGCCGGAGATGGCACCTTGATCCGCTCCGTGACCCGCGCCGCCACGATGGCGCCGATGGCAGCGATCGCCGAGATCAGCAACACGATGGCGAATGCACGGGTGTCGGGCAAGCGGGCTCCCATGGGGCAGGTCGAAGCGGTGCCGACCAGACTTCCCGGCTCACCCGCCAGGCAACGCTAGCCGCCGCGAGGTTCGGGCCGGCTGGACGCCCGCCAGCAACCCGTCAGGGACGAGGGCGACCAGGGCCACGACGTTGAGGATGGTGGCGGCGCGAGCCGCAACGAGTCCTGGGCCGATCGCCAGGTTTTCCGGGTGAGCGCTGAATCTCCGTACCGCTGATCGCCAACTCCGGCGTTCAGGGCTCAGAGAGGAGGTTGACATGATGGCCGTCACCGCCTGGGGAAGGCCCTACACCCGTGGACGACCGTCGGTCAGGGGCTGGCCCCTCCACTGCCTGCTCAGGGGTGGCGGCGGCCTCATGTGCTCCTGACCTCTGACGGTCCTGCACGCGGCCTCCGTCGAGATGGTCCCTATTTTCGGTCTGGCGTCGATCGCGGCGTTGCCTTCACCCCATCTGACCAGGTCTTTCTGTTGGAGGCGGCGACCGGAATCGAATCGGTGTACAGGGCTTTGCAGCCAGCACGGAGGGTGGTTACGTGGACACCTGCGAACGAATACGTCCTGGTCAGGGGCCTTTACCGCCCAGAGTGAACGGCCACGGACGGCGGCGAACGGGAGCGACTGTGGGGTTCTCGTGGGGTTGGGCGGGTGAGAATCCGGGCGGCCGGCGTGGTGAGGCGAGGGGTATCCTTGAACTCATGAGTCAGGCACAACGCCCGGTGCAGCTGATCGAGGACCACCTCGATCAGCATGAGCGCGCCTGGCTGGAGACAAGCCTTCAGGAGTACGAGGAGTTGCTCGCCTACCTGCGAGATTATTGATACGTCCGACGCTGGAGTTGGCCGTGGCGTTCAATCAGGCGGTCCGGGGTGACGACGAGTCACGCGGAGAGGGGCCGACGGCAACCTCGTCTACGGTTCAAAGCGGCTGACCCGGGAGATCGTTGAGGCCTCGGAGGCGACCACGAGAAGACGGGAAGCCACCATTTTGGTCGCCAACGTCGCACCCTCAACCGACAGGTCGGCGAACTCCCCCGTCGTCGGCGAAAAGAGTTGGCGCTGTCATAGCGTCCGTCCGACCACCCAACAGGCAAGTGGAAGGGGTGTGGGTGCCTGCCGGATCAGGAGGCATCTGTAGTCGCAGACTCGCCGAGCTTATAGCGATAGTCGTCCTTCACCTATCGATATATCGCCAAGAGATCAAGCATCAATGCTGGGCCTTCTAAGTACTGGTCTTCTTGACCTGGTTCGGGAGTGCTTCGCTGTAGTTGACGCCTCCTATCTCGAGGCAGGAAGGACATCCCGGGTAAAGCCAATAGAGGCTTCCACTGACCTGCTGGCCACCTGCTCGAAACCTTGCCAATCACCCTCGCAACGCCGTCAATCTCGCCCCTGATCCCCTCAGCCGCAAGCCGTCCGGCCACACGCCAGGTTCGATCCTCAAACTCGCCCACCAGCACTTGATCGCTATCGAGCGCCTGCACGAATCCTCGAACAGCGTCCCGCTCAGTCTTGTTTGGAAGTCCCTCCGTGCCAAGGCCCAGAGCAGTCGCAAAGGGCAGCAGTGCATCAAGTTGATCAAGCGCTCTGGGCAACCCTCCCGAAGCTGACAGCGTCTTGACGAGGTCGGGAACGAAGATCTCGCACTCAGTCTCCACTAGCGCTCCGATGCCGATATCACTGAACTCGACGTCTGGATCGAATACCTCTACCCAGCCTGCCGCCTCCGGGTCTGCGACGAGAAGCTTCATCATCCGTTCAAACCGGGCTGTCGAAGTATCAGATAGCGACAGCGTCTCCTCGTTCTCGCTAGATCGCTGCAGCTCCCCCTTTATGATCTTGGCATCTACTCCGCCGCCACCACTCTGAGTATCCGCCCTCCGTCGTTGTGCGGCCTCGCGGCTGCCGTCTTCAAGGGCGCTGAGGTAGTCGCTCAATGCCTGCTCATCGAGGTACAGAAATCGCCGTAACATCGGACTGATGTTATGGCGGCCGCCAGAGGATGGCGCCGATGGTATGGGCGGGCTCTGTAACACAGCACCCTCAAACTGCGACACGGTTCCAGTCGAGCCCATGCTGGGGCTTCTCTTGCCACGATGTCCTTTTGGTGTCGGATCCTTGCCATAGCGCTGACGAGCGGCTTCACCCGATGTGCCAAGCATTGCTCCAATCACCGCCCAGGAATGGCCCTCGCCTCGGGCATTGGCAACAGCCTCGGCCAGGTGGGCTTCGTCCTCGAGGCGCGAAAGGACCGCCGAGCGGACCAATCGAAGCGACGCTGCGTCCCTTAGACCCTCCGGCACCAGATCATGCTGCGCGAAGCGATCCGCGAACTCGTCGGCTTGCGCCAGAATCTCCTTAAGACTACGGGGCACAGACATCACCTCAAGTACTTGGCACGAGCGGGCATGGCATGTACGACCACCGGTCCCTCATCCGAATCCACAACGCCGATCTCGTAGGGGTTCCCGGCTCGATCCGATCCAATGAGCATCGTGAAGCCCTCATCCATCTCTTCGACTCTGATCGGGTTGTTGAAGGCGTGGATGATGGTCGAGTCGTCGACGCCGTGCCAGTAGGCGCTCGACGCGATGAACGGACCCTCCACACGTTGAAAGGTTACCTTGCCATCAAGGGATGTGCCACAAGTTATCTTGTATTCGTGTAGTTCAACGCTGCGATAGCGAGCAGCCTGCCTCGCCCATCTCTGCACCCACGTGCGAAGCCGGACCTCGGCGACACAACCAAGGAGACAACGAGGGGGGTCAAGGCCGGCCGGAGGCCGCCCGCAGGGGAAGCCCTGAGGCCCCGGTCATCCACTCGTCAACACACACTCGAGAGTGGTCGGCCGGTAGGGCCGGCCTGTGAGCGTCTTGTGTTCCCTGTGCGACTTAAGTCGTTGACAAGCGACCAGCAAGGTGCAACGATACGACTTATGATCCGCGACTACCGAGCCAACAAGATGTCCACCCTCGAGGGCAAAGGCGTCGCCGCCGACCGGTGGGGCAGCTTCCTCAACGACGAGCTCGGGGGCATCGCCGTAGATGCCATGGAGAGAGGACCTCTCCCGCCGGCCAAGGACCGCATCGAGGACCTCGATGACGACATCCAGTCCGACATTGCCGAATGGGCGCATCGTCGGGCCGAGCTGATGGGGTTCTGGGTGGCCTGGCATCTGGCTGGCGGGTTCCGTCAACTCGAGAGCGGCGGCTGGCACCGGGCCACGATTTTCCGCAAGGTCCGCCAGTTCCGAGACGAGTTCGGCACCCACCCTGACGAAGCCACATTCGACTGGATCGCTCTCGACCTTCGCGAGGTGTGGCGGGTCGAGGTGGCCAAGAACATCACCGCCGGCCGAGGCGACTGACCCCAGCCGACCATGTCATGACTTCCGCCCCGCCAGCCGCCACACCAACCAGCACCGGACCGCTCACCGAGCTGGCCTCCGGCGTCGACGCCCTGTACCTCTCGGGTCACGGCCAGCCACGCCGCGAGGTCGTGGACGCTCTCGAGGACATCCGCATCCTGGCCGGCCGGGTCAGCGAGCCGCTCCCAACCATCATCGGCGACACCGCCCTGGTCGTCGCCCCCCACGGATTCGGGAAGTACCGCTACTGCATCGACCATCCCCATGCTCGAATCGGGCTCAGCACCAGCCGCCACATCCCCCCGTGCGGATCCAGCCTCGATCCGAATACCTGCACGGCATCGGTCCCCTCGCTGCCGTCCAGGCCCTCAGCGGGCTGGCCGGCCGGCTGTGCGACGACCTCACCCTCTCGGTCAACAGGCTGGACCACTACGCCGACTGGCAACACTGGCACCTCACCACTGCCGACAAAGCTCGTTTCGTCGGCCGGGCCGACACGGCCAGAACCTACGAGCAAGCCGGCCGGCTGTCAGGGTTCGACTTCGGCACCCGGACCAGTCACACCATCGTCGCTCGGATCTACGACAAGACGCTCGACATCGACCGCAAAGGCGCCGACTGGTGGCTGAAGGTATGGGGAGACCGCCACCAGCCCGGCACCCCGTCCACCGGGTCGAGTTCGAGTTCGCCGCGAAGCGCTCAAAGAGTTCGGCCTGAGCACGCCCGCCGACACGCTGGCGGCCGCGGCCGACCTGTGGGCCTATGCCACCGAACGGTGGCTCACCCACCGGGTACCCACCACTGACACGACCAAGGCCCGTTGGCCGATCAGCGCTCCGTGGACCAAAATCCAGCACCCGCTGCTGCGTCGCCATCCCGCCGGTGTCGAGCGTCTCCGGGCCGCCAAGCAGGCCGGGTCCATCCGCAAGTTCCTCCCGCCCATCACCGCCTACCTCGCCACCTACGGGGCCCTGGCCGGCACCACCGATATCGACGACACCCTGACCGCGCTCGGCCAGCCGCTCCGTGACTACGCGACGATCAGCCATACGACGTTCGCCGAACGGATTGATCGGCGCCGACTCAGAAGGGCAGCGTCGTGACTTCGGCGACCGACTCCGATCGGCCCGACTGGGCGGGGTGTCCGGCGAAGCCGGTAAGCCCCGCAACCGAAGACGACAACGAACCGCGGCGTCTGTTGCTGACCGCCGAGGAGGCAGCTCAGGTGCTCGGCGTTGGCCGCACGACCGTCTACGGAATGTTGCGGACCGGCCAGCTGGCCAGTGTTCGCATCGGCTCCGCCCGGCGAGTCTCCGTGCGGCGATCGAGGAGTTCGTCGACCGGCTCACCGGTCGGACTCCCCCACCCCGTGACGCAGCGGTGCAGCAGAATGAGCGGCATCGACGGTCATCTCGCCGACCTCGCCAACCAGCGACTAGCTGCGAGGCGCTCAGTCTGCCCTTCGCCGGCGGGGACGACCGAGCTGAGCGGATCTGAGGTGTGAATCGTCGTGAGTGCTTCGCGATGGGGCGCGACGGAGCAGGGTGGGGGTCGGTTCTGGGTTTTGGGGTCGTCGTTGGGTTCAGGCTGCGACGGGTTCGAGGGTGACTTTGTGGCCCA
>JBPCNZ010000135.1:0-6772 GCA_051000755.1 Acidimicrobiales bacterium | reverse complement strand
CTTTGATGAGCGCATTGGACAAGATCAAGAACAAGGTGCAGTCCGGCAAGGGTCGGACGAAGAAGGCTGCGGGTCGAGCCACCGACGACCGGTCCCTCGAGGCCAAGGGCAAGGGCGACCAGGTCTCGGGGAATCTCAAGCAGAGCGGCGAGAACGTCAAAGACGCCTTCAAGAAGAAGTAGAGCGGCGCCCGGCCACCAGCTGATGACGTTGTCGGGCTATGGGGGCGATGAACGGCGGCCGCTTCGAGCCCCCTTGACTTTGCCGTAGCGTCAACCTTTACCGTCGTTCACGGGTCGGCACCTGTCCGACCAGATCGATGAGCGAGAAGGATGGCGACGATGGTGACCTGGTCGATCGCCGAATTGGCACGCATGTCGAAGGTTTCGTCGCGGACCCTACGTCACTACCACGACGTCGGCCTCCTGGCGCCGGCGTATGTGGGGACGAACGGGTACCGCTACTACAAGACCGAGCAGTTGCTCCGCCTGCAACAAGTGCTGCTGCTGCGCGAGCTTGGGCTGGGCCTGGAGACCATCTCAGAGGTTCTCGACGGCCAGCGAGACCGTATCGAGGCCTTGCGCTACCACGAGCAGTGGCTGCGCGGCGAACGAGACCGGCTCAACCTGCTGGTAGGCACCGTCTCGCGTGTCGCGCACGATCGCCCAACTGCAAGGAGGAACAATCATGCCTGCCGAGGACCTGTTCGAGGGCTTCGCCGACAAGCAAGCTCAGCAAGAGGCGGCATTTGCGGACCGCTACGGCGAAGGGGTGCGTGAGCACTTCCGGACGTCCCGGGAGCGGACCAAGGACTGGACGAAGGAGGACTACCTCGACGCTCAACGCCAAGGTGAGGAGCTGGACGCCAAGGTGCTGGACCTTATGCGCAGCGGAGCTGCGCCGGACTCAACCGAGGCGCTCGACGTCATGGCCGAGCACTATGCCAGCGTCTCGCAGTTTTGGACCCCCAACCGAGCCAGCTACACCGGTCTGGGTCTCCTCTACGTCGATGATCCGCCGTTCAAACAACGATACGACGCTCTGTGTCCCGGCCTGGCCGAGTACCTGCGCGACGCCGTGGCCGCGTTTGCCGTTGCCCGGCTTACCTGACGGGCCGCCCCGGGACCGCAGACCGGGTCGGCAGCCTGAATGAGTCGGGATCGGGCTCCGAGAGGCTGGAAGGATCTACGAGGTGGTCAGGTCCATGCCGAGGGAGCGGAGCTGCTCGGCGGGACGGTGATAGCCGCGCTCCAGATGGTGCACGCCGCGCAGCAGGGACGATCCCTCGGCGGAGGCGGCGGCGATGACACTCGAGAAGCCAGCCCGCACGTCGGGGATCTCGACGGCTGCCCCCCGAAGCTTGGAGACGCCGCGCACGACGGCGGAGTGGAGGTTGGAAGTGTCGTGGAAGCGGCACGCCGGCCCTCCCAGGCAAGCGGAGAACAGCTCGATCTCCCCGCCCATGGCCTGCAATGCAGGCACGTAGACGAACCTGTCTTCGTAGACCGTCTCGTGGAGCACCGACATGCCGTCGGCCTGGGTAAACAGCACCATCAGGGGGGTCTGCCAGTCGGTCATGAAACCGGGGTGAACGTCGGTCTGGACCGCCGCCGCCCGCAGGCCGTCCGGTGCCGACGCGATCATGGCCCCGTCGTCGTCGATGTCGACTCTGGCCCCCATCCGCAGAAGGGTGGTCACGGCCGTAACCAGGCGGTCCTGGCCGCAGCCGACAACACGGACCTGTCCGCCGGTGAGAAGCCCGGCCACGAGATAGCTGAACGCCTCGTTGCGATCACCGTCGAGGCGAGCGGTGGCGCCCCGAAGGGAAGGGACGCCCTCGATGACGATGCGGCGGTCCGGGCTCATCTCCACCCGAGCGCCCATCCGCTGGAGGAACAGAGCCAGCTCCAGCACCTCCGGCTCGGTGGCCGCGTTACGGATCACGGTCTTGCCCTCGGCCAGAGCAGCGGAGAGCAGGATGGACTCGGTGGCCCCGACACTCGGATAGGGCAACTCGATGATGGCCCCCCGCAGCCGGCTGCAGCGGGCGGAGATCCCTTCGTCAGTGACGTCGATCTCGGCGCCGAGCGTTCTCAGGGCCTCCACGTGGAAGTCGACGGGTCGGGACCCGATGCGGTCGCCACCGACCCGCGGCACCCACGCTTCCCCGGTCAGGTGGAGGAGGGGGCCGAGGAGGAGGACCGGGATGCGGTTGAGGCCGCTGAACGACAGAGGGACCGAGGGCGATGCCTGCTCAGGTGGCGTGACGGTCAGGCTCTCCCCGTCGCGCTCAACGCCGGCGCCGATCGCTTCGAGGATGCGGGTGGTGATCTCGACGTCACCCACGTCGGGCACGTTGGTGATGGTGCTGGGGCCGGTTCCGAGGATGGCGGCGACCATGTGCTTGGTCACAGCGTTCTTCGAACCCCGGACCTTGACCTCGCCGTGGAGAGGGCCGTTGGGTTCGATGAGCCAGGCGTCAGACACTTGTTGAAGGCTACCGGGCCAGGCCCGATCGAGTCGGCACGCGCCGCTCTGGTACACCTGGGGTCGTGACCTGGCCGCTGCTGCTGGTGAGTGCCGGACCACCGGGTCCTGCAGGGCCGACCACCGCCGTGCCCGGCCAGCCCTCGACGACCCAGCCATCGACGACGGTGCCGGGTCCCCAGCAGGACAGCGCCGACTTCTACGGCCTGTTCGGGGCCGTCGCCATCATCATCGGGGCGATCATCGTGATCCGCTTAGCGTTCCGCAGGCCCCGACGCCCTCCGGCGGGCCGCGGGCCAGCCGCGGGCCAGTCACCGCCGACGGGCCCGTCACCGCCGGCGGCCGACGAGTCTTCGGGGGACCAACCACGGCGAGCACCGTGACCGCGGTGCCGGCGATCAGCCGCGTCGAGGTCCTCCGACTCCGGCTGCCCCTGGCCCGCCCCTGGGTGAGCCCGGTGGCCACCATGGTCGAGCGTGACGCCCTCCTCGTCGCGGTCGCCGTCGACGGGGTGGTCGGCTGGGGCGAGTGTGGGGCCCAGCCCGAGCCGACCTACAGCCCGGAATATGTGGACGGGGCGATCGACGTGCTCGGCCGCCACCTCATCCCCCGGGTGCTCGCCGCCGGCGCCGGGGATGTGGAAAGCGTGGAACGGGCTATGGGCCCGGTGAAGGGCCACCCGATGGCCAAGGCCGCCCTGACCGGCGCCGTACTTGACGCCGGGCTGCGGGCCCGCCAGGTCAGCCTGGTCGACCACCTGATGTCCATGACCACGGCCGCGTCGGCGAGGAACTGGGTGATCCCCTTGACCGTCCCCTCAGGCGTGGCCGTCGGAGTCCCCGGCGGGCTCGACGCCCTGATCGAGGAGGTCGGTGCTCGGGTAGCCGAGGGCTACCGCCGGGTGAAGATCAAGATCCATCCCGGGTGGGACGTCACCGCCGTGGCCGCCCTGCGTGCCGCGTTCGGCGCCGCTCTGGCCCTGCAGGTCGACGCCAACGGGTCGTACGGCGCCCTGGGGGTCGACGAGGCGGCCCGGCGCCTCCAACCCCTCGACGACCATGGCCTGCAGCTCGTCGAACAGCCCCTCGGAGACGATGATCTGGTCGGTCATGCGTCCCTGGCCCGGCACCTCCGAACCCCCGTGTGCCTGGACGAGTCCATCGCCTCCGTCGACGACGCCGCCACCGCCCTGGCGATGGAGGCGTGTGGGGTGGTCAACGTCAAGGTCGGCCGGGTCGGCGGGCTGGTCCAGGCCGTCGCCGTTCACGACCTCTGTGCCGCTGCGGGCGTGCCGGTGTGGTGCGGCGGCCTGCTCGAGACCGGCGTGGGCCGGGCCGTCAACCTGGCCCTGGCGGCCCTACCGAACTTCTCCCTGCCCGGTGACCTCTCGGCGTCCGCTCGTTTCTGGGACCACGATGTGGTCACCGAACCTGCCCGTCTGGAGCTCGACGGAACGATCGCCGTGCCCCGGGGGGCGGGCATCGGTGTGGAGGTCAGTCCCGACGTCGACCGTTGGCTCGTCTGGAGGGGGTGCTGGCCGGCGCCGTGAACGCCGAGCCACGCTGCAGCCAGCTGCTCCTCGCCCCGATGGGGCTGCGGTCGGAGACCCACGGCGCGGGAGGCGCTTCGATCAGGCGGGCCAGGTTCAAGAGGACAGCGTCGTAGTTGACCCGCCACCCCCGCCACGCCGTCCACGCCCCGTCCCGGTCGGAGACCACGTCGAGACCGGCTGCGACCAGTTCGTCGAACGCTGCGTCCCACTCGGTGCGGTCCACCGAGATGGGGTCGTCGGGCGCCGGGTCCGCTTCGAAGGGGATCTTGTGGAGACCGGCGATGCGCCGCAGAGCGAGGGTTCCGGCCCGGATGCACAGCTGGGCGTCAGGATCGAGAGGGTGTTCGATGGCGGCCACCCACATCGACGCCGCATCGAGCAGGGTTCCTGCGGCGGTGACCCACGACTGCTCCGGGAGCGGGGAGCGGAAGAAGGGGAGGACCGAGAACGTCGTGTGCGTTTCCTCGACATCGACGAACCACGTCTCCCAGTTCTGCCACAGCGTGTTGAGCCGGTAGCCGGGCTCTTCGATGCGGTGGTAGCGGATGAGCATGGTGGTGGCCCTCGGCGGGTCGCCGGCGCGGACCTTCAACAGGCTGACTCCCGACTCCCGTCGGGAGAAGGCGCCGTAGATGCTGGGTAGGTAGGTGATGAGGAGGGTGACGACGAGCAGACCCAGGCCCGCTTCGCTGTAGCTGAGCAGGTCGGCGCCCAGCGTGCCGGGAACGGTGGAGCCGAGGGTGAACACCGACGACCCCGACAGCTCGACGGCCCGGCTCGGCGAGGCGTGGTAGACGGCGCCGAACATCAGGGCGTAGCCACCCATGATCAGCACCAGCCAGGTGAAGAGCAGCACCAGCAGGGCGGCGGGCCCGAGCATGGCCATGACGCGGTCGCGGCGGGCGTAGGTGGACGACCGCCTGGCCCGCAGCCTGAAGGCCACTCGGACGCCGAGGATGGTGAGACGACTCAGGCGATTCTGGGTGGCTCTCGGCAGGATGGTGGATCGGACGGCGGAGAGGACGGCTCCGACGACCAGGGTGACGCCGAGGATGAACACGACGATGTCAACGGCAGTGCGCACGGCAGGGGGGCGGTCGGCTGAGGGAGGTGGCTGGGGTGGCTCAGGCCACTGACGCGGTCGCCGGGTCCCAGGACCGCAGGTCGGCGAGGCGCGGGTCGTTGGAGAAGATCTCGACCACGGGCTGGAAGAGGCCGAGGCGCTTCTGGATCTTCTCGACGTCGAGTTGCTCGTTCCACAGCACCAGGGTCACGACCATCCCTGCCCGACCCGCCCGCGCCGTGCGACCGGAGCGATGAAGGTAGGACTTCGCATCCTCAGGGGGGTCGTAGTGAATGACCACGTCGACGTCGTCCACGTCGATGCCCCGGGCGGCCACGTCGGTTGCGACGAGCACCGGGAGGGTGCCTGTGGCGAACGCCTTCAGGGCCCGCTCCCGCATCTGCTGGCGCAGGTCGCCGTGGATGGCCCGGGCGTCGATGCCCTCCTTGCGCAGGTTCTCGTTGAGCCGGTCGGCACCCCGCTTGGTGCGGGAGAACACGAGGGCCCGGCGGGCGTGACGGCAGATGGCCGCGGTCACCTTCACCTTGTCCATCTGGTGCACCTGCAAGAAGCGGTGCTCCATCTCCGTCACCGTGGCCTGCTGGGAGATGACCTCGTGGCGGACCGGATCGGTCAGCTCGTTGCGCACCAGCCGGTCGACGTCACCGTCGAGGGTGGCCGAGAACAGCATGGTCTGGTGGGCGGAGGTCAGATGGCGCAGCAACCACTCGACCTGGGGCATGAAACCCATGTCGGCCATGCGGTCGGCCTCGTCGAGAACCATGATCTCGATGGCCGAGAGGTTGACCTCGCCCCGCTGACGGAGGTCGATGAGTCGTCCGGGGGTGGCCACCACCAGGTCGGTGCCGGCGTGGACAGCGGCGATCTGGGCCTCCATGGCCGTCCCGCCGTAGCAGGCGGTCAGGCGGTGTCCTGCTGCTTTGGCGAGGGGCTCGAGGACATCGGCGACCTGCCGGGCCAGCTCTCGGGTCGGGACCAGGATCAGCCCTCGGGGGTCCTTGGCCGCCGGATTGACGGTCAGGCGCTGCAGCAGGGGCAGTCCAAATGCCAGGGTCTTGCCGGACCCGGTCTTGGCCTTGCCGCACACGTCCCGGCCCAGCAGGCCGTTGGCGATGGTGAGGGCCTGGATCGGGAAGGGAGCGATGATGCCCTCGGCTTCGAGGGCGGCACAGAGCGCGGGGGAGACGCCGAGAGCGGCGAAGGAGGTGGGGGGTGCGGGGGTGGCGATGGACCCGGGCGAACCGGCGGGCCCAGCGGCTCCGTCGATGAGCGTGTCGCCGTCGACGAGCGTGTCGCCGGTGGGCTCGGGGGAAACGGTCAAACGTACTCCTGTGGGATGGTTTTACGCCGCAGCCGGCGAGCACGCCCACCAGGTTTGGCCGGGCCACGCACCTGCGCATCCCGAGTCAGCCGAAGAAGGTGACGAGCGCCTGGATGCGACGGCCTTCAGGAGAACAACCATCAGCTGACACAACAGACGACGCAACTCGCTGACCAGACACAGAGTCTAGCCCACGCGAGCGTCTAGGTGGCCCCTGATGAATAGGGGTCTGAGACGGCAGGACGGCTCTGAGGGAGCGAAGGTGATCTTGGTTGGCCGCTGTCGGCTTTCTGATCTTTCCGTCTGACCCCTCTGGCCCCTCTCGGCC
>JBPCNZ010000134.1:0-4102 GCA_051000755.1 Acidimicrobiales bacterium | reverse complement strand
CGGACATCGCCCCCGTCCAGGGGGTCGAGGCGTTTTGGCCAGACCGCCGTCTCGACGTGGGGGTCCCTACCCTTCCGAAATGTCGGACGGCGACCCGAGGCGCCGCTGTCGGCGGGCGACGATCGGGGGGCCGGGAAGGCGGCCGTGGCGGGCGTTGTAGCCGTAGCACGGCTCGCACCAGCCGAGCGCCGGGTAGCGGACCGTCCCGGCTCGACAGTGAGCACAGGGGGCAGCCTCGATCCGCTCTGTGCGTGCCCGTTCCCGCTCGGCCAGTTCGGCACCGTGGGTGGCGAGGGCTTCGGCTCGACGGAATCCGGCCGGGCGTCGCCGGCCGGTCCGGCCGAGGTCGTCGGATTCCCAGTAGCCGACCGTCTCGGTCAGTTCGATCTGGCGGTGGTCGCGGCCCTGGTCTGGGTCGGGGTAGTCGGCCAGAGCCTCGGGATGGTGCTGGAGGAGCCAGCCCTCGGCGCTCTGGTCAGACATCGCGGACTGTGCAGTCCGGGTTCGGACAGACCATGGAGAGCGAAGCGTTGCCGTCGTTCTCGGCATAGAGGACGGTCCGGGGCCATCCGCACGTCCAGCACATCCCGTAGCGCAGCAGGTCGGTGTTCCGTTCGGCGTCAGAACGAAGGTCAGCCACCGGCATCCTGTGGCCGCCACCATCTGGCGCATTGCCGTGCGCGTGGCCACGGCAGGCGGCGACGGACCCAGGAGCGGTAGCCCTGCCGGTCCTGGGTGACCTTCCAGCGTCGCCCGCAGTCGCAAGCCCAGATGGCACCGAGGCGGCCCACGAGCTCGATCATGGCGGCGCCGCGCATCTCTCTCGGCGGTGAGCACCGATGCTTCCTCGGAGGCTCGCCGCTTTCCCTCAGCCATACGCCGGTCACGCTGCCACCGGCCCGGCTTCGGCCCGCAACTGGTGGATGAGCCGGTCCCGTTCTTCGAGCATGGCGGTCAGCTCGCCGCACTGGTGTTGCAGGATGCCGATGTGGGCGCCGTCCTCGTCCGCTTGGATGAGCGCCTGGCCCAACCGGCGCATGCAGCCGTCGTGCTCTCGGACGCCGCAGTCACCGCCACGACGCAGGGCGATCGCCCACGCCTCGCCGGTCAGATCGGCACGACGGCGGTGGAGCAGGGTCAATCGGTGACCGCGGCTAGGCCCGCAGCGGCGGCGATCGGCAGCCCGAACCCGACCTCGCAGAGCACGACACGGACGATGCCGTACGCCAGGTCGGTCCCGTTGATCGGTGACGCCTGGAGGGCGGTGACGCCTTGGATGATGCCGCCGACGAGGAGGAGCCAGCCGCCGAGGTAGGCGCCGACGATGATCCCGATGGCGATGATGACGCCCGACCGGGCCGGGTGGTGTCGCATGCGTCCTCTCCTCACGACGCTAGCCGGTCGTTGTAGTAGCCCTGTTTGACCAAGGTGACGGTCGACGACGACACCCCGGTGGCGATGGCGATGTCCTTCTGTTGGTGGCCGCCCTCGTCGAGGAGACGGCGAACCTCGGCCAACGACGTGGTGGGCAACCGGGCGTAGAGCCCGGCGCCGTACCGCTTGACGGGCCGTGGAACCACCTCGGCGGCCGAGCGGTGGACCGGCCGAGCGGTCGGCCGTGGCCGCAGCCCCTCGGCGATCCGATGCCAGCGGTGTTGCAGGAACCGGACCGGTACCCCGGTCGCATCGCACGCTCGGCGGACATCGGCTGGGGCGAGCGGGATGACCTTGGCGTCGAGGAGCAGGGCCACCGTGTCGGCCGCCACCTCCAGTTCCGTGCGTTGCGGGGCGCTCGATGTTACGAACGGACATGAGGTGCAGCCAGCAACCCGCTCAGCGGTCCTCTGCGCCGTCGCGGGCCGTTCTGGCGGTGAGCCCCCGTCGATGCCGTTCCGGGCCGCCGGCAGGGTGCCGTTTCGGTTCATGCGGCCGTCTCGATGTTCTCCCGGTTCCACCGGGCGACGTAGGCCACCTCGGCGGGCTCCACGGCCGCCGTCGCGGCCAGCTCGGCGCGCCGCCGGCCGATCCAACCCGTCCAGTACGTCGCCTTGGTGATCCGGTCCTCACCCTGCGCGCCTCGAGCCGGTGTCCCGGCGTCGATCCACGCCTGCAAGTCTGCGGCGCACAGCATGGCGGTCAGCGGCCCGACGACCGACACCCCAAGGTCGCAAGCCACACACGCCGACTCGGCCTCGACGGCACCCGTCTTGGTGCGCTGCCGGTCGAGGTCGGTCTCGCCGTTCGTGGGCGACAGGGGCGGATCGTGGCGGACCGAAGCGGAGGAGGCGGGCATCACGTCGAAGAGGGCCGAGCTCGCACCGTGGAGGGCGACCAGCGCGGTGATGAACCGGTCCACGGTCGCCCGTTCGGTGCCGAGCCCGTCCCTGGCAGCGGCCACCACGGCCTCCCCTGTCGGGTCAGCGCAGTCCATTTCGTTGGGACTGTCAATCCGGGGAGGGTGAGCCTCCAGCCAGCGGACCGGGTGCTCCTCGTCGTACCAGTGCGGTCGGCCGTCGCAGTCCGGGGTGCGGCACACAACCGTCGCCGTTGGCAAGCCCTCTCCGTGGACGTAGCTCTCCTCTCGGCGGGCCTGCTCGACGATCAACGGCAGGAGCACGAGGGCCCGGGGGAGGTCGGCGACGATCCCGTCGACCATGAGGGCAAGCTGCGGGTCGGTCGGCTTGCGCGCCATTCAGGCGGTCGGCGAGATGGGCAACCCGAGTCGCCTCGCCGTCTCAGCGGCGTTGCGGGCCTGAGCCTCACGGCGGGCCGTGTCGAGGATGACCCTCGACGGCACCACTGCCGCCTTCGGGTCCCGATGCCAGCCGTTCTCCGCCCAGAACCACAGGCGCCGGACGTGGAACTGGGCACGCACCTTCCAGCGGTGGTAACGGGCGGTCACTCGGTCCCCTTGGCGATGCTCGCCGCCAGCACGGTGCCAAGGATCGTCAGCGCCTCGGCCGACGTGAACCCTTCGGCGGTCATCGCCACGAACATCTGCCGCAGGTTCGATGCGAACACCCGGGCGTCAGCGTTCGGCTCCATCCCCGGGATCATCCGCCCACCATCGCCCGGACCGCCCACACAGCACCGACCACGACCGCCGTGCCGATCACGACCGTCAGGGCGGCGATGATGACGACCGCCAGGACCGCACCTGCCACCCGGCCCGCCACGTCCGGCGTCACAGACCGGACCGGCTTGACCGGCTCGGCCTTCACCCAGCCGTCAGCGTGCGTGTAGCGCCACGGGCCGTCGTCGATCACGCCGCCTCGCCTTCGATCAGCCACAACGCGGCGGCCGGGTCGTCGAACACCCCGGCACGCTCGGACGCCTGCACCAGCCGCAGCTTCCGGACCTGACGTGCCGCTTTCGCATCGGCGATCAGCCCCGGCCCGCCCGGATTGCGGCGCTCCGCTCTCGGAGGTACCGCTGCCTGGCGGGTCTGCCGGCCACGGCGACGGTGGAGATACGGCGGGCGGGCTTCGGGCAGCACTCGGCGGGTCTGGCCACGCAAGAGCTGAGCGCCGACCCTGCGCCGAGCGTCGAGGTCGTGCACCGGGGCCAGGCTCAAGGCATCCCGCTCTGCCGACCAGGGTTCATGCGGTGGACGCTATCACCACGAGCGGTAGTGGAGATAGATGGCATCGCTGGTAGCGATACTAAGATCTAGGATGTGGGACCTGAGCAGGCAGCATGGGTGAGCGGCGACGCCCACCGACGGGTAGTGGGTCAGTTTGACCAAACTGCTAGCTGAGTGCTTGCCACAGTACGCACTTCGGTCACGTCACGTCCCATGAAAGCTGGTCCCCGCCGCCCCGGGCCTTCGCCTGGACATACGGCAGGATGGCCTCGGGCATCTTCGGCTTGGCGCCGGCCAGGAGCTGGGGCACGGTGACGATCTGGAGCTTGGGGTATTCGTTGCCGTTGAACGGATTGATATAGGTCCCCGATCGGCCCGTCACGTCGCGCATCCCGCGGGTGGGTTCGTCCATGACGATGAGCAGGCCCATGTCCGCTCGTTCCTGGCCTACCGTCCCGGCCAGGTCGCGGACCATGGCCGGGTTGAGCTGGCGTCCGCCCTTGACCGATACGAGGAGGG
>JBPCNZ010000133.1:0-6932 GCA_051000755.1 Acidimicrobiales bacterium | reverse complement strand
GCAGCTCCGGCTCCACGGCATCGACGATACTCAGCCGGTTCGTACCGGAACGGGCCCGTTTGAACGGTGCCCTCGGCAGGGTAGTGCGAACGCCATGCCCAGGATCCGCCGGTCCGACTGCAGCGGGCAGGGCTACACCCGGCGGCGGAGAGGGCGGGGTTTCGAATACCTCGACGCCAGTGGCCGACGGGTCGAGGACCCCGCCGTGCTTGATAGGATCGAGGGTCTGGTCCTCCCCCTGGCGTGGCAGGCGGTGTGGATCTGCTCCGTCAGCTTCGGGCATCCCTCTACCCAGGGGGCGGTGGAAGAGGCCGTTCTCGATCTCCTCGACCCGGCTGGGCACACCGCCGACAAGCTCAGCGCCTGACCTGGCCGCCCGCCTTGGCGACGAGGAGGGGGTGGGCTTCGGCCAACCAGGCGAGGAGCTCGCCGGGGTCGGGATTGGTGACCACCCGGTCCCCCACCTCGACCGTCGGCACCGTTTCGGCGCCTCGGTTGTGGGCGGCGACGAACCGCCGGGCGTCGTCGTCCTCCCAGATGTTGCGCAGCTCGGTAGGCACCCCGGCCCGCTCCAGCGTGCGCACCAGGCGCAAGCAGAACCCGCAACCGCTC
Organism: Acidimicrobiales bacterium; assembly: GCA_051000755.1. Taxonomy (GTDB): domain Bacteria; phylum Actinomycetota; class Acidimicrobiia; order Acidimicrobiales; family Palsa-688; genus JALZAH01. Next base: position 6,320 of record JBPCNZ010000133.1, on the reverse strand, counting down.
CGCCAGTACACGACCACCGACTCCGGGCCCACCGACTCCGGGCCCACGGCGTTGCTCATCGGCCGCCCGGGCGGTCCAGGACGGTGTCGGTGGCGGCGTGGACGACGGCCGGGGCAGGGGGCGGTGCCGGCACCCGGTGCTCGATGATGGCCTGGAGGTCGTCGCCGTCGATGGTCTCCCGTTCGAGCAGGAGGTCCACGACCCGGTCCAGCTCGGTGCGATGGGTGCTCAGCAACTCCAGGGCCCGGGCCTCGGCCTGGCGCAGCAGGAGGGTGACCTCCTCGTCGATCACCCGTTGGGTGTCCTCGGCGTAGGGCCGGTTGCCGAGACCGGAATCGCCCAGATAGCCGGGCTGGTTGGAGGAATAGCCGATTGGCCCGATCCGATCGGAGAGCCCCCATTCGCGAACCATGCGGGTGGCCAGCTCCGTCGCCCCGGCCAGGTCGTTGGACGCTCCGGTGGACGCCTCGCCCAGCACCAGGACCTCGGCAGCCCGCCCGCCGAGGCGGACGGCGAGGGAGTCCTTGAGGTAGCTCTCCGGGTACAGGTGGCGCTCCACCTCCGGCAGCTGCTCGGTGACGCCCAGGGCCTGGCCGGCCGGCAGGATGGTCACCTTGGCCACCGGGTCGGCGCGCGGCGACAGGGCCGCGACGAGGGCGTGGCCGGTCTCGTGGACGGCGACGGAGTGCTTCTCGTCGGGGAGCAGGGCGTTGGAGCTGTCCCTGCGGCCGAGCAGGATCCGGTCCCGGGCGAAGTCGAAGTCGGCCTGGTCGATCACCGATCGACCGTGGCGGACGGCCTGGATGGCGGCCTCGTTGACCAGGTTGGCCAGGTCGGCGCCGGAGAAGCCGGGCGTGCCCCGGGAGACGGCGTCGAGGTTGATGCCGGCCTCGAGCTTCTTGGTCTTGGAGTGAACCTTCAAGATGGCCAGCCGCTCGGCGGCGTTGGGCAGGGGGATCTCCACCGTCCGGTCGAAACGGCCCGGTCGCAGCAGGGCCGGGTCGAGGATCTCGGGCCGGTTGGTGGCGGCGATGACGACCACGCCGGTGGCCGGGTCGAAGCCGTCCATCTCGGCCAGCATCTGGTTGAGGGTCTGCTCCCGCTCGTCGTTGGAGCCGAAGGCCCCGTTGGCCCCCCGCTTCTGGCCGATGGCGTCGATCTCGTCGATGAAGATGATCGACGGCGCCCGCTTCCGGGCGTCGTTGAACAGGTCACGGACCCGGGAGGCGCCGACGCCGACGAACATCTCCACGAAGCTGGACCCGGTCAGGGCCAGGAACGGCACCTCGGCCTCGCCGGCCACGGCCCGGGCCATGAGGGTCTTGCCCGTACCCGGCGGTCCGACCATGAGGACGCCCTTGGGGCCGACGGCGCCGGCCTTTTCGTAGCGATCAGGGTGCTTGAGGAAGTCCACCACCTCGGACACCTCGCTCTTGGCCCCGTCGTAGCCGGCCACGTCGGCGAAGCGGGTCGTGGGCTTGTCCTCGTCGTAGACCTTGGCCTTGGACCGGCCCACTCCCATGATCCCGCCACCCGCGGCGCCCAGCTGCCGCTTGGCCTGGCGGCCGATGAAGACGAAGAACCCGACGAACAGAAGGAGGGGGAGGAAGTCGACGAGCAGCGTGCCAATCGAGAAGCCGCTGGTGGTGGAACCGGTGATGGCCACGTTGTGGCTCTGCAGGTCGCTGACGAGTTGGTTGTCGGTGAGGGCGGTGGGGATCTGGGACGTGTAGGTGCTGCCGTCGGCAAACTTGCCCGAGACCTTGCCCGTGCTGGAGATGGTGGCCGTCTTGACCATGTTCTGGTTGACGCTGGTCGTGAACTGGGTGAAGTTCAACGCCTTGGGCTGGGCCTTGCTCATGTTGGGGACGAGCAGCAGGCCGATGCTGATCAAGATGCCGACCACGAGCAGCCACGGCCGCCACTTGGGCGGCGGCGGTGGGGCAGGACCCCGCTTGACGCCACTCGGTGGTCCGGACTTGGCCGGGCTCGACCGGTGCAACACCCTTCGACTGTTCATGTGCGATGGCTCCATTCGGCGCCTGGCGGTGTGCCGCGCCGAGTGTGTGAAAGCCGATGGTACCGAGCGTTGCTGCCCTGTCGGTGACGCTCCCGCCTTACAAGCTGGTGACAGGGCCGGCCGGAGCGGCTGTCAATTGGTCCCTGCCGCGAGGTAGAACAGGCTCCATGATCTCCCGGTGGCCCCGCCCCGACGAGCTGGTGGCCACGACCCGCTCGATCGACGGTGAGCCGGACCTGGTCGCCCTCGGCACCAGCCCCGACGGTGTGCTGTGGACCAGCGACCAAGGGGTGCTGGCCGGAGCCGGTATGGCGTTGCCCATCACCCGGACCGACCCCGGCACGGACGGTACAGCCGCCCCGGAGACGGGCGAGGGGACGCACCGGGGGGCCGAGGTGGCCGCCATCCTGGAGGCCATCGAGTCCGACGACCCGCTCGGCGTACCCGGCAGCGGTCCCGTGGCCTTCGGGGCCCTGCCGTTTGCTCCCGACACTCCCGGCACCCTGGTGATCCCCCGCCGCATCGTCGCCCACCGCCAAGGCCGGCTCTGGGAAACCGTCGTCGACCTGCGGCCCGGGGTGACGGGAGCATGGGCGGACGACTGGCGGGCCCAGGGCGGTGCCACCACGCCCGCCGCGGGGGCCACGGCCGACGCCACCCCGCCCGACGGGTTCACGCTCAGCTCCCCGCTGTCGCACGCCGCCTGGCAGGAGATGATCGCCGACGCCGTGGCCACCATCCGGGCCGGCGACCTGGCCAAGGTGGTCCTGGCCCGCCGCGTCGACGTCGTGGCCAACCGCCCCTTCCTCGTCGGTGACGTCGTCTCCCGCCTCCGCGCCCTGTACCCCACATGCATGATCTTCCACGTCGGAGGGTTCATCGGCGCCAGCCCCGAGCTGCTCGTCCGCCGGGAGGGCGACCGCTTCGCCAGCCACCCGCTGGCCGGCACCGTGGCCCGCAGCGGTGACCGGACGGCCGACGACGCCCTGGTTGCCGGCCTGCTGGCGTCGAGCAAGGACCGCTGGGAGCACCAGATCGTGATCGACCAGCTCACCGGAGCCCTGGCCCCGTGGTGCGAGACGTTGGCCGTTCCCGAGACACCGACCGTGATGGGGCTGCGCAACGTGTCCCACCTGGCCACGCCGATCACCGCCCGGCTCGCAGCCCGCGACGGACACCTCCCGACCGCCCTCGAGCTCGTCGATGCCATCCACCCCACCGCCGCCGTCGGCGGCCACCCCACCCCCGAGGCCGTGCGGTACCTGCAGAAGGTGGAAGGGTTCGATCGAGGACCCTATGCCGGCCCGGTCGGCTGGGTCGATTCCCGCGGTGACGGTGCGTGGGCACTCGGCCTGCGGTCAGCCTGCCTGGATGGCGAGCGGGCCAGCATGTACGCCGGCGTCGGCGTGGTCGCCGAGTCGGATCCGGGAGCGGAGCTGGCCGAGACCCAGCTCAAATTGCAAGCGCTGCTGGCCGCCCTGGTCCGCCCCTGACCCGCGACATACGTTGAGGTATGGCGGACCGGTAAGGTACGGCGAACGATCGAGCCGCCGGGGGACACCGATGACGGAAACCGCGACCGCAGCCCCGAGCCCTGATGAAGCCGGGAAGGTCTTCGTCACGCCGAGCGCCTACGCCGACGATGCCCGGTTTCACCGGGCCTGCGCGGTGCTGCGCCAGGAGTCGCCCATCCACCGGGTGGAGAGGGACGGGTTCCCACCGTTCTGGGCCATCACCCGGTGGGCCGACGTCTACGACATCGCCCGCAACAACGAGGTGTGGCGCAACGAGCCCCGGGCGGTGCTCCAACCTCTCGACCGGGAGGAGTACCAGCGCCAGCAGGGCGAGCTCAAGACCCTGATCCACCTCGACGATCCCCACCACCGCGAGCTGCGGTCGCTGACCATCGACTGGTTCAAGCCCCGCAGCCTGGGCCGCCTCGAGGAGCGACTGGCCGAGCTGGCCCGAGCCTCGGTGGCCCGCATGGTCACCTTCGGCGGGACCTGCGACTTCGCCCGCGACGTCGCCATGCCATACCCGCTCCAGGTCATCCTGGCCATCCTTGGCCTGCCCGAGGAGGACTATCCGCGCATGCTGAGCCTGACCCAGAACCTCTTCGGCGGCGACGATCCCGAATACACCCGGGGCACGTCTCCCGAAGAGCTCCAGCAGGTCATCATGGATTTCTTCGCCTACTTCTCCGAGCTGGTCGCCGATCGGCAAGCACAGCCCACTGAGGACCTGGCGTCGGTGGTGGCCAACGCCAGCATCGCCGGCCAACCCCTCGACATCGTCGAGCAGCTGTCGTACTACGTCATCGTCGCCACCGCCGGCCACGACACGACGTCGGCGGCCATGGCGGGTGGCCTCCAGGCGCTCATCGAGCACCCCGACGAGCTGCAGAGGCTCAAGGACGACCCTTCGCTCATCGCCACCGCCGCCGACGAGATCATTCGCTGGGTCACCCCGGTCAAGCACTTCATGCGCAACGCGGTCACCGCCGCCGACGTGGGGGGTCACCACTTCGAAGCGGGCGACGGGGTACTCCTCTCGTATCCATCGGCCAACCGCGACGTTGAGATATTCACCAACCCCTTCACCTTCGATGTGGGCCGCTCCCCCAACCGGCACCTGGCCTTCGGCTTCGGGGCCCATTACTGCCTGGGGGCCACCCTGGCCAAGATGGAGATCAAGGCTCTGCTCACCGAGCTCCTGCCCCGCCTCGACACCATCAAGTTGGCCGGCGACCCGGTGCTCTCGCAGACCCTGTTCGTGGGCGGGCTCAAGCACCTCCCCATCCGCTACACCCTGCGCTTAGGGTCAGGCGAGGCCGCCCGGGCGATGAGCTGGCGGATCACGTACCTGATGGTACGTTGCCGGGGGCCTTGTCACTTCACCCGTGGCGGCGAGGAGGACCCGTGGCGACGCTTCAACCGACCGATTACTACGAGACGGCGCTGCGCCTGCTGGCCGAGGGGGGCGTGGCCCGGGTCACCATCGACGGTCTGTGTGAACGCCTCGCCGTCACCAAAGGGTCGTTCTACCACCACTTCCGCAACCGCCCGACGTTCGTGCGCCACATGCTCCTGTACTGGGAGGAGGCCTACGGGCGCCGCCTGGTGGAGGAATCCCTCCAGGTCACCGACCCTCGGGAGCGGATCGCCTGCCTCGAGGCCCTGGCCGTCGCCCTCAACCACGGCGCCGAGCGTGCCATCCGGATCCTGGCCGCCACCGACCCCTTCGCGGCCGAGGTGCAACACCGGGTCGACGAAGGCCGGGGCGGGATCGTGGCCAAGACGTTGGAAGAGTCCGGCCTGGAGGCGAGCCATGCCCGCAGGCTGAGCGAGGTCGGCCTGACCCTGCTCATCGGCGCCCAGCAGTTGGGGACCGGCGATCACCGCCGGGTAACAGTGGTCCTCGACGAGTACCGCCGGTGGGTGGATGCCCAGGTCGCCAGCCTGGCACCGGAGGGGGCGGCGGTAACGTCAAGGTGATGGCGCCCTTCTCCCGATTCGACGTACCCACCACCGACACCCTCGACAAGGTCCCCGACGACGTTCGGGCCCGCATCATGGAGGTGCAGGAGAAGAGCGGCTTCGTGCCCAACGTGTTCCTCGCCCTGGCTCGCCGCCCAGCGGAGTTCCGGGCCTTCGTGGCCTATCACGATGCGGTCATGGAATCCGAGTCCGGGCTGTCCAAGGCGGAGCGCGAGATGATCGTGGTGGCCACCAGCGCCGAGCGTTCGTGCACCTACTGCATCGTCGCCCACGGGGCCATACTCCGGGTCCGGGCCAAGGACCCCCTCATCGCCGATCTGGTGGCGGGCAACTGGCGCCAGGCACCCATCACGCCCCGCCAGCGGGCCATGCTCGCCTACGCGGTGAAGCTGTCGCTCGTTCCCGAGGAGATCAGCGACGACGACGTCACCGCCCTCCACGACGCCCGCTTCGACGACGACGACATCTGGGACATCGCCGCCGTGGTCGCCCTCTTCGCCCTGTCCAACCGCATGGCCCACGCCCTGGCGCTCGCCCCCAACGAGGAGTTCCACCTGATGGGGCGCCTCCCCCGGTAAGAGCACCGAGGGGGCCCTTCGGGAAGGACCCCCTCGGTCACGCTAAGCATCGAGTGCCGCGCAGACAGTACCTGCCTGCACGGATCAAACAAACAGACCTTAGCTTGCGATTAAACCCTGGCTGCTGATTGGGCGGTCTTTTTGACGGCGGGGTAGCGGGTTCTGGGCGGTCTTCGGGTGCCTTTGGGGCGGCCGGGGCCGGCGGTGTGGGATTTTGGTGGACTG
>JBPCNZ010000132.1:0-13909 GCA_051000755.1 Acidimicrobiales bacterium | reverse complement strand
CTCGGGGTCCGGTGGGTTCGGGGGCGGCTCGTCCACCATCCACCCCCCTCCCCCGCCCCCACCTTCCGCGCCGCCTGCTCCGGCGGCGAGTGGCACGGTCTGGCTGTGCCGCCCCGGGTCGGCCGGCGACCCGTGTAGCCAGAGCAGGGCAGCCACCGCCGTGTCACCGACGGGCGCAACAACACCGATTCCCCAGGCGACCGGTGGCGGCTCGCAGTTCGACTGCTTCTACGTGTATCCGACGGTGTCCCCGGAGCCATCCGACAACGCCGACCTACGGATTCAGCCGGCCGAGACCCAGGCTGCGCAAGGGCAGGCATCGAGGTTCTCCCAGATCTGCGATGTGTGGGCCCCGATGTACCGCCAGGTGACACTCAGCGGCCTGGTCAAAGGCATCGCCGGACAGGATTCGGGCGCTGAGGCCATCGCCTACCGGAGCCTGCTCACCGGTTGGAGGGACTTCCTGGCCCACCATGACAACGGGAAGCCGATCGTCCTCATCGGCCACTCCCAGGGGGCGGCGATCCTCATCCAACTGGTCCAACGTGAGCTCGACGGAAACCCGGTGCTCCGCAGCCGCCTGGTGTCGGCGATCATCGTCGGCGGCAATGTGCAGGTCCCGCAGGGCAAGACGGTGGGTGGCAGCTTCCGGACCGTCCCGATCTGTACGGCACCCGGCCAGGTCGGGTGCGTGATCGCCTACTCCAGCTTCGGGGCGCAGCCCCCGGCCGACGCTCTCTTCGGGCGGGCCGGCCAGGGCGTCAGCCTCCTGGCCGGCCAGACCGCTTCCGCCGGCCAGGAGGTGGCCTGCGCCAACCCGGCCAACCTCGGCGGTGGCCCCGCGCCGCTCCAGCCCTTCCTGGCCCCGGCCGACTTCCCGACCCCGGGTGCCAAGATCACAACGCCGTGGGTCACGTTCCCGGGGCTGTACTCGGCGGCCTGCGATCACGACCATGGCGCTTCCTGGCTGCAGGTGACGGCGACTCCCGCCCCTGGCGATCTCCGGCCTGTGATCGAGGCCACCCTCGGTCCGGCGTGGGGTTACCACGTCGAGGACGTGAACATTGCCCTGGGCAACCTGGTCAACGACGTGGCCGCCCAGGAGCAAGCCTACCGCTGAGAGTCGGGTGTTGCCGGCCCGTCGGGCCGTTATCCTGGAGGAGATCCGCGTGGCCATGAAGCAGATCGGCGTGGCCCGTTTCAAGCTGCCCGACTGCTCGTCGTCATCGACGAGCTGCCGACGACGAAAGTGGGCAAGGTGGACAAGAAGGCGCTGCGAGCCGCTGGGGCGGCCCGGTCTGCGGCGGGGTCGGCACCGTGAACCGCCACGACGTGGCCACGACGCGGCCGTGGGTGGGCGACGGCACGGCCGTGATCCTCGCCGCGGTGGACGGTCTAGGCGACGCGGAGGTCCGGGCACCGACGCTGCTGGCGGGATGGACCCGCGCCCATCTCGTCGGGCATCTGGCCCGAAACGCCGAAGCCCTGGCCCGCCTGGCCACCTGGGCCCGGACCGGTGTCGAGAACCCCATGTACGCCGGCCCCGACCAGCGGGACGCGGACATCGACGCGTCAGCCGCCCGATCCGCGGCCGAGTTGCGCAGTGACGCCAGGATCACCGCCGACGGGCTCGACGACGCCTTCAGCCGTCTCGACGGCGGGGGGTGGGAGGCGCAGGTGCGCAGCGCCCAAGGGCGGGCCATCCCCGCCTCGGAGATCCCCTGGATGCGCGTGCGCGAGGTCTGGGTGCACGCCGTGGATCTGAACGTCGGGGTGACCTGGACCGACCTTCCGACCGATTTGATCGACGCCCTGGCCGACGATGTCCTGGAGACTCTCGGCGCCGGTGACGCCTGCCCGTCCGCGGTGCTGGACCCCAGCGACCGGGTCGCTACCTGGAGGCTCGGCCCGGCGTCGGAACCCCCCGTCGTCGTAGCCGGTCCCGGAGCCGCCCTTGTGGCCTGGCTCCTCGGTCGGTCCTACGGCTCGACGCTCGTCGCGGCCGGGGGGCCGCTCCCACACCTGCCTCCTTGGCTCTGAGGTGGCGATGGCCGCATCGGCGGTCAACCGGTGGAGGACACCGGGCCGTGCTCCTGCTGCCACGCCTCCCAGCCCCCCAGGAGATCACAGACGTCGGAGAAGCCCATGGCCTGGAGCATGCTGGCGGCGGCGATGGACCGGTAGCCCCCGGCACAGGTCACGAGGACGGGGCGCCGGGGGTCGAGCGATGACAACATCGTCCGCAAGCGGGGGAGGGGGAGGTTGACGGCACCGGGGAGGGTGCCGGCGGCCAACTCACCCGGCGCTCGCACATCGACGACCTGGAGACCGACGACGGTCCGGATATTGCCCGAGGCCCCAACCACATCGACACGGGTGCTGGTGGCGACCAGACCGGGGTCGTCGACCAGGGCCCGAGGATCGGTCACGGCCCCGACCACCGTTTCGATGCCGACCCGGGCCAGGCGGACCAGGGCCTCGGTGACCTCGGGTTCCGAACCGTAGAGGACGACCGGCTGGCCGGGAGCGTGCACGGCGGCGGCGTACTCGGCGAAGCGGCCGGAGAGGCCCACGTTGACGGCGCCGCGCAGGTGGCCGGCGGCGAACGCCTCGGCGTCGCGCCCATCGAGGAGGAGGGCGCCCTCGGCGGCCAGGCGCACGGCGTCGGCCGCGGCCACGGCAGCAACGTGGCGGTGGGGATCGAACGAGGCATGGCCCTGCCGGTTGAGGGCGACATCATCTTGGAAGTACGCCGGGGGCTCGGCCAGACCATCGGTGACAGCGGCGACGAACGCGTCCTCGCTCATCGGGGCCAGGGCGTAGTTGCTGTGGCGTTGGTCCCCCAGGGTCGCCACCGTGTCCGACGACAGGGCCTTGCCGCAGGCGCTGCCGGCGCCGTGACCGGGGTAGACCAGCACGGAGTCGGGAAAGGTCAGGATCTTGGTGTGCAGGGACCGGTAGAGGTCGCGGGCCATGTCCTGGGCCGTCCCGCCCGCCGCCCCGAGCAGGTCGGGGCGGCCGACGTCGCCGAGGAAGAGGGTGTCGCCGGTGAGCAGCGCCACCGGCGCCGCATCGCCGGCGTGCTCGTAGACGGCGAGGGTGACCGACTCGGGGGTGTGGCCGGGTGTGGACAGCACCTCGATGGTGACGCCCGTGGCAGGGTTGCCCAGAGCCACCCGCTCGCCGTCAGCGAGGCGGCGGATCGGGAACGAGACCGGCGAGGCTGCGCCCATGGCGATCGTCGCCCCGGTGGCCTCGGCCAACTCGGTGTGACCGGGGATGAAGTCGGCGTGGACGTGGCTCAGCACGATCAATTCGATGCGAACGTCCCGCGCCCGGGCCATGTCCAGGTACTCGGCGATGTCGCGTCGAGGGTCCACCACGACGGCCCGGCCTGGCGCCTCGTCGCCGATCAGGTAGGACGCCTGCGAGAGACACCCGAGATAGAGCTGTTCAAGGATCACGATCTGGCCCCCTTGATCGCACGATACCGCTCAGGCGGGGCTGACCACCCGCATCACGCCGGTTTCGGGGGTGATCAGCAGGCTGGACACCTGGGTGGCCCCGTCCGCCGTGAATCCGACCCCGTCGAGGGTGTCGGAGCCGGTGACGCCGCTGGCGGCGAAGACCACGTCGGAGGCCGGGCACAGATCGGCGACGTCGTAACGGCGGCCCAGCGCTCCGTGGCGTCGCGCCTCGTCCCGCTCCTCGTCGCTCTGTGGGGCCAGCCGGGCCTGCATCCCGCCCCCCAGGAGTCGGACCGAGCAGGCGGTGATCACCCCCTCCGGGGCGCCCCCGATCCCGATGGCCAGATCGACGCCCCACCCGGGAACGAGGGCGGCCAGACCGGCCATGACGTCGCCTTCTGGCACCTCGATCACCTTGGCCCCGGCCTGGCGGACCTGCTTGATCAGGGACCGGTGGCGAGGCTTGTCGAGCACCGCGACCCGCAACTCGGTGACCTCCACCCCGAGGGCCGATGCCACGGCCCGCAGGTTGTCCTCGGTGGGGGCATCGATGTCGAGAGCACCGGCGGCCCCGGCACCGACAACGAGCTTGTCCATGTAGAACCCGGGAGGCACGGCCAGCGACGCGCGGGGGGCGGCGGCCAGCACCGTCACCGCACCGGGGGCCCCTCGGGCACACAGGCTCGTCCCCTCGAGAGGATCCACGGCCAGATCGAAGCTCGGGCCGCGGCCGGTGCCGATCTCCTCGCCGGCGAAGAGCATGGGGGCCTCGTCCTTCTCCCCCTCGCCCACGACGACGACGCCGCGGCCCGGCACCGTGGCGAGGGCGGCGCGCATGGCCTCGACGGCCGCCTCGTCGGCGGCGTTCTTGTCCCCCCGGCCCACCCACGGCCCACACTGGGCGGCGGCATCGGTGCACGCCTTGAGCAGCGGGAGGGCCAGCGACGTCACCTCGGTGCCCATGGCGGTGACCTTAGACATCAAGCCGGGCCCCTTCCTCCCCGAAGCGGGGGACCCCCTGAGGGACCGCCCCCGATGCGCTCACGGCGCCTCGCCGGAGCGGTGCGGTGTCCAGGTCGGAGCGGCGTCGCTGAGGACGTGGTCCCGGAACAGCGCGGCGGTGGCCGGAAGGTCGTCCTCGCCCTTGGCCACGAGGTGCCAGCGCCGTCGGAGGGGCAGCGGTCCGGCTCGCCACTCCTCGAGTGACCCCTCGGCGATCTCACGGGCGACGGCGGCCCACGAGACGAGGGCGATGCCGAGGCCGACCATGACCGATTCGCGGATGGCCCCGTTGGATCCCAGGGTGAGACGGGGAGGGTTGATGCCCAGGTCAGCGAGCAACTCGTTGGCCGTGGACGCGGTCCCCGAACCCGGTTCGCGCACCAGCCAGGTCTGGTGGGCGAGCTGGGCCACGGTGACGGCCCGAGGGGCGGATGTGGCGCCGTCGGTGGGGGCACTGATCACCACCAGCTCGTTCTCGGTGGCGGCCAGGCTGGCCAGCTGGCCTCCGTGGGGAGGCCGCCCTCCGACACCCAGATCGGCCCCCCCATGGGTCAGCAACTCCCAGACCCGGCTCCGGTTTCCCACCTCGAGGGTGACCTCCACGGAGGGGTGGGCCCGGCGGAAGGCGGCGAGGAGGGGAGGGACCACGTGCTCGCCGGCGGTGGTGACGGCAGCCAGGCGGAGACGGCCGTGCTCCGGGTCGGCCTTGGCCACGGTGGCGACCCGGGCCTCATCCCACAGCCCCAGGATTCGGCGCCCGTAGCCGGCGAACACCTGGCCGGCCTCGGTCAGGCGCAGGCCCCGGCCGTTGCGCTCCACCAGGCGGACACCGAGCTCGTCCTGCAGGGCGGCGAGGACCGACGACACCGCGGACTGGCTCACCACGAGGCGCTCGGCCGCCTCCCGGACCGATCCGGAATCGGCGATGGCCACGAAGGTGTGGAGCTGGCTGGGTGTCATAGATAAGCGATCAGTGATGAGAGAGCGGTCAAGAAAGGGTAGACAGGTGATGATAGAGCCATCATGCTCGTAAGTAGGACTCAAGAGGTTGAGGAGACGAGAACCATGGCTGAAGGAAACGGCAAAGCTGAATCAGGGAACGGCAAGGCGGCGAAGAGCGACCGCTGGGCCGCAGGCGTCATCCCCTACGCCGAGATGGGCTACTGGGAACCCGACTACCAGCCCAAGGACTCCGACATCCTTTGTGCCTTCCGGATCACCCCCCAGCCCGGTGTCGATCCCAAAGAGGCGGGGGCGGCCGTGGCAGGCGAGTCGTCGACGGCGACGTGGACGGTGGTGTGGACCGACCGCCTGACGGCGCACGAGCACTATCAGGCCAAGTGCTACCGGGTGGACGAGGTCCCCGGATCCGACAACCAGTACATCGCCTGGATCGCCTACGACATGGACCTGTTCGAGGAAGGCTCGATTGCCAACCTGACATCGTCGATCATCGGCAATGTGTTCGGCTTCAAGGCCCTCAAGGCGCTGCGCCTCGAGGACATGCGCATCCCCACCCACTACGTGAAGACCTTCCCCGGACCTCCCCACGGGATCGTCATGGAGCGCGAATACCTCAACAAGTACGGCCGGCCGCTCCTCGGGGCGACCACCAAGCCCAAGCTGAGGCTGTACGCCCGCAACTACGGGCGGGTCGTCTACGAAGCCCTGCGGGGCGGGCTGGACTTCACCAAGGACGACGAGAACATCAACAGCCAGCCCTTCATGCGCTGGCGTGACCGCTACCTGTTCTCCATGGAAGGGGTGCAGCGAGCTCAAGCCGAGACCGGCGAGGTCAAGGGCCACTACCTCAACGTGACGGCCGGGACCATGGAGCAGATGTACGAGCGAGCCGAGTTCGCCAAGGAGGTCGGCAGCATCATCATCATGATGGACCTGACCATCGGCTTCACCGCCATGAGCTCGATGTCCAACTGGGCCCGCGCCAACGGGATGATCCTCCACCTCCACCGGGCCGGCTACGCCACCTACGCCCGCCAGAAGAACCACGGTGTCAACTTCCGGGTCCTGGCCAAGTGGTGCCGGCTGCTCGGGGTGGACCACATCCACTCCGGGACCGTCGTCGGCAAGCTGGAGGGTGACCCCAACATCATCCGGGGCTACTACGACACGCTGCGCCTCAACCATGTCGAGGCCAACCCTGGCCATGGCATCTACTTCGATCAGGACTGGGCGTCCATGCCCGGGACCATGCCGGTCGCATCCGGCGGGATCCACGCCGGGCAGATGCACCAGCTCCTCGACTATCTCGGCGAGGACGTGGTCTTGCAGTTCGGAGGTGGCACCATCGGCCACCCGATGGGCATCGCCGCCGGAGCGTCGGCCAACCGGGTCGCCGCCGAGGCCATGATCAAGGCCCGCAACGAGGGCAGGGACTACGTGAGCGAAGGCCCTGACATCCTCAAGGCGGCAGCCAAGAAGTGCCCCGCCCTGCAGACCGCCCTCGACACGTGGGGCGAGATCTCCTTCAACTACGAGTCGACGGACATGCCCGACGTCGTCGCCACCCCCAGCACCTGATTCCCACCCCACCGAGGAGCCAAGCAATGCGCCTGAACCAAGGGACCTTTTCCCACCTGCCCGACTTCACCGACGACGAGATCAAGGCCCAGATCCAGTACTCCATCGACAACGGCTGGGCCATCGCCATCGAGATGACCGACGACCCCCACCCAAGGAACGTGTACTGGGACATGTGGGAGTTGCCCATGTTCGAGGTTCCGGACTCGGCCGGGCCCATGACCGAGGTGACGCGGTGCCGGGAGGCCTATCCCAACCACTACATCCGGGTGACGGCTTATGACGCCAGGCTGCACCGCCAGACGACGGCGCTGTCGTTCATCGTCAACCGCCCGGCGGAGGAGCCCGGATTCCGCTTGGACCGCCAGGAGACCGCCGACCGCCAGGTCCGCTACACCCTCCACTCCTACGCCACTGACAAGCCCCATGGCGAGCGCTACGTGAGCAGCTGACCATGGCTGAGACCGGCGAGCAGCGCCGTTCCGGCTTCTCCATGAACCAGCCGGCAGCCACCGCCACGACCACGTCCGCCAAGGACGTCGAGGGTGGCGGTGAGGAGACGGACGGTGAACGCTGGTTGGACGACGGCGACACGGTGGACCTGAAAGCGGAGCGGGCCTCGTACGACATCGACGATGTCCTCGAACGCCTGGACAGGGAACTGGTCGGTCTGGTCCCGGTGAAGTCCCGGGTCCAGGAGATCGCGTCGTTGCTGGTGGTGGATCGTCTGCGCCGCCGCTTCCAGCTGGAGTCCAGCCCTCCCAACCTCCACATGTGCTTCACCGGGAGCCCGGGCACCGGGAAGACGACGGTGGCCCTGCGCATGGCCGAGCTGCTTCATCAGATCGGCTACATCCGGCGCAACCAGGTCGTCTCGGTGACCCGAGACGATCTCGTCGGTGAATACATCGGCCACACCGCGCCCAAGACCCGGGAGGTGCTCAAGCGGGCCATGGGCGGGGTCCTGTTCATCGATGAGGCGTACTACCTCTACCGGGTGGAGAACGAGCGGGACTACGGGCAGGAGACCATCGAGATCCTCCTCCAGGCCATGGAGCGCGACCGCGAGGACCTGGTGGTCATCCTGGCCGGCTATGCCGATCGCATGGAGACCTTCTTCACGTCCAATCCGGGGATGAGCTCGCGCATCGCCCACCACATCGACTTCCCCGACTACGACGCCGACGAGTTGCTCGCCATCGGGAAGCTCATGCTCTCCGAGCAGGGTTACTTCCTCTCCGACGAGGCCGAGGAGGTGTTCGTCGCCTACCTGGAGCGGCGACGGAAACAGGCCAACTTCGCCAATGCCCGCAGCGTCCGCAACGCCCTGGAGCGAGCCCGGCTCCGCCATGCCGACCGGCTCATGTCGGCGGCCTCGTCCGAGGTGACCAGGTCGGACCTGATGCGCATCGAGGCCGACGACATCCGCAAGAGCCGGGTCTTTGACTACGCCGATTCGGACCCCGCCACCGAGGGCTGAACAGTCCTGGGTTCAGCTCGACCGGCGCCGGGGTCGGCGGTCATCGGGGTCGGCCTGCGGCGGCGAGCCGATCGGCACCGTCACCGTGATCGTCGTTCCCTCACCGACGCGGGAGCTGACATCGAGGTGGGCGTCGAGCAGGGCGGCGCGCTCGGCCAGGCCCAGCAACCCGAACGACATCGGCCGCGGGGGAACCTGAGCATCGAAGCCGACGCCGTCGTCGCGCACCGTCAGGCGCACGGACCCGTCCCGCCACGATAGGCCGATCTCGACGAGGGAGGCGTGGGCGTGCTTGGCAACGTTCTGCAGGGCCTCCTGAACGATCCGGTACAGGGCGGTCTCGACATGGGCGGGGAGCTGGCGCGACTCCAATTCGACATGGACCTCGGTGGTGACGTCGGCGCCGAGGGAGGCGGCCAGGCTGGTGATGCCCGCCGCCAGACCCAGATCGTCGAGGACGGACGGACGCAGCCCGACGATGGCCCGGTGAGCCTCGTCGAGGGCGTCGGTGAGTAGGGCGCTGGTCGCCTGCAACTCGATGAGGGCCTCCCCCGGCCCGCTCAGCGATCGTGCCGCACTCAGGTGGTAGAAGGCGCTGACCAGTCGCTGGCTGATCCCGTCGTGGATGTCACCCGCGATGCGGCGCCGTTCGACCTCCTGCAACTCGATGGTCCGGGCCGCAAACTGCTCCAGTTGGCGCTCCCGGGTCGCCAGCTGGTCATAGAGCACGGCATTCTCCACGATGCCGGCGAGGAGGCCGGCCACCTCGGTCAGCCGACCCAGGTCCCGCGTGCTGAAGTGGTTGGCATCGTGGGCGTGGACGTTGAGGACCCCGACCACGACCCCCTCGGGCCGGAGCATCGGCACGGAGAGCATCGACGCGAAGTCCTCACCGCGCAGGGCGGGGATGTACACGTACCGCGAGTCCGTCCACTTGTCGTCGATCAGCGCCGGCTCGCCCCGCTCGGCCACCCATCCGGCCACGCCCTCGCCGATCTGGAGCCGGATGGTCCCGGCGAGGGCGTCGAAGCTCTCCGGGGTGGCCCCGGCCAGGACCAGGCCCCCGGCTTCGTGGTCGACCACGTGAACGAAGCAGGCGTCGGCTGTGGTGGTGCCCACCACCAGATCGGCGGCCCGGCGCACCACGGCCCGCAGGTTGCGCTCCTCGGTGCTGAGCTCGATGATCCGGCGCAACACCCCCGCCCATCCCGCCGCCGAGTCGGGAGCCTCCGGATCGGGAGCCTCCGGATCGGGAGCCTTCGGATCGGGAGCCTCGCGGTCGGCGTCGGCGTCTGGGTAGCTCAACGGAACAGTCCCTCGCGCAGGGCGAAGGCCACCGCCTGGGTCCGGTCGGTCACGCCGAGCTTGCGGAAGATGGAGCTGACGTGGGTCTTGATCGTCTCCTCACCCAGCATCAGTCGGCCGGCTATGACCCGGTTGGCATGGCCGTGCACCATGAGCTCCAACACGGAGCTCTCCCGCTGGCTGAGGCCGAGGTGGGCGCCGACCCAGAACTCGCCGCGTTCGAGGCGCGATGCGGACAGGGCCACCCTGCCGGCCAGGGCCGGGTCGACGACGATCTCGCCGGCCGTGACCCGGGCCAGGTGATCGACGAGGTCCTCGGCTCCCAACTGCTTGGTCAGATAGCCGACGGCACCGGCCCTCAGCCCCTGGAAGAGATACTGCTCGTCGTCGTAGACGGTGAGCAGCACGACCTTGAGCTCGGGGCGGATCCGGAGGAGCTGTTCACAGAGCTCGAAACCGGTGACGGCACGCATGCGGATGTCGAGCAGGGCGACATCGGGCTCGAGATCCACGGCCAGGCGACGGGCCTCGTTGGGATCGGTGGTGGCGGCGACGATCTGGACGGCCCCGGCATGGGGTCGCAACATGGCGGTGAGACCGTCGAGCACCATCTGGTGGTCATCTACGAGCAGGAGTCGGGTCGGAGGCGGCGACGCCGCCGGCGTCTCCTCGTTCATGGTTTCGCACCCTAGACCTCGTCCCTCGACCGTTCACCCGTTGCGGGGATGGCGCCATCGCCGACCTTGCGTACCGTCGGTATATGGCCTGCTCTCTGCCTCTGATCGCCGCTTCGGTGCTCACCGCCGACTTCTCCCGCCTGGGCGAAGAGGTGGAGCTCGTCGAGCGGGCCGGGGCCGACCGCCTCCATTGGGACGTGATGGACGGTTGCTTCGTCCCGAACCTCACGATCGGGCCCGATGTCGTGGCCTCGGTGCGGGACCGCACGACGCTGCCCTTTGAGGCCCACCTCATGGTGACCGACCCGGACCCCATGATCGGGCGTTGGGTCACCGCCGGATGTCAGCGCATCATCGTCCACGCCGAGGCCTGCCGGCACCTGCACCGGAGCCTGGCTGCCATCAGAGAGGCGGGTGCCCAGGCGGGGGTGGCGCTGAACCCGGCCACGCCGCTCAGCGCCGTCGAACACGTGATCGATCTCGTCGATCTGGTGCTGATCATGACCGTCAACCCCGGTTTCGGCGGCCAGCGCTACATCGACGCCATGGAGGCGAAGGTGGCTTCGGCGTCGGCCCTGGTCGCCGGTCGGTCGGTGGAGGTCGAGGTCGACGGCGGCATCAACGTCGAAACCATCGCCGGCGTGGTCAAGGCCGGAGCGGAGACCACGGTGGTCGGCAGCGCTCTGTACCGTCACGAAGGGGGCATGGCCGAAGCGATCAAGGAGCTCCACGCCCGCGCCGGGCTCGTCGGGTCCGAGCCCGAGCTGGCCCAGGCCCGGACCTGAGGCGCCATGCCCTACAAGAAAGTCATGATGCAGCGAGCTGACCCGGCGCCCGATCGTCCCCGGCCGGTGATGTTGGCCATCGCCGGGGACAGCGCCGCGGGCAAGACGACGCTCACCCGAGGCCTGGTCGCTGCCCTCGGCGGGGAAAACATCGCCTCCATGTGCGTGGACGACTACCACGCCTATGACCGGGTGGAGCGAAAGGGTCTGCCGTTCACTCCGCTCAACCCGGCGTGCAACTACATGGACATCATGGAGCAGCACCTGCAGCTGTTGGCCATGGGCGAACCGGTCCTGAAGCCGGTCTACAACCATCACGAGGGCACGCTGGGTCGCCCGGTGCTGTTCACGCCGACCGACAACGTCATCATCGAGGGGCTCTTGCCCCTCCACAGCCGCATGGCCAGGGCGTGCTTCGATCTCACGGTCTACCTCGACCCGCCCGAGTCCCTCCGGGTGGCTTGGAAGCTCAAGCGCGACACCGCCCAGCGCGGCTACGGCGAGGATCAGGTCCGCCAGGAGCTGCAGCGCCGCGAAGGCGAGTCATCGGCGTTCATCCAGCCCCAGCGCCGTCACGCGGACATCGTGGTGCGCTTCGCTCCGATCGAGGAGCGCGACGAGCACAAGAAGGGCCTGCTGAGCGCCACGGTCCTGCTCCGGCCGACGGCATCGCATCCGGACCTCAGCCAGATCCTGACCGAGGACACCCGCCAGGCCATCCACCTGAAGCTGATGAGGGACGAGGACGGCAAGCCGGTCGATGCTCTCCACATCCACGCCTATGCCGACCGGGAGACGACCAGGAAGGTGGAGGAGGCGATCTGGGGGGATCTCGGCCTGGACCACGAGCTGCCGAGTGACCTCGGCATCGTCGAGGGCGACACGCGGAGCGAACCGCTGGCCGTGGTCCAGCTCATCCTCCTGTACCACCTCCTCCTGGGGCGGCGGGCGGGGGAAAATCTGCAGCTCATGACGTGACGGAGGTTTGTCGATGACAGGAAATGACGACAGCGGAGATCGGACCCTGGCCCAGACGGCCGAGGACATGGTCCGCATGGGCAAGGGCATCCTCGCCGCTGACGAGAGCGTGCCCACCATCACCAAGCGCTTCGAAGCGCTCGGCATCACCTCGACGGAGGAGAACCGGCGCCAGTATCGCCAGCTCCTGCTGGGGGGCCACGACCTGCCTGACTCGGTGAGCGGGGTGATCCTCCACACCGAGACCCTCGGACAGTGCGCCGACGACGGGTCGACGTTCCCGAGCTTCCTCGCCGGCCGGGGCATCCTCCCGGGCATCAAGGTCGACATCGGGACCCGGGCCCTCCATGGGGCGCCGGGGGAGAAGATCACCGAAGGCCTCGACGGTCTGGACAAGAAGGTTGCCGGTTACCACGGGGCCGGGGCCCGGTTCGCCAAATGGCGGGCCGTGTTCACCATCGCCGACGGCCAACCGAGCCCGTGGGCGATGCGGGCCAACGCCGATGCCCTGGCTCGTTACGCCGGGATCTGTCAGGCCGGCGGCCTGGTCCCCATTGTCGAGCCGGAGGTCCTCATGGATGGCGACCACGACATCGACACCTGCGCCCGGGCCACACGCCGGGTTCTCGCCGAGGTCTGCGCCCACCTGGTGATGGCGGGCGTCGACCTGCGATCGATGGTGCTCAAGCCGTCGATGGTCGTTCCCGGCGTCGACGGTCCGGCGGCCTCGGTGAGCGAGGTGGCGGGCGCCACCGTTCGCTGCCTCCTCGACACGGTGCCGGCCGCCATCCCCGGCGTGGCCTTCCTCTCCGGCGGCCAGCCGGGAGAGGTGGCCACCGCCCATCTCGACGCCATCGCCCGACTGGGGCCCCACCCCTGGGCCGTCACCTTCTCCTACGGCCGGGCCCTGCAGAACGACCCGATGCGCGTCTGGGCAGGGGACCAGAGCAATATCGCCGCCGCCGAGGCTGCCCTGCTGAGCCGGGCCCAGGCCAACGTGGCGGCGGCGCGAGGCCAGTCGGAGGAGATCCTCGAAACGACCTCGTAGCAGCGTCGCCCGCCGGTGGCCCCGGTCGTCGAGCCCAGATGGACGGCGACGACCGGGCGGCCGGGCCGATCAGCTAGCGCGAACGTTGGCCGCTTGCAGGCCCTTGGGGCCTTCGGTCGTGTCGAACTCGACCTTTTGGCCCTCGTCGAGGTTGCGGAAACCGTCGCCGGCTATGGCGCTGAAGTGTACGAACACGTCAGGGCCTCCGCCGTCTTGGGTGATGAAACCGAAGCCTTTGTCACCGTTGAACCATTTCACTGTGCCAGTCATGGCGATCCCTCCCTTCGAGGCCTGAGTCGACCCGAGGATCACACGGGTCGTGGCCTGACTCATTGCGAGTCGGAGGGAATGCCATCCACTGCTGGTGCTTGTTGCCCTCACGGCAACGGTACCCGACGCCGGGCGGTTGCCGGCTCGAGGTGGGAAGGTGGGTCATGGTTCGAAGCGAAGGCGGGGCCGCGACGCCACCGTCTAGCGCCGCGGAGCGCTGGTGTTCGGCGGCGTGGAGGCGGTTGTTGCCGGGGCCGTCGTTGCCGGAGCCGTCGTTGCCGTCGTCGGTGCGGTCGTTAGAGGAGCGGGAGCCTTGGTTGACGACGCCGGCCCTCGGGTGGGGGGGACAGGCGCAG
>JBPCNZ010000131.1:0-3039 GCA_051000755.1 Acidimicrobiales bacterium | reverse complement strand
GAGGTCGACACCTTGGCCCTGCCGGGTCGGCCCCCTGACTCCTGCGTGGCCGCTCCCGCCCACGTCGACGTGGGCGGCCGCCTCCCCCTGCCCGCCGACCGTCACGAGGCGCTGGCCATCGCGGTGGCGATGCCGGTGGCCCCGACGATGATCGTCGACACCGCCCACGGCTTGCTGATCCACCACGTGTTCGATCATCCGATGGTGATGGCCACCGACACCGAGCGGGCCAAGGCGAAGGCCCTGAGCGGCCGCTGGAACGCCCACGCCGTCGAGCTCGGCCGCACCCGAGGCGTTCACGTCGACAACGTGGGCGATCTCGCCCGCCTACGTCGAGTCGTCGGCACCGTGAACCGCAAGGGCCAGCCGGTCCCTGTCCGGGTAGTCGAGTGTCACCCTGGACGGCGCTACCGGTCCGAGGAGCTGGCCGCCGCCCTGCCAGCCATCCCCGCCCCGCCACCGCCACCACGAGGCGCTGGGGGCCCGATCCGGCCCGCACGGCCGGATGGGCGGGAGACACCGGCGGAAGCGTTCTCCCGGTGCGTGCCGTGGTCGTCGATCCTCGAGCCCGCCGGCTTCACGCTCATGCGGGAGGTGGGGGAGACCGGATGGTGGCGTCACCCCGCAGCGTCATCGCCAGTGGGCACACCATCGGCGACCACTGACCACGGCGCCCCGGTGCTCGTCGTGTTCTCCGAGTCGACCGCGGCTGTCACCGGGCTGCCATCGGGGCCCGGGCACCGTCTCACCAAGTTCCGGGTCTGGTCGATCCTCAACTACGCCGGAGACGAGTCGGCTGCCGCCCGGGCGATACGGGCGATGGCCAAGGTCGTGGCATCGTGAGCGCCGCCGAACACCTGCCGCCCGACGCCGCGCAGGCCATCGGCGAAGCGATAAGCGGACCGTCTCGGAGACTCACCGGCCGTAGCGCAGCGGACGTGACCATCGAGCGACCCGAGTGGTTGTGGAAGGGATGGATACCCGCCGGTCTGCTGTCGCTCCTCATCGGCCGCCAGGGAGCGGGCAAGACGACGTGGGCCAGCCACGAGATAGCTGCGCTGACCACCGGGACGGGGCTCCATGGCGACCAGGGACGGCCGCCGCTTCGGTGCGGCATTCTCTCTCTGGAGGAGCCGGACGGACGGGTGGCGGACTCGGTGCGGCCGGCGCTGACCTCTCCCGTGTCGTGGTCCTCGGCTCCGTCCAAGACCTCGACGACGAGGGCCGGGTCTATGAGCGGACCTGGCAACTCCCCAAGGACTGCCAGGTCCTCGCTGAACGGATCAAGGCCGATGGGCTCGGTCTCGTCACGGTCGACGGCCTCGGGTACGCCATTGCCGGCGACTCCCACAACTACGCGGTGGTCGGCTCGGCCCTGGCCGGGTTGGCCAAGGTCGCCGAGCGGACCGGCTGCGCCATCCGGGGGCTGACCCACCCGCCGAAAGGATCATCGGACCCGACGACCGCCGCCATCGGGTCGACCGCCTGGACCGCCATCCCCAGGGTGGTCATCGTGTTGGGCCGGGACCCCGACGACGACGACCGCCGGGTGGTCCGGGTCTCCAAGACCAACTTCGTGGACCCCGGCCACGGCTGGGCGTGGAGCATCGCCGGTGACGAGACCACCGAGGCCGGCTACGTCACCAGCGTTGCCAGATCGGACGTTGCCACCGAGACCCTGACCGCCGGGCCCGAATCGGGCGAGGAGCGCACAGCGCAAGGCGAAGCGGTCGACTGGCTCCGGGATCACCTCTACGGCGGGGAGCGGCCGGCCGGTGACATTCTCCCCGCGGCGAAGAAAGCAGGCCACTCCGAGCGGACGTTGCGCCGGGCCAAGGCCGCCCTCCACGTCGCCTCGGTCAAGGCTGCGTTTGGTGACGGCTGGGTCTGGCGACTACCCGACACCCAAGGCTGCCACGAGGGTAGCCTACCCGCCCCGGCTAACAGTGTTGGCAGCCTTGGCAATAGCCCCGCTGAGCTGCCCGTTTCCGCTCAAACTGGCCCGCCGGGCCACGAAGGCTGCCACGATCAGGTGAGTGGCAACCTTGGCAACCTTGGGGACGATTCGCAAGAGGTCGACGGGCACGAGGAGGTCGGATCGTGAACGCCGCCGACCTCCTCGCCGCCGCCCGGGCGGCCGGCGTAGAGTTCCGTCTCGGGCCCGCAGACCGCCTCCAATCCCAGGGTTTCGACCGGCTCCCCGACCACCTCAAGGCCAGCATCCGGGCGCAGCGGGCCAGTGTGATCTCCGCCCTCCACGCCGAGCTGGTCTCCGCCTCCACGCTCCCATGGAACCGACACGGCCCCGGCTGGCTCGCCATAGCCGACCCCGACCCGACCGGCGACGGCACCCGCATCCACGCCACCCCCATCCGGGCCGGCTGGGCGCTCACCATCCGACCGCCAGGTGAGCACCCGACCGTCATCGTCGCCCGAGGCACCCTCTCCCAAGTCCTCGCCACCGCGGAGCAGACAACTGGCCGGGCCGAGCAGGTGGCGTCGTGACCGCCTGGACCTGCCCAGGTTGCGGCGCCCAGCCGATGACCACTGAGCGGAGATGTCCACCGCTCGACGCTCGCACCGGCACGGCGCTGGGCCGGGTCCGCCGGTCCTTGGGCTGGTCCTACCGCCAGGCCGCCAAGCAGACCGGAGTGGCCGCCGGGCACCTCCACGCCATCGAGCACGGCAACCGGCCTACTCGCTGACCGTCGCAGAGGCCATCATCGACGCCTACCGCATGCACCACAACCCCGCCGAGGTCGCCCTTGCCAGGGACCTCAGAGCCCAGGCTGTGACCGACGCCGGCCGGGACTCCCCCTACGGGGCCGGACGATGGTGACCACCTCGACCATGGAAAACACCTCCCCCGCTCCGGCCGATGGAGAACACCCGAACGGCGGGACCTATCGACCGGCCCACCAAGACGAGGAGAACCGATGACCAAGCGGAGTTACACCGCTGGGGGATGCGGTGACGTCGCTACCGCCGCCGGCCCCGCCGCCCGGCCGGCCCGCCATCTACGTCGGCGCCCCGCTCACA
>JBPCNZ010000130.1:0-8439 GCA_051000755.1 Acidimicrobiales bacterium | reverse complement strand
CGTCACTCGAGGAGTCCCTCGCCGCCCTGGAAGCCGACAACGAGTTCCTCAAGGCCGGCGGGGTCTTCACCGACGACCTCATCGACACGTGGATCGCCTACAAGCGGGAGTACGAGATCGACCCGGTTCGGCTCCGGCCCCACCCGTGGGAGTTCATGCTCTACTACGACATCTAGGTATCTGATGTCCCTGAGCTGCCCTTCCGCAGGAAGCGGGTCTCATCGGGACGCGCAGAGGACGCGGGGGTGCTCAGTTCTTTGTCGATGGCAGCCCTCGTGCGGTCCTCCTCGTCAGCGAAGAGATGGACGTAGATGTCAATCGTCTTCATGGCTGACGCATGGCCGAGGCGTGCCTGCACAACTTTGATCGACGCGCCCGAGCGGATGAGGACGCTGGCGAAGTAGTGCCGCAGATCGTGAGGCGTAACCCAATCCGGGTACCCTTGCCTTGTCCGTTGCCTTGTCCCTTGCCGTCTCCCATACAACTGCGAACGGTGCTGCTGAATCAGCGCACCTCGTTCGTTTGTGAAGATCAGCCCAAGCTCCACGTGGGGAGGCCACCTCACCATGTGCGCAGCTAAACGCGTCCGCAACGACCTTCGGCAGGGGGAGGGTTCGGTAGGACGCCCTAGTTGGCTCTGGGGCCAGAACTTGAGACCTTGTGACAAGTTTTCGGAAGCGCGAAGATGGATCCGAGAAGGGTCACGTACCGTCCCACCTGGACTTACGACCTCACGGCTGTCGCCGCCGGCCCAATACTGACCCCTTATCACCGGTCGAATACTGACCCCTCTGCCTCGAGGGTCCACCACTGTTAGCGGTTTGGACTTGAGCCTGGCTTGGCCGACACGGGCCGACCGGGAGAGGGATTTGATCAACATGGAGGAATGGGCAGAGATCAGACGGCTGCACCGAGCTGAGGGGATGGGTGTCAAGGCCATCGCCCGCCGGCTGGGTGTGGCTCGGAACACGGTGCGCTCGGCGCTGCGTTCGGGTGAGGCGCCGAGCTATCAGCGTGAGGGGCCGGGCTCGGCGGTCGACGCGTTCGAGCCGGCCATTCGCCGTCTGCTGGCGGTCACCCCGGACATGCCGGCAACGGTGATCGCCGAGCGGATCGGTTGGACGCGGGGGATCACGGTGTTGCGGGATCGGGTGGCCGAGCTGCGGCCCGCCTATCTGGTCCCCGAGGCGTTCGGTCGCACCGATTACAAGCCGGGCGAGTTGTGCCAGTGGGACCTGTGGTTCCCCGACTACGACATTCCTGTCGGTCATGGCCAGACGGCGGTGTTGCCGGTGTTGGTCGGGGTGGCGTGCTACTCGCGCCACACGTTGGCCCGCATGATCGCCTCGAAGGAGTGCGCCGATGTGTTGGGCGGCCATCTCGGGCTGCTCTTCGAGTTGGGCAAGGTGCCCCGGGTGGGGGTCTATGACGGCGAGCCGGCGATCTCGGTGCGCCGCGGCAAGCGGCTGATCTACACCCATGACTACCTGCGGTTGAAGGGGACGCTGGGGATGGGCTCGATCGTGTTGGCCAAGGGCCATCCGGAACGGAAGGGCATCGTGGAGCGGACCAACGGATACCTGGAGACGAGTTTCATGCCCGGCCGTCGCTTCGCCGATCGCGACGACTTCAACACCCAGCTCGGCGACTGGCTCGAGACGAAGGCCAACGTGCGCGTGCACTCGGGGTTGCGCTGCCGGCCGTCGGAGCGCATCGACGAAGACCTCGCCGCGATGATGGCCCTCCCGCCGCTGCTGCCGGACATGGACTGGCAGAGCGACCTGCGTCTGCCCGCCGATCACTGGGTGCGTCACCAGACCAACGACTACTCGGTGCATCCCAAGGCGGTCGGACGGCGGGTGCATGTCCGCGTCGACGACGCCCAGGTGACCGTGAGCTTGGGCGCCGAGGTGGTCGCCGCCCACGGGCGGACGCTAGCCAAACATGTCACCGTGACCGACCCGGCCCATGACCGGGCCCGGGAGAAGGCCCGGGCGTCCGCCGGCGCCCCCAAGGCCGACAGCGGCGAGGTCGAGATCCGCAACCTGGCCGTCTACGACCAGGCGACGGGTGTTGGCGGCTGATGGCGCGCTCGACCCAGCCGGGAGGCAACCAGCCGTTGCTCAGCAGCTGTGGGTGGCGCGGGTGACGCAGCAGCGCCCAGAGGACAAACACCATCTCGGCCCAGTCTGACTCCAGCATCCACGACACCGGCCCTGACGTGCTGTTGCCGGTGACGTGCAGCGCAGCCGGTCCCATCATGGAGGCGCTCGTCATCGACGACCACGACCAGCTCAACACGGACGGCGTGTGCATGTGCCACCCATACCGCCTTACGTACAAGGTGCCCTGCTCAACCGTCACCCACCTGGGGGTGGCTCGGCGGCCGCCTGAGCCCGGACGTGGGCCTTGGCGCGAGCATTTCCGACTACCGAGCCGGCCAGGAGACCCATTCCCACTGCACCGCGGCCAGCAAGGACAAAACTTCCCGACTGCCAGCTCCCGTCGCCCAGGGCCTGATAGTTCAGGAGTCGGAACGGGCCCGACACCAGCAGCCTCTCATCCCCGGCGAGCGGAGGTGGGAAGGGAGCGAGAATCTCGGGTGCTTGGCTGAGATCATCGCGGGCTCCTACAGCGTCGGCGAGCTGGCAGGTGTAGAGCAGTATCGCGTCCCGGTGCATCCACTCCGGTCGCTGGTCTTCATGTATGCGTCGTCGCACCCTCACCTCTCCTCGCCGTGGCCCAGGCTACTGATCGGTTGGGCCATCAATCGAGACGGGGAGCCGGGCCGGACGCCGACCGTAAGGCCACGGCACCCCCCGGGCGCGGCGGCTCAGGGATCTGGGCGACAAGAACCGCGGCGGGGCAGATTCTTGGTCGCCCAGATCCGTCGTCGCTCGTCTCGCCCGTCTCGCCCGTCTCGCCCGCCCCGTTCGTCGCCCGCCCTTCGTCGCCTGCCGCCCGAACAGGTTCAGGCCGAAGTGCGGCGGGCGGTTCCCAGGCGGCCAGGCGGTCGACCAGGCCGGCCGCCAAGTCGCTTGCGAGGACCAACGAACGGTTGACGGGCTTAACGAACCCCTCGGCCACGGCATGGTCGAAGAAGCCCAGGATCTGGTTCCAGTACCCGGCCACATCCAGCAGGCCGCAGGGCTTGGCCTGGATCCCGAGCTGGGTCCAGGTCAGGACCTCGGCGAACTCCTCGAGGGTGCCGAACCCGCCGGGCAGGGCCACGAACCCGTCGGAAAGGTCGGCCATGAGCGCCTTGCGCTCGTGCATGGACCCCACCACGCGGAGGTCCTCCAGCCCCCGGTGGGGCACCTCCTTGCCCATCAGGGCCTCAGGAATCACGCCGGTCACGGCGCCGCCGCGGCGGAGGATCTCGTCGGCCACGACCCCCATCAGTCCGAGCCCGCTGCCCCCGAAGACCAGACCTATGTCCCTCGCCACCAGGGTCTCGGCCAGGTCCACGGCCGCCTGTCGGTAGGCAGGCCGGCGGCCGGGGCTCGACCCGCAGAACACGCCCAGGCGTTGCAGACGGCTCAGCCGGTGCGGTCCTTCTTGCGGCGGAAGAAGCGCACCGGATCGTACTTGACGTCAGCGACCCGCTCCTTCATGGGGATGATGCCGTTGTCGGTGATCTTGATGTGCTCGGGGCACACCTCGGTGCAGCACTTGGTGATGTTGCACAGCCCCAGGCCCTGCGCCTCCTGGGTCAGCTTGCGCCGGTCGAGGTCGTCGTTGGGGTGCATCTCCAGCTCCGCATAGCGGATGAAGAACCGGGGGCCGGCGAAGGCCTCCTTGTTCTCCTCATGGTCCCGGATCACATGACAGGTGTCCTGGCACAAGAAGCACTCGATGCACTTGCGGAACTCCTGGGACCGCTCCACGTCGACCTGGGCCATGCGGAACGGTGCCGTCGGTTGCTCGGCGCTCGGACTGAACGCCGGGACCTGGGCCGCCTTGCGGTAGTTGAACGACACGTCGGTGACCAGGTCCTTGATCACCGGGAAGGTCCGCAGGGGGGTGAGCGTGATGGGCTGGCCCTGCTCGAAGGTGGACAGGCGGGCCAGGCACATGAGCCGGGGCTTGCCGTTGATCTCCGCCGAGCAGGACCCGCACTTGCCGGCCTTGCAGTTCCAGCGCACGGCCATGTCGCCGGCCTCCTGGGCCTGGAGGTGGTGCACGGCGTCGAGCACGACCTCGCCGTCCTCGACCGGCACGGAGTACTGCTTGATCTCCCCGCCCGAGGCGTCACCGCGCCAGATGTTGAGCTTCAGGTCGTAGGTCACTGCTGCGCCTCCACGATCTCGGTCAGGTCCGGGGGCATCACCGGCAGGGGCTGGGTTCGGATGGCCACCCGGTGATCGTCGCCCAGGGAGACGATCACGTTGAGCTTGGCCCAGTGGTCGTCAGTCATCGGATAGTCGTCTCGGGTGTGGCCCCCCCGGCTCTCCTTGCGTTCCAGGGCCGCCTTGGCGACGGCCTCGGAGACCAGGAGCATGTTGCGCAGGTCCAGGGCCAGGTGCCAGCCCGGGTTGTACTGGCGGTGGCCCTCGACCGAGATGTGGTCGATGCGCCCGGCCAGATCCATCACCGCGTCGAGGGCCTTTTGCATCTCGGCCTCGGTGCGGATGATCCCGACCAGGTCCTGCATCGTGGCCTGGAGGGTCTGGTGCAGGGCGTAGGCGTTTTCGTCGCCTTCGTTGTCGAAGGGGGCCAGCGCCGCCATCGACGACAGACCGACGTCGTCGTCGTGGACCTTCGGCTTGTTCTCACCGAGTCCGGTGGCGTAGGCGGCGGCGTGCTCGCCGGCCCGCTTGCCGAACACGAGAAGGTCCCCGAGGGAGTTGCCCCCCAGGCGGTTGGAGCCGTGCATGCCCCCGGCCACCTCGCCGGCGGCGTAGAGGCCGTCGACCATCGACTTGGCGGAGTCGGGATCGACCTCCACCCCGCCCATGACGTAGTGGCAGGTAGGACCCACCTCCATGGGCTCGGCAGTGATGTCGACCTCGGCCAGCTCCTTGAACTGGGCATACATCGACGGGAGGCGCTTCTGGATGTACTCGGCGCTGCGCCGGCTGGCGATGTCGAGGAACACTCCGCCGTGCGGCGACCCGCGCCCCTCCTTGATCTCGTTGTTGATGGCCCGGGCCACCTCATCGCGGGGCAGGAGCTCGGGAGGCCGACGGTTGTTGCGCTTGTCGTCGTACCAGCGGTCCGCTTCCGCCTCGCTGTCGGAGGTCTCGGACTTGAAGAACTCCGGGATGTAGTTGAACATGAACCGCTCGCCCTCGGAGTTGCGCAGCACCCCGCCGTCACCGCGAACCGATTCGGTGACGAGGATGCCCCGCACCGATGGGGGCCAGACCATGCCGGTGGGGTGGAACTGGACGAACTCCATGTTGACCAGGCTGGCCCCGGCCCGCATGGCCAGGGCGTGGCCGTCGCCGGTGTACTCCCAGGAGTTGGAGGTGACCTTCCACGACTTGCCGATCCCCCCGGTGGCCAGCACCACCGACGGGGCGTTGAAGACGATGAAGCGGCCCGACTCCCGCCAGTACCCGAAGGCCCCGGCCATCCGGTGGCCGTCCTTGAGCAGGTCGGTGACGGTGCACTCCATGAAGACGTCGATGCCCAGACTGACGGTGCGCTGCTGGAGGGTCCGGATCATCTCCAGCCCGGTGCGGTCGCCGACGTGGGCCAGGCGGGCGTAGCGGTGGCCGCCGAAATCCCGCTGGCTGATGAGGCCCTCCGGTGTCCGGTCGAACAGTGCGCCCCACTGCTCGAGCTCCCAGACCCGCGCCGGCGCCTCCTGGGCGTGGAGCTGGGCCATGCGCCAATGGTTGAGGAGCTTGCCGCCCCGCATGGTGTCGCGAAAGTGGACCTTCCAGTTGTCCTCCGAGTAGAGGTTGCCCATCGACGCGGCGATGCCGCCCTCGGCCATGACCGTGTGGGCCTTGCCGAGGAGGCTCTTGCAGATCACCGCGGTGCGGGCCCCGGCCTCGTGGGCGGCGATGGCGGCGCGCAGTCCGGCGCCGCCGGCACCGATGACGATGACTTCGTAGTCGTGATGTTCATGATCGGCCATCACACCCACCCCCCGTGGATGGTGCCGCTGGCGACCAGACGGATGTAGAGATCGGTGAGGCCCACGAAGATCAGGCTGCACCAGGCCAGCTCCATGTGGCGCTTGTTGAGCTTGGTCACCACGCCCCAGAACTTGAAGCGGATCGGGTGTTTGGAGAAGTGCTTGAGCCGGCCCCCGATGATGTGGCGGCACGAGTGGCACGACAGGGAGTACAGCCACAGCAGGACGGCGTTGATGCACAGCACCGCCGTTCCGACCCCGACGTGGCCCCATTGGCCATCGTGGTTCTGGAAGGAGATGACGGCGTCGTAGCTCAGGATCACGTTGAGGATGAGCCCGAAGTAGAAGAAGTACCGGTGCACGTTCTGCAGGATCAGCGGGAAGCGAGTCTCGCCGCTGTAGCGCTTGCGGGGCTCGCTCACGGCGCAACCGGGGGGCGACAGCAGCAACGAGCGGTAGTACGCCTTGCGGTAGTAGTAGCAGGTCATCCGGAACCCCAGAGGGAAGATCAGGACGAGGATGGCCGGCGAGATCGACCACCACGTGCCGACGATGCCGACGTTCGGCACATGCAGGCCGTGGACGGCGCCGGAACGGGCCGAGTTGCAGACGCTGGCGATGCACGGTGAGTAGAACGGCGACAGGTAGGGCTTGAAGTAGTAGTTGGCGTTCTGGAAGGCGGCCCAGGTCGAGTAGGCGATGAACGACAGGAGGACCGCGGCGGAGACGCTCGGCTGTATCCACCAGCGGTCCTGGCGAAGGGTCCTTTGGGGAATGGCCGCCCGATTGGAGGCTCCCGTCAGTGGGGCTTGAGTCGTCGGTGCTGCCATGCGTCTCTCCCACTCCTGTGCCGGCGTCGTGCCGGCCACGCGGGGTCACCCTACGTGGGCCCTACCTCAAAGAGAAAGGGTCTCTTCACTCTGACTGCCAGAGGCATCGCCTATAGAATGGGCTGGTGCAACTCCATCAGCTGCGTTACGTGGTGAGCGTGGCCGAGGAGGGAGGCTTCACCCGGGCGGCCGACAAGCTGCGGGTGGCCCAGCCGTCGGTCAGCGCCGCGGTGCGCTCCCTGGAACGAGAGTTGGGCATCGAGCTGTTCCACCGTTCGGGGGGAGGGGTCAGCCCCACACCGGCCGGCGACGCCCTCCTGCCCTGGGCCCGCCAGGCTCTCGCCGACTGCGAGGCGGGGCGGGCCGCGGTCACCGATCTCATGGAGCTGCGCCGGGGCCGGCTCTCCCTCGGCGCCACCCCAACGTTGACCACGGTGGTGCTGGCCCCGGTGCTGGCCGAGTTCCACCGCCGCTACCCGGGCCTGGACGTGTCGTTGAGCGAGGACGGGTCCCGCCGCCTGGTCACCGCCCTCGAGCGTGGGGAGCTGGACCTGGCCGTGGTCATCCTGCCGATCGACCACTCGTGGGTGCGGACCGAGGCGCTGGCCGACGAGGAGCTGGTGCTGGCCGTTTCCTCCGACCATCCGCTGGCGGGGCAGGCCTCGGTGGGCGTGGCCGATCTCGAGGACCTGCCTCTGGTCATGTTCCGGGACGGCTACGACCTGCGCGAGGCCACCCTGGCCGTGTGCCGCAGCGCCGGCTTCGCCCCGAAGTTCGCGGTGGAGGGCCTGGAGATGGACGGGGTTCTGGCCCTTACCGCCGCCGGCCTGGGCGCCGCCGTGGTCCCCGCATCGGTCGCCGGTCTGGCCGGCGATCTGGTGGCCATCCCGTTCCGGGACGCCGATCTGCGCCGCACCATCGGGCTGGCCTACCGCCACGACCGCACGCCCCCGCCCGCAGCGCGGGCGTTCGCCGATGCCCTCCGGGCCGGCATCGCCCCCTCCGCCGGCAGGACTAGCCCTCGCTAGCGGATCCGGGCGAGGGGAAGGTGTGGCGCACCACCTGGGCCAGCTCGGACGTCCTGACGAGCAGTATGCATTACGGTGATCGTTCACGGGAGCTCGGAGAGACCGGGCTGAGAGGGAGTCTGGGTCACCCGACCCGATTGGCTCCGACCGTCTGCACCTGGCCCGGGTAATGCCGGCGAAGGGAGAAACCATGACGTCATCGAATGCCCGTCGCGTCCATGTCGGCGACCTGGAGGTGCCCTTCCGGGAGGTGGATCTCCACGACTCCCCGGACGGGACGGCCAACCCCCCGCTCCGCCTGTACGACACCGGAGGCCCGGGATCCGATCCGCAAGCCGGCCTGGACCCGCGGCGCGCGCCGTGGATCGAGGAGCGGGGCGACACCGAAACCTACTAAGGCAGGCCCGCGTCGCGCCGCGACGAAGGCAGGGGAGAGGCGCGCTCAGGCCAGGGCGCGGAGGACGTTGCCAGCAACCGGCGGACGACGCAGCGG
>JBPCNZ010000129.1:0-3606 GCA_051000755.1 Acidimicrobiales bacterium | reverse complement strand
CCCAGCAACTCCCTCGGACACTCGAACCGCTGCTGTCTCGGAGCCACACCCAACGCCATGACCAACGATTGCCAACCCAGCCCGCCAAGTGGTGGATCCCGGGCGATTACTTCAGGCGCCACCTAGGAACACGCCTCAACTGCGTAAGCCCGGCATGTGTAAGGTTGCCCGGTATTTCCATCCGTCGTAATGAGCAATTTGGCTACCACCAGAGGCAGCAATGGGGTATTTGGGAGAAAGGGATCTCCGGCTGACTCTCGATGTGATTCACGAGTGCCACGCCACCGCTGATCCCGGCGACCTGGCCTCGATCGTCGTGGATCGTCTATCCGACCTGGTGGATTGCGACAGTGTCAGCTGGAACGAGATGTACGGCGAAGCAGGCCAGAGAAGGATCCTTGTGCGCTGCCAGCCCACCGACATCGTCTTCGACGGTGGCCAGGAGATCCTGGCGGCCCACGCCAGCGAGCACCCGCTGATCTCCCACTACGACCGCTCTTCCGACGGGCGGGCCTTAAAGATCTCCGACTATCTGTCTTCCCGCCAGCTTCACAACCTGGGCCTCTACTGCGACCTTTACCGGATCCTGGAAGTCGAAGCTCAGATGGCCTTCGCCCTGCCCCTCTCCGGCGCCGACTATGTGGGTATCGCCGTCAACCGGAGCAAGGGCGACTTCAGCGAAAGAGATCGAGCTCACCTGGACCTGCTCCGCCCCCACCTGGCCCAAGCCTACGCCGGGGCCAGAACGAGGCAGCACCAACGAGCGAGCGCTGCCTCCTTGGCCGGTTTCGACCTCACCGATCGCGAGGTCGAGGTCCTCCAACTTGTGGCGCTCGGCGCGACCAACATCCAGGTGGCCCGGCGCATGTACTTGAGCCCTCGCACCGTGCAAAAGCACCTCGGCGCCGTCTTCCTCAAGCTCGGTGTGGAGACACGGACAGCCGCAGCGGCCGTGGCCAACGGATGGACCGACGCCAAGGCTCCCGTACCCACCGAAGGGGAATAGCTCCAGGCTGCCATGCCGGCCCCCCTCCTACCTGCGATCGCCTGACCCCACATTGCCCAGCCGGCCGACTACACCTGAAGGCCATGCCTGGCATCCCGGTACTTCGTGCGCGCCTGTGAGTCGCCGGGCAGCCAGGTCGCAGCATGGGACCCACAAGAGGCGACCCTACCGCCGCTGGACCCGACGGCTGCTGCTCGGGGCCAACGTCTTCGTCGCCCTGTGCCTGGTATCGACCGGCACCGTCTATGCCTACGTCCAGTCGAAGGTCGGGTCCATCAAGACCCAGCCTGCGCCTCATCTGACCAAACCGCCAGGCCACTCCGCCGACAGGTCCGCCGGTCTGGCGCCGGAGAACATCCTGCTCATCGGCAACCAGAGCCGAGCCGGGCTGGGCACGACGATCTACGGGTCGCCCACCGACCTGGCCGGTTCGCTCAGCGACGTGATCATGGTCCTGCATCTCGATCCGAGCAAGCAGTCAGCGTCGATCCTGTCCATCCCCCGCGACCTGTTCGTGCCCCAGCCCGCCGGGAGCCCGGTCGGCCCGTACCAGAAGATCGACGCCGCCCTCAATGACGGGGCCAAGGGCCCCGACAACCTCGTCCAGGCCATCACCTCCGACCTCGGCATCCCCATCAACCATTTCGTCGAGCTCAACTTCAACGGTTTCCAGGGCACGGTCAACGCCGTGGGCGGGATCAACATGAACTTCCCCGAGCCGGTCTATGACAGCTACTCGGGCCTCAACATCAAGACGACCGGTTGCCAGCACCTCAACGGGGCCGAGGCCCTGGCCCTGGTCCGGGCCCGGCATCTCCAGTACGACCCCCCGGGCGTCAGCCCCGGCAATCGGTCGGCGTGGCCTTACGATCCCGAGTCCGATCTCTCACGCATCGTGCGGGACCACGCCTTTCTCCGAGAGCTCGTCTCGACCGCCATGTCCCAGGGCGTGACCAACCCGTTCAAAGCGAACGGTTTCATTGACGGGATCATCAGCCAGATCACGGTCGACCCCGGCCTCCGAGACCAGTTGGTGACGCTGGCCACCCATTACCGTCACCTCAATCCGAACACGGCGCCCCAGACGACCCTGCCGGTCAACCAGGTCGGGGACGCCTCCGGCTACTCCTACGCCGGCGCCGCCATTGGCGATGTCGAGTTCGCCAACCAGCCTCTCGACAACCAGGTCATCGCCGCCTGGGACGCCGACGCTCTCCCGGCACCGGTGACTCCGGTCGCCGTGGAGGTGGACAATGTGACCAACAGCCCCACCCGGGAAGCAGACACGGCGGCGGGTCTGCGGGCGGCCGGTCTCCCGGTCACGACCGTCACCCAAGGGGAGGTCGCCTCGTCGACCTCGCCCACCTGGGTTGACTACCCACCTGAGCAGGTGGCGGACGGGCTGGCTGTCCTCAACCAATTGCAGGGCTCGGCCATGCTTCGCCCGGACCCGTCCCTGCCGCCCGGCACGGTAAACGTCGAGGTCGGATCGGCGGTCGCAGTGGTTACGGCGGCGACGTCGCCGCCCACGACGGCCGCCGGAGGTTCCCTATCGTCGCCGCCGACGACGGTCGTTCCCGGGACCGTGCAGAACCTCAGGGGAGGCACGGCCCTCGATCCCACGCCCAGCTCGTCGTCGGACAACCTCACGGCCTGGGACCCGCGTCCCTGCTGACGACGTCAGCCCGGGGTGGTCGGGAGGGTGATCGGGTTGGGAGGAGCCGAGGGCACCTTGGCCGTCCCGTAGTGATCGAAGGTCAGGGTGGCGCCGCCGTTGCTCTTGGCGCCCTTGATGCCGATGATGTAGGGCTTGCCGGTGGTGGCCACGTAGAGGGTCCCGCCGCTCTTGGGATCGAAGACCGGGATGACGGCCATCCCGGCGAAGGTGGTGGCGGATTGCTTGGCCGGCACGCCGCCGAAGGTGAAGCTCTGCGGCAGCCTGGTGATGTCGAGAAGCTGGCTGAGCCCGGTGAAACCGCTGCTGGTGCTGCTGGTCTGCAGCCATTTGTTGGCGTCCCTGCTGGCGGTGGCGGCATTGCCGCTCAGCGACTGGATGGTGGCGGCGTCGGCCTTGATGTAGATGCTCTGCTTGTCGAGGATGAGATTGAGGACGCTGGTCCCGGAGGTGATGGTGCCACCGCCGCGCCCGGGGCCGGCGATCAGATCCAGCTTGAGCGGCGTGGTGGTCGTCGTGCCCGACCCCGATACGTGCACCGACGAGGCGGACATCGTGGCCTTCTGGGCGTCCGTCACGATCCGGCCGGCGGCCTTGCCCGCTTCCCCGTTGGCTCCGGGTCCGCCGCACCCGGCGAGCAAGGCCGCCACGGTGATCACGACGGCGGTGGCGGCGAGGACAGGACGGGCCCGGAACGGCCGCCGACGGAGACGGGGGCCGTCCCGACGAGGCGGGGATCGCCCCTCCCGACCGTCGAACGACGGAGCAAGGCTCGCCTTCGTAAGCATGGGGCGGATTGTACGGGTCCCGCCGGTCCCATCCCTATCGGTCGGTGTCGGCCGACACCGCCCTGAGGGGGCGGGGCCCAGCGGGCACGAACCATTCCATCAGCACGACAAAGAGCACGGACCCCGCGGCGAGGGAG
>JBPCNZ010000128.1:0-26387 GCA_051000755.1 Acidimicrobiales bacterium | reverse complement strand
ACTCCTTAAATAGGTAGAAGACCTTGGCATCACCGGGGGCCGGGAGGCCTTTGGGCTCGCCCCGCCCCCACAGCAGCAGCAACAGATCCGAGGCCGGGCCCCGGGCCGCGAAGACGCCCTTGGCGTGGCGGTGCTCGGTGACCCAGGCGCCGTCCTCGGCCCGGATGAGCCACTCCCCGCCGTCATCGCCGTCGGTGCCGTGCAGGTGGATGCCGTCGCCGACGTCGACGACGGGGATCTGCGGCAGGAAGAACTCGAGGAACTCCTCGACGCCATCGACGGCCACGGCGGCGTCGATGGGCTGCTCGACACCGCGAGCGTGGTGGCCGTCCCAGGAGTGAACGGTGAGCTCCTGGGCCATCCGCCGCTGGATGAACCCGGCGCGGTGGTCGGTCGACCAGGTCCACACCTCGGCGGCAGGATCGGCGGCCGCCAGGGTGGACACCAGCCGGTCGAGCACCGCCCGGTAGGAGGCGACGAGGTCACCGTCGGCGGGGCGCTCCCCGGCCCCGAAGGCCCGGGGGGAGTCGATGGTGCCGTCGACGAGCTGGCGCCAGAAGTCACCGACGACCGACACATGCCAGACCAGGTCGGCCATGGCCCACTCCGGGCAGCTGGGGATGGCGACGTCGAGGGCGCCCTCGGCCACATCGCCGAGCAGGGACGCCTGCTCGCTCACGATGGCGACGTACTCGGTCGGTTGCACCCCGCGACCGTAGCGCCCGGTTAATCCCCGACAACGACGAGCAGGCTCCTGCTGACCATGGCCACGGTGCGGGCCAGGGCCCCGGTCAGCAGAGCGGTGGCGGTCGTGTGGTCGCGCACCTCCCAGAGGCCCACGGCGGTGTCCCAGGCCACGTCTCGGGCCGAGTTCATGCTCCAGTTGCAGACCACGTTGGCCACCGCCGCCACATGGCGATCGGCGGCCTGGGCCGCGGCCGGCTCGAACGACTCGCGCACCGACTGCTCCGACGCGTCGAGCAGGGTGTCGACCTTCTGGTAGTCGTCGTGGTGACAACCGTCGGTGGGTGCGGTGGCCAGATCGGAGCAGGCGGCGACCACGGCGATGGGGAGATCGTGGTTGATGTGGGCGTTCATGCCGGCCAGAGCGAACTGGATGGGCTCGATGCCGGGTGTCTCCCGGGAGGCGAGGAGGGGTTGCCATGCGACCGGCACCGCCGTGGGCGGACCCGACAGGGCATCCACGGCCGCGAAGTAGAGGTTGGCGAACACCACGTAGAGATGGGACACGAACGCCGGGTCACCGAAGAAGCCCTTGGCGACGCCCTGATCGAGGGTTGGTGACCTCCAGGTACATCCGGTTGAAGCAGGCCAGGCCGTCGCTGGCCGGAAGGGCGGCCCCGATCGCCCCCAGGCGGGCGATGACGTCGTCGATGGACATGGCCGGCGGTGCGGGGGGCGGGACGGCGGCGGACATGGCGGGGAGCATACGGCCGTCCTCGGCCGGGCGGCGGCCCCGAATAAGGTGACCGCCTGTGTCGTCTTCCCCCACCTCCCAGCCGCCCTATCTGGCCACGTTCGCCGCCGCCCGCCATGCCCTCATCGGACAGGGTCGGCGTCTCAGCGCCGACGAGCTGGCGGCTCTGGCCGGCGTGGGTGACGAGGCGGTCCCCAGCCTGGCCGCGCTCGCCCACGAGGTGCGCCTGGCCTGGTGCGGCCCGACGGTGGAGGTGGAAGGCATCCTCTCGGCCCGGACCGGCGGCTGTCCCGAGGACTGTCACTTCTGCGCCCAGTCCTCCCGGTTCGACACCCCGGTGCTGGCCACCCCGTTCCTCGACACCGAGGAGGTGCTGGCCGCAGCCCGGGAGACGGCGGCGCTGGGAGCCAGCGAGTTTTGCATCGTCCTGGCCGTCCGGGGCCCCGATGAGCGGACCATGGGTCGCATCCTCGATCTCGTTCCCCTGGTCGCGGCCGAGACCGGGCTCAACGTCGCCGTCTCCGCCGGCATCCTCCAGCCCGGACAAGCGGAGCGCCTGGCCGCCGGCGGCGCCCACCGTTACAACCACAACGTGGAGACGGCGAGATCCAAGTTCCCCGAGATCGTCACCACCCACACCTGGGACGAGCGGTGGCAGACCTGCCAGGACGTGAAGCAGGCAGGCATGGAGTTGTGCTGCGGGGTCCTTCTCGGCATGGGCGAGACCGACGCCCAGCGCCTGGAGCTGATCGGCCAGCTGGCGGAGCTGGACCCAGCAGAGGTCCCGATGAACTTCCTCGATCCCCGGCCGGGCACGCCGCTCGCCATCCGCAAGCCGGTTCGGGCCCTCGACGCCCTCCGGTGGATCGCCCTGTTCCGCCTGGGGTTGCCGGCCACGATCCTGCGCTACGCCGGCGGCCGGGAGCTGACACTCGGAGAGCTCCAGGCCATAGGCATGACCGGCGGCATCAACGCCCTGATCGTCGGCAACTACCTGACCACGCTGGGCCGGGCCCCGGCCGAGGACCTGGCCATGCTGGCCGATCTGCGGATGCCCATCGGCGCTCTCTCCTCCGCCATCTGAGCCCGGTGGCCCCGTCACCCCCAGGCCCGCACTGCACCGGCTGCGGTGGCGCCGGGACCGCCTGCCCGACGGGAGGGGCCTGCACCGGGCGCTACGAGCCACCCCGGTACTGCCCGACCTGTGGGCGGCGCCTCAACGTGGTGGTGACCCCCACCGGATGGAAGGCCGGCTGCCGGGACCATGGGGCCCTGCGGGGGATGCGGCCAGGGAGGTAGAACCCCACAGGCGCCCGGCCAACCCGGACGCCCGGGCGATCCGGGTGTCGACCGCGGTGCGGATGGCCGCCTCGCTGCCGACGACCGTGACCCCGTGGCGGGCCCTCGTCACCGCGGTGTAGAAGAGCTGGCGGGTCAGCAACGGGGAGCCCGGCTCGGGCAGGACCACCACCACATGGTCGAATTGCGAACCCTGGCTCTTGTGGATGGTCATGGCGTGCACGGTCTCGAAGGCCCGCAGCCGGGCGGGGCTGACGTCGGCGACGCGGTCGTGGCGGTCGAAGGCGACCCGGCGCTCGCCGTCGGCGTCCCGGATCACCACGCCCACGTCACCGTTGGCCAGGCCCAGCTCGTGGTCGTTGGCGGTCACCAGGATGGGTCGCCCGACGTACCACGCCTCGGCGGCCCGGCGGTCGCCGAGGGCGCCGATCAACCAACCGTCGACCCGGTCCGCCCATGCTGAAACCCCGTGCGGGCCCCGCCGGTGGGCGCAGAGGATCCGCAGGGTGGCGAGGGACGCCAGGGCCGCGGCGCCGTCTCCCGCCCCTGCGGCGTCGAGCACGTCGCGCCCGGCCCCCACCACCAGACGGCGGATGGAAGCCATGTCGGCGGCGCCCTGCCGCTCGGTGTCCGGCGGCCGGCTGGCGTTGGGCGGCGGGCTGGTGTCGGGCCAGCCGTCGGTGTTCGGGCCGTCGTCGTGGACCCATGCCAGCTCGGGATGGGATCCATCCAGGAGATGCAAGGTCTCATCGGGGTCCCCGGCCTGGACGGCCTCAGCCAGCGCTGCGATCACGGCCCCGAAGCGGTGCACGCGCCGCAACACCACGATGCCGTCGCCTATGCCGACCCCGGCAGGCGCCTCCTCGGCGTCCACCACATGACCGGTCACCGTGGTCAGGACCGACCGGCTGGTGGTCCCCATGACGAGGCCGTTGATGACCGGCCCGACGATGTCAGCCAGGACCGCCCCCGCCTCCACCGAGGCCAGCTGCTCGGGGTCACCGAGCAGCACCAGGCGGGCGTCGGCGCGCAGGGCGTCGATCAGGGCGGCGAGCAGGGCCAGGGAGACCATGGACGTCTCGTCGACGACGACCACGTCGTGGGGCAGGCGGTTGCGCCGATCGTGGTAGAAGCGGCCCTCGGGCCCGGGGCGCCGCCCGAGCAGGCGGTGCAGGGTGGTCGCCTCCAGCGCCGCGAGGCGCCGACGCCGATCGTCGGCCACGTCGAGGGTGGCCGCCTCGGCGTTGACCGACTGTTGCAGGCGGGCGGCGGCCTTGCCGGTCGGGGCGGCCAGGGCCACCCGGGGAAGGTTCGTGCCGGCCGCCCCCGCCTGGTCGTCGAGGAGCGCCAGGATGCGCGCCGCCGTCGTCGTCTTTCCGGTCCCCGGCCCGCCGGCCAGCACCGAGCACCGCCGGAGGACGGCGGCGGCCGCGGCCAGACGCTGGAGGTCCGGTACCCCGCCGGGGTACAGGCGGGCCAGGCCGGTGGCCAATTCCGCTAGATTCACGCCGCTCACGGGAGTGGCGGCCCGCCGGGCCAGGTCCGCCGCCACCAGGCGTTCTTGGCGCCAGGAACGATCCAGGTACAGGCGGTCGCCAACCAGGCGAAGGGGTCGGCGGGCCGGGTCCGCATCACCGTCAGCCACCGCCTCGCTGGCCCGGAGGCGGGTCAGCCAGTCGTCGACATCCGGCCACGGCAGGTGGTCCCCGTCGCCGAGTTCGTGGGCGGCGCCGCCGGGAAGGGCGGTGTCGGCGGTAACGGTGTGACGGACCCGGCGGAGGTCGAGGCAGACGTTGCCGAGGCGCAGGGCCCGCACGGCCAGGGCGGTGGCCAGACCGACGGCGTCGTCGGGGTGGCGGGCCAACACCCACCGGGCCACGTGGATGTCGCTGAGACCCAGGAGCCCGGCGGCGGCGAAGGGCTCGAGGCCCGCCGGGGTGTTGATGGCGACATCGACATCGAAGGGGTCGGTCCCTGCCTCGGCGCTCATGGTCGGGGAACGACCGGTTCGGGCGACGCCGCTTGTTCGGGCGCCGACCCGACCCGGGGCCCGCTCACGCCCCGATCGAGCAGGTCGCTGAGATCGCCGACCAGGCCGGGCGGGGGCACCCAGGTGAACACCCCGCACGGTTTTCCGTCCACCTGCGGCACATGGGCCCCCGTCATGCCCCGGAGGAACAGGTACAGCACCGGCCCGAGGTCGATCTCGGGGTCGTAGCCGGCCAACCGCCACCGGAGGAAGCGGTGGAGAGCGGTCAGGTACAGCAGGGCCTGGAGGGGGTAGTGGGCGCGCTGCATGGCGTCGTTGAGGGCCGACGGGCGATAGTGCCAGGCGCTGAGCGGTTCGTCGGCGACACCCAGCCAGTTGGTCTTGTAGTCGACGATCGCGAAGCGGGACCTCATGGCCCCCTCGGCGGGCGGGAGGCGCAGGACGGCGTCGATGCTGCCCGTCAGGTAACCCCGCAGGTGGGCGGCGAGCTGCGGGTCGTCCAGGCGGTCGGCGTAGGAGCCGAGCGGGTCGTGGGTAGGGATGGAGCGGCGGAGCAGGGCGGCGATGGCGGCCATGGTGACTTCGCCCTCGGAACGGTCCCCGCCGACGAGGGGAAGCTCGAACGTCAATTCGTCGAGGCGGTCCGCTCGGCCGACGTCCCGTAGCCGGGTACCAGACGTAGCAGGACCGAGGGGGGTCTCGATGGCCGCGGTCAGAGCCAAGGCGAGAGCGGTCTCGTCGTTGGGCTGGCCACCGTCGGTGGGCATCCGCCCGGCCAGCTGGGTGGCCAGCTCGGCGCCGAGATCAGGCGCGGTGAAATCGGTCGCTTCGAGCACGGCATGGACGGCGGTGCCGAAAGCGGCCCCGCCGGCGAGGGTGGCCATCGGTGAGGCAATGGCCCGAAGAGATCGTTCGGACTCGGCGGGGGTGCCGAGATCGGCGGGGGCGCCGAGATCGGCGGTGGTGGGCAACCACTCGTCGTCCGGGCCCTGCCTTCCTGGCTCCTCACCGACCACCGGGTTGGTGGCCACCGTGCCGTGGGCTCGGCGGGTGAGGCCGGTGTAGGACGTTCTCTGCCACGTCGTGTCGAGGGCCCGCTCGAAGCGCCGGGCGCACAGATCGGCGCCGGCCGCCATGGCTGGCGAGGGGCCCGGTCCCTGCGGCCCTGTCACCCAGCTGAGATCGACCAGGTGGCGGACCGGAGCGAAGCGCTCCTCGATCGCCGCGGTGAACGTTTCGTCTTTCACCTTCGCCGGCGGCTGCGCCCCTCGGGACCGGAGGATCAGGCGGGACAGAGCCGCCTTTTGCGTGTTCTGGGCGGCCAACCACCACACCACGACCTGATGGCGGGCCCGGGTCAGCGCCACGTACGCCTTGCGGAGATCCTCACCGTCCTGCTCCTCGCCGGCCTGCTGGAACCGCTCGGCCCGGCCCGGGCCGGCTTCGCCCCCGACGTCGACGGTCCGCCGGTTCTGGTTGTGGATGTCGTGGAAGGTGAGAACCTCGTTTCGCTGCAGGCTCCGCACCCGCCACATGCAGGGGAGGTAGACGATCGGGAACTCGAGACCCTTGCTGCGGTGAACGGTCAGCACCTGGACGGCCTCGGAGTCCGAATCGAGGCGCCGCGAACCCAGGTTCTCCCCGATGTCGACCGTGGGATCGGCGACGCGGTGGCGCAACCACGTCGTGAGGGCCGAGACCCCGACTTGGGCCTCGGTGCTCTGGCGGTGGAGGATCTCGGCCACGTGACGCAGGTCGGTCATGCGCCGCTCCCCGCCGACCCGCCGGAGCAGGCGCGCCGGAAGGT
The DNA here is from genome assembly GCA_051000755.1 of Acidimicrobiales bacterium. Taxonomy (GTDB): domain Bacteria; phylum Actinomycetota; class Acidimicrobiia; order Acidimicrobiales; family Palsa-688; genus JALZAH01. Next base: position 19,853 of record JBPCNZ010000128.1, on the reverse strand, counting down.
CTTCGGTGGCCAGGATCGTCTCGGTGAGCACGGCGACCCCTCGCCGGTTCAGCAGGTCGGCCCAGCGGTGCAGGCGGATGGTGAGATCGTCGAGGTGGGCGTCGTCGGCCAGGCTCAGTTGTTGCGCAGTCCAGCCGACGAAGGGGGTCAGGGCTGCCGCCCTGGCCCTGCGAACCGACGATGGCAGCTCCAGCGCCGCCAGCAGGGCCAGCCAATCGTGGGCCGCGGTGGTAGCTAGGACGGGCCCCGATCCGGCGATCACCGCCGGCACCCCTTCCTGGCGGAGGGCGGCGTGCATCACCTCGGCCTCGTCGTTGCGGTCAACCAGCACCGCGATGTCGCGGGGGAGCAGGGCCCGGCCCATGGCCCCGCCGGCAGGGGATGGCGCGAGACGCCCACCGCCGGCCAGGGTCGAGGCCACATCGGCAGCCAGGTCAACGGCCACGGCGGCCAGGGCCCGGTCCATCTTGAACGTCCGGGACTGAACGTTGAGCAGCCGGGGGTGATCACGGCGGCGAAGGAGCCGCAGCCGGAGAGGCTGGGGGTGGGCCAGATCGACCAGGCCGCTGCTCTGGTGGTCAGGGGCGGCCCGCACCGGGCGGACGACGATCTCGGGATGACCGAGGGCCACGCCGTTCCACAGGGCACCGAGAGCGTCGATGAGCCCCTGGTCGCTGCGCCAGTTGACGCCGAGGGTCGCCCGGGTGGACGCCGACCGGCATGCCTGCAGGTAGGCATGGACGTCACCGCCGCGGAAGGCGTAGATGGCCTGCTTGGGGTCCCCGATCAGCACCAGGTTGACCGCGCCGTCGAAGGCTCGGTGGATGATGTCCCATTGCACGGGGTCGGTGTCCTGGAACTCGTCGACCAGCACCACCTGATAGCGCTCCCGGAGGCGGCGGGCGGCGGCCGGGCCCCGGAGGGGATCCTCGAGGGTCTGGCACAGCCGGGTCAGCAGGTCGTCGTAGCCGAGGGTGCTGCGGGCCAGCAGCCGCCGGCTGACCTCGTCGGTGGCCCTGGTGGCCAGCCGGTACAGAAGGTTGGCGGGGCTGTCGCGCTCGGCTCCGGCAGGGGCCAGGGTTGTCCGGGGGTTGCCTACCGCGGACCGGGCCGCCCTGCCGGCATCCCGCCTGGTGATGGTGACCTCTGGATCGTTCCGGGACTGGAGGTAGTGGCGGAGGTACAGATCATCGACCACCTCATCGGTGAGGTCGTCGACGCTGTCGACCAGGCGCCATCCGGTGCCCAGGTCCCCGGCTGTTCCCAGGCCACCGAGGACCAGGGCGCAGAACCCGTGGGTCGTGGTGATGGTGGCCGTGTCAAACGCCGCTGCGGCACGGGTGAGGCGCTCGAGATGCACAGCGGTGCGAGCGTCGCCGTCGGCGCACAGCAGCCGGACCAGGTCGTCGGAAGGCTCGCCACCCTCGACCACGGCGCGCAGCCCGTGGGTAGCCGACACCAGCCGGTCGCGCACCCGGTCGCGCAATTCGCCGGTGGCCGCCCGGGTGAAGGTCACAATGAGCAGGGCGTCGGCGGGCACCCCCGCCGCCAGATGGCGGACGGCGAGGGCGGCGATGGCGAACGTCTTGCCTGTCCCGGCGCTGGCTTCGAGGATCGTCGTGCCCTCGGGCAGCGGTCCGTAGAGGTCGAACTCGGCCATGGCGCCCGGCCCGCCCGGGCCGGTGGCGGGGTTCCCGGCCGGGGTCACCGAGCCGTCGGCGGTGGTCACGAGGATGCCTCGTGGGCGATGAGCCCGTCCCAGAGGCGATGGGCCAGGAGGCCGAACCGGCTGCGTTCCGCAGTAGCCCAGCCGGGGCCGTTCTCGTCGGCCCCGGGCTTTGTGTCGAGCAGGGTCCGAAAGTCGATCCGGGCTCCGAGCACGAGGCGGTGTTCGGGATCGCCCCGCTCGCCCTCGCGCTCGAACTCCCCCTCCCAGCACCGCTGGGCGAGTGGCTCGGCCTGTTCCCGCTCATTGCGGGCCCACACTGCCGAGGTGGCGGCGTAGAGGGGAAGAGGTTCGCTCATCCCTCGGGCCCACAGGTCAGTGAGGATCTCGAGGTGGGCCATGGCCAGCCGACGGCGCTCTCCCTGGTCGGCGCCGAGGGGGGCCAGGACCGTCCGCTTGGCCAACATCCGACCCCCGTACTCGGGGCGGGAGACGATGCGAGCAGACCACGGTCTCTCGGGGTGGGCGGCGCTGAGTGCGAGCAGGCGGACCCAGGCCTCCAAGCGGTGGGATCCCTTGAGGCGCGAGAAGGTCACGGTGTTGACCACGGGGCCGCGCCGGCCGCTCACCGTGCCGGCCAGGGTCCGCCCGCTGGGCAGCTCGACGGCAACGTCGACGATGTCGTCGTCCTCCCTGGGTCCGGGGAGGCGCCGGTCGGGGCCGGGGCCGCCGGCCTCGCTCACCAGGGCCGCCACGATCTCCGCCACGGCGGCCAGGCGACGCTGGCCCAGCCAGCCGGGCGGCAAGGCTCCCCCGGCCAGCTCTGACGCCTCCGCGTCAGCGGCGCTCCACCCTGCCAGCTGGCGGCGCAGCAGATGATCCCCCACGCCCCACTGCTCCAGCCCGCCCAGATCGATGGGGAGGCTGTCGTCGGTCTCGTCGTCGGGTCGGGGCAGGCTGACCCCGAGACGACCGCGGAGGAAGGCTCGGACGGGATGGCGGACGAAGGAGGCCAGGTCGTTCAGGTTGACCAGATCGGTTGTCACGGGCGACAACGGGCCCGGAAGAAATGCCTCGGGGGGATGGCGTGGTTCGGCGGCCGCCCGGGCGCCGGCAAGCTGGGCTGCGTCGAAGCTCCACGGCTGCGCCGGGGTGAGTGCGCCCAGGGTGAAGTTGCGGGCGTCGAAGGGCTGCAGCGGGTGATGCACCACCAGACGGTCAGTGACGGCGCGCCCGCTGGGGTCGGTAGCGGTCCTCTCGGCCACATCCAGCAGCTCGGCGACGGGAATGGCAGGGCGGCGGACCTCGTTGGTGCGCTCATCTCGCCCGGTGTAGGTGATGACGAGGTGATCCTCGGCGGCCAGCAGGGCGTCGAGGAGAAGTTGCTGGTCGGAGCTGCGGGGGTCACTGTCGCCCACCCGGGGATGGCGGCTGAGCAGGTCGTCGCCGTCGGGACGGTCCCCTCGGGGGAAGACGGTGTCATCGAGGCCCAGGAGGCACACGACCCGGTGCGGCACCGAACGCATGGGAACGAGGGTGCACATGGTCAGATGGCCCGTGCGGAAGTTGGCGCGGGTGGGTCGACCCTTGAGCCGATCGGCGAACAGCTCACCCACCTCTGGGGGCGACAGGACCACCTCCCCGGTGGGGACGGACTGGTCGAGCACCTCGCTGAGCATGGTGTCGAGCTGTTGGCGCTGCCAGCGGTCGGATCCCGACGTGGCCAGCAGGGCGTCGGCAGCCGCAGCGATGGCTTCCACCCATTCGGGGACGGTCTGGGTCCGGGAGAGTCGGTCGAGGGTGTCAGCCAGGCGGTCGACGAGCTCGCCCAGCCGTCCGACCAGGCTCACGTCGGGCGACCCGGCGATGTCGAGAGGGAGGGTCCCGTCGACCGGCGGGCCGTCGTCGGCGGCCATGAGAACGCCGGCCAGGACACGGTCCGTGCCCCACCGCCAGGTGTTGGCCTCGACGTCCTGGAGGTGGTATGGGGCCCGGTGAGGTCCGTCGAGACCCCACCGGATCCCGGCGTGGCGCACCCACTCGCTGATGGTGGACAGGTCGTCGTCGTCGAGGCGGAAGCGTTCCCGGACGGGGACCATGCCGGCCAGGTCGAGCACGCTCGAGGCTCCGACCCGTGAACCCACCATGGTCAGGATGTGGGTCACCGCCTGCAGGACCGGGTTGGTCTGGCGCAGAGAGCGGTCTGCCAGGCGGACCCGGAGATCGGAGCCGCCCGCGCCGGCACCGTCCCCGTCTTCGTGGCCGTGGTGGCCGTCGCCGCCGGGGCCGAGACCAAAGGTGGCGGAGATGATCGGGGCGAAGGTGTCGATGTCGGGACAGAGCACGATGACGTCGCGCCCTTCGAGGGTCGGGTCGTCGCTCAGCAGGTGCAGGATGGTGTCGCGCAGAACCTCGACCTGCCGGGTGGGACCGTGGCAGGCATGGACCCGGATGCTGCGGTCGTCGGGACCGAGCCGGAAGTGTTGGTCCGCTTCCCCGAGCGGTGTTCCTCCATGGGGCGGCGCCGTTCCTCCATGGGGCGGCGCCGTTCCTCCCCGGGGCGGCGCCGCCGGCAGGGGCCGGTCGGCCCGGATGTCGGCCTGGATCCGGCCCAGGAGCGTGGCGGGGGCGTCGACGGCCCCGAGCGCCTCGTCGTGGTCGATGGGAACCGAGGACAGGACGACCTGCATCTCGCGGGCGTCGCGCCCCCACGACGCGAGGAGAGGGTGCTCCGGGACTCCCGAGCTGCCCTCGGACCTCGTCGGGAGGACGACTGCGGGGGCTGGCGGCGCCGACCGGGTTCGGTCCGGGATCGGGTTGCGGACGGGGGTCCTCAAGGGTTCGTGAAGACCGGCCAGGCGAGTCCACAACGCAGACGACGGGTGCAGGAGCCACAGGTGCACGTCGCGCCGGACGGCCAGCGCGGCCAGGACCTCCAAGTAGCTGGCGGGAAGCCGGGTCAGGCCGAACAGGGACAGGCGGGATGGAAGGTCGACGAGGTCTGGGTCCGTTCGCAACAGGGTGCATGCGGGTTCGAGTCGCTCGGCCGGGCTCGGAACTCCTACGGCGACCCGCAACGCTCTCCACAGTGGCGGCTGCCAGCGCAGATCCTCCACGATGGTCCGTCCCGCCTCGTCGGTGTCCCGGCCCTCCGCCCAGGCGCAGATCATGCCCGGCCGGTGCACGCCGTAGTGGTCGAAGAGGTCGGCCAGATGACGCACCACGGCGAAGCGGCGGGCCCTTCTCGGGTCCTCGGCGGGGCCGCCCGGCGGGCCGGCATCGCCCCCGAGACCGGCGCCGGCCCGGGGTGGTGGTGGCGCGGGAGCCACGCGGCCGAGATGGCCGGCGAGGGGTGCCAGCCAGTCCTCGCCGAGGTGGCGGTCCACGACGCCCAGGAGGGGCCACACCGAGCGCTGGACCGACCAGGGGTCGCGATCAGGGTCGATCGCGGTCGCCGCCGCCAGGGCCCGATCCGTCAGCGTGCCGGGGAACGGGAAGTCGACGTTGGCGCACACCCCGTCGTGGCCGCCATTCGATGCGCCCAGGGTGGCCGAGAGGCGCTGGGTCAGCCATCGCTCGACGCCTCGGGTGGGCACGGCCACGACCTCGGGGGTGAACGGGTCGCCACTCGGTGTCCGCAGGACGGCGGCGAGACCGTCGACCAAACGGTCCGACCGCTCCGCCCGATGGGTCGACAACATGGGGGGCCCATCGTAGGCAACCGGGGTGACAGCGCTGCGACAGCGTGCATGACACCGCAACGGTGGCCGCGCCCGCGAGAATCAAGGGATGTATCCGTGGTCGCCCCTGCCGACGCACCGGGCGCTGCCCCCTTTTGACCATGTGGACCGGCACCGCCCGGACCTGATCGCCGCGCTGCCCCCTGGGGCGCGGGAGTCCCCATGACCGACGAGATGTACGAGCGGGCCTTTCAGCCCGTGCCCCGGGCCATCATGGCCCGGCGCATGGCCGAGCGCCGCCGTAGGTTCCGGCGCCGGTTCCTTCCCCTGGCTGCGGTGAGCTTCGTCTTCCTTCTGATCTTCGTCTCGGTCGTCGGGGCCGCCACCACGCCCGGCAACGAGGACTTCAAGGCCAAGTGGGCCGACTGGCTGCGGGCCCATCACGCCGCGTTCGTGGTGACGCCGATCGAGTCGTGGTACTACAAGCACCAGGCGCCGTCCAAGGGTGGCCAGCCGAAAGGGCTCAACAACGTTGTGCCCGCCCCGGTGAGCAAAGGCCCCCGGGGGGACCACCTCGCGGTACCCGCCCCGGTGGCCCTCGTCACCGGTAACCATCTGGCCAACGAGGGCCAATGGGTGCCGACGGGTCCGTTGGTCAACGGGCTGGCACCGATGTACGAGGCGCAGTTCCGGGCGGACGACATCTTTACCAGCCAGATCACCTCCGCGGTGTGGATGGATCCGACCCTGCTCCACTTCTCGCTGGTCCCTGGGGCCCAGGAGCCGGGCGGATCGTGGACGGAGAGCCCCTTCATCACCCCGGCCCAGGCCTCCACCGCGGCCGCCGCCTTCAACGGCGGTTTCCGGACCCAGGATGCCCACGGTGGTTTCTACCTGGACGGCCAGACCGTCGGGACGCTGCAGCCGGGTGCCTCTTCGCTGGTCTTCTACAACGACGGCCACGTCGACGTCGGCACCTGGGACAGCGAGGTGCGCATGAGCTCCAACGTGCACGCCGTCATGCAGAACCTGGTCCCCATCGTCGACAAGGGGCAGGCCGCTCCTGCCGCCACCTACGCTGACTCCAAGATCTTCGGTACGACCATCGGGTCCAACACCGTTGTGGCCCGCTCGGGGGTGGGCGTGACCGCCCGCGGGGGCCTTGTCTACGTGGCCGGCCCGGCGCTGAGTGCTCGGGCCCTGGCCGAATCGTTGCAACGGGCCGGTGCCGTGCGGGCCATGACCCTCGACATCAACCCGGAGTGGGTGACCTTCAACTTCTACCTGCATGAGGTCTCCGGCCAGGTCAGCGGGGTCAAGCTGTATCCAAAGATGCAGCGCCCGGCCAGCCGCTACCTGGGGCCCACCCACGAGTCCCGTGACTTCGTGTTGGCCTCCACCTCTTAGGCCTCCTGCTCCACGAGGGCCGTCGCCGGATCCGTGGCGACCTCGGACGTGCCGGCCCGTTGGGTCTGAAGAGCATCGGTCCGGGCCTGCTCCGCCAGCGGGAGCTGAGCGTGGTGGTCGGTGTCATCGCCACCGCCGAGGTCTTCCTGCTGGTCTGCGGTTACGACAGGCGCCCGGCCCCCGGTGACGGCACCACCGCGAAGGTCGTCGGCTTGGTCTCGTAGCCCTCGCCGGCGAAGGCGGCGGTGACGACCTCGTCGACGGCGTCGGCGGCGACGCCCACAGCGATGCACGCTCCCCCGAACCCGGCGCCGGTCATGCGGGCGCCAGTGGCGCCCGCGGACCGGGCCGATGCCACGGCCGTGTCCAGCTCCGGGCAGGAGACCTCGAAGTCGTCGCGGAGGGAGTCGTGGGACGCGTCGAGGAGGTCGCCGATGTCCTCACCTGCGCCCAGGCGCCGGGCGGTCTCGACGACGCGGATGTCTTCGGTGACGACGTGGCGGGCGCGGCGGGTCAGCACCCCCGTCAGGTGGCGGTCGACGAGGACCTCATCGGCATCGCGGAGCTGAGGGACGCCCAGGGCCGCGGCCGCGTCCTCGCAGGCCCGGCGCCGCGCCGCGTAGGCGCCGTCGGTGTTGGCGTGCCGGACGCCGGTGTCGACGACGGTCAGGGGCCCGAGGGCCAGGGGCAGGTGGCGGACCTCGAGGCTGCGGAAGTCGATGAACAGGCCGTGGCCCGCGGCCGCCCCCAGGACCGCCAGCTGGTCGAGCAGGCCGGTGGGCGCACCGACATAGTCGGACTCGGCCCGGTGGCAGAGGGTGGCCAGACGGAGAGTGCCGAGCCCGGAGTCGGCCAGATCGTCGACGGCGACGGCCACGGCCGCCTCCAGCGCCGCGCTGGAGGACAGGCCGCTGCCGATGGGCACCGTGGAGTCGACCACCAGGTCGAGACCCCCGACGTCGACCCCTTCGGCCCCGAGAGCCCACAGCACGCCGAAGGGGTAGCGGGCCCACGACGTGCCCCGCCCCGGGACCAGGGCGTCGAGATCGGCGACCAGCGGCTCGTCTCTCGGTGCCGAGGTGGACCAGGCCCGCACCCGGCGGTCGGAGCGTCGCCCGACCGCAACCCTCGTCTGGCGGTCGATGGCGAAGGTGATGGCGAACCCGCCGCAGTAGTCGGTGTGCTCGCCGATCAGGTTCACCCTCCCCGGTGCCTGCCAGACGCCGTTGGGTGCATGGCCGACGATCGAGCGGAACGAGTCGGCGACGGTCATCGGAGCCCGGGGCCGACCCGGTCTCGCGCTTCACGAAGCCGGGCCGCAGCGTCCTCGGGGGCGACATCGGTGACGAACGCCCCGCCCTCCAACTCCGAGCCGGCCAGGTACTTGAGCTGGTCGGCACTGCGGTTGGGGGGCGAGAACTCGACATGAAGGTGGCTGACGGGGTCCCATGCCTCGTCGTCGTTCGTGGGGCGTTGGTGGAAGGCCATGACATAGGGCAGGGAGAAGCCCCAGAGGGCGTCGTAGGACCGGGCGACGGTCTGCAACACCCGGGCCAACGCGGCCCGGTCCGGCTCCTCCAGGTGACCCAGCGAGGGGCGGTGACGGCGGGGGGCGATGTGGACCTCGTAGGGGAAGCGGGCCCAGAACGGCACCCACGCCACCCAGCCGGCGTCGGTGTCGACCAGGCGCCGCCCGTCGGCCATCTCGGCTGCCACCACATCGCACTCCACACAGCGACCCGTGCGCCCCAGGTGGGCCTGCGCGGCCCGTAGCTCCCGGAGCGGTCGGGGAGGGACCTCGGGGTAGCCGTAGATCTGGCCGTGGGGATGCGACAGGGTGGTGCCGACGACCTCGCCCTTGTTTTCGAACGGCATGACGTAGCCGATGTCGTCCTGGGCTCCGAGGGCTTGCCAGCGGTCGACCCAGACATCGACGAGCATCCTGATCCGCTCCGCGCTCAGCTCGGCGAACGTGGTGTCGTGGTCGTCGGAGTAGACGACGACCTCGCAACGACCGGACGCGGGCTCGACGGGGTAGAGGTCGGTGCCGCCGATGCTCGGGGGTGGCGCGTGACCGCCGAACGACGGGAACCTGTTGTCGAAGCTCACCACCTCGAAGCTGGGATGGGGGATCTCGGTCTCGGCCGCGCCGGGCCGGGTCGGGCACAGCGGGCAGAAGTCGGCGGGCGGCTTGTAGGTCCGGCTCTGACGATGGGTGGCGAAGGTGACCCATTCGCCGGTGGTCGGGTCGTAGCGCCGCTCGGTCACGGGTGTCGTTCACGGCCGGCGTCGGTCTCGTCCGAGGCTCCGGTGCCGTCACGGTCCTCCCGGACGGCCTCGCCGCTCCCGAGGCGGTAGAGGGTCAGCCGGCGCCCATCCGGCTTCATCTCGTCGCGACGAGCGAGACCACCGGCGCCGCCGTCGATCGCCTCCCAGGGAAAGCTCACCTCAGGCGGCGAAGAGGACCCGGTGCCAGATCTCCGACAGGGTCTGGGCCGCGAGGCCCACGTCGGCGCCGCTGCGCCGGCCGAAGGTCTCCAACAGGTAGCGCTCGTTCATCCACACCAGGGCTCGGGCCGTCTCCTCGATGTTGGGCACATGGGTCAGGCCCCGCGCCTGCAGGTCCTCGATCCGGGCCACGACCGGCGCCACGAAGCTGTGGACCGTCTCATGCCAGGCCATCTCGATCTCCGGGCCGCGGCCGGCGGCATCGGCGAAGGCCAGCAGGATGCGGCCGTGGTGGTTGTAGACCTCGGCCAGGCCGGTGTTGCCGGCCAGGATGGACTCGGTGGGTTCGGCGTCGAGGTCCAGCCACAGGTTGGCAGCCTCGGCCAACTCGGCGTGCAGCTCCGTCATCCGTCGCAGGAGGACCGCTTCGAGGTCGGGAAAGTACCGGTAGAAGGCGGTGCGAGTCAGGCCCGCTTTCTTCATGACGTCCTCGACCGTCAGGGCATGGAACGACTCTTCCGCCAGCAGCGCCTCGGCCGCATCGAGGATGGCCCGCTCCACCGCCGCCCGCCGGGCGCTGGTGTTCGTGGGTGAACGAGAATCGGGCACAGACACTCTTGGGGAGGGTAGTGGTGTCCGGCGCACGACGCAGCGTCACGCTCCAGCTCGCCGGCGACTCGGACATCGACACCGGGATGACCGACCCCCCCGCTCATGGTCGAGGGCGGCCACCAGCGTCGCCAGCACCACGAGGGACAACACATCTCGACGGTGCGCATGGAGCCGGCCCTTTCCCCAGGTTCGAATGCCGACCAGACTCCCCGGCGCGTCTTCCACAGTGTAGACCGGGAGCATGGCCGACTACCCAGACACCCCGTCCCCACCCTCACCCCCCTCCCGCGAGCGTCTCGACGCCGGGCAGGTCGCGGCCGGGTTGGAGGGGCTGCCGGGATGGGAGGGCGACGAGTCGACGATCGTGCGGACGGCGACCATGGCCGACTTCCTCGCTGCCGTCGAGCTGGTCACCGCCGTGGCCCAGGTGGCCGAGGCCATGGATCACCATCCCGACATCGACATCCGGTGGCGGACGGTGCGCTTCGCCCTCTCGACCCACAGCTCGGGCGGGGTCACCGAGACCGATCTGGCCGCCGCCGCCGCCATCGAGCGCCTCATCGGGAGGAACCAACCGCTGTCCTGAGACCTCACTATCGCCAGGAGCGATGGGTTGTGTCTCTGTAAACCATTGGACAGATGGCGGGGCCCCGGGCATACTGGAGTTGCTCCAACCGGCTGTCCCCCCGGCTGGTTGTTTGAGCAGATGCTCGAGGGCCCGGCTCCCCCCGCTGGGCCCTCGCAGCGCGTCTGGGCCCGGTGACACCCCCACCGTTCCCCCGAACGATCACCGGCCCGGACGCCCGCCTGCTGGAGGTGACGGTAGGCGATGGCGGCGAGCCGATCAAGGGCTGGCGGACACCGCGTCCGCGGCCGAGGCGTTGCGCACCGTCCCCCGCTTCGGCTACAACCCGCCCATGAGCTCTGATCCCGCCGGCGAGGCAGGTCTCGCCTCCCAGACCATCCCGGTCAACATGTACCAGGCCCCCCACGCCGTCGTGGTGGTGGCAGTGGCCCCGGCGGTGACGCCCGACGACGTCGTGGTGGAGCGGACGGGCCGGCACCTGAGCATCAAGGCCCGGCTGCGGAACGCGGCGGAGCGGGAGTACCTGCTCCACGAGTGGACCTACGGTGCCTACGAGCGCCAGCTCGACCTTCCCGACGGCTTCGGCGGAGGGGTGGAGGCGTCGCTGGTCAATGGCCAGCTGGTGGTGCGCATCCTCGAGGGGCCGGTGGAGCCGGGGGAGACGGTGTCGGTCACGCCCGCCAAGCGCCACACCAGGTCCTGATCGGTGCGGACCGTGATTCGTGTCACCTTCGCCCTGTGCCTGGCCCTGCTCCTGGCCGGGGTCGGGGGCCTGATCGCCCAAGGCACCAAAGCGTCGGGGCCGGCCGCTCGCACATCGACGGCCCCGCGCCCCGGTCCCACCACCACGGCCGCCGGCGGGGGCACGGTCCCCGCACCCACCACCACGGTGCCGCCGGTGATGGTGCCGAGCGCCATGATCCTCGAAGCCAACCTGCTCGTCCCCAACGACCTGGGGGGCTATTACCACCCGGTGCCCTCCGAGAGCGCCCAGCAGTGGGCCGGATCGGGATGCCTGGCGCCGCTGGGAAAGCCTCAGGGGGTGGCCCGCCAGGCCGTACAGTTCCTCGAGGGCCCCTACTTCGGCGGGCTGCCGCTGATCAACGAGCAACTCGACGCCTTTGCCACGGTGCCCGCCGCCACGTCCGCCTACCGGTCCCTGGCCGCCACCCTCGGATCCTGCCCGGCGCCGACGGTGGCCGTGTACACCAACCAGGTCAGCGTCCCGTTGACGCCATTCACCATCCCTGGGATCGGCGACCAGACCGAGACCGTCCATGGGACGTACCACCTCCACGGGCGGACGGAGCAACTCACCATCGCCGTCGTCCGCACCGCGGCGACGATCGTGGTCTTCGCCTATGCGGACACCATGCCCGTGTCCAACACCATCCTGGGCGACGTCACCTCGACCGTCCGTGCCGCGGTGGGCAAGGCCTCCTGAGGCCCCGGCGAGCTCAGCCCGCTCGGCGCAGGAGGACCTCCTGGGAGACGGTGGCGCGGTGGTTGCCGGACCGGTCGAAGATGTGGCCGACGGCCAGGCCGCGGGGCGCGAGCAGGGCGTCGGCCCGGAAGTGGTGCAGCTGCCAGTCCGACGCACGAGCGGACCCTGGAACCAGATGGCGTGGTCCAGGCTGATCCCGATCCACGCGTCGGGCCCCTCGCCGGTCTCCCGACCGTGCAGCGAGCTCACCGCGTCGGTGGCCAGATCGTCGGAGAGGTAAGCCAGGGCGCAGGCGCCGAGCACCGGGTCGTCGTCCAGGCCCGGGATGCGCATCCACGCCGCCGACCGGCCCGGCTCGACCGGGAGCAGCGACCGCTCGATGATCGGGGCCCACCCGTCGCGCTCGAGGCCCTCGGGGCTGGCCACGTCGGGCGGGGTGGCCGTCTGGACCTGCTCGGTCGGCCCGGAGCGCTGAAACGACGCTGACATGTTCAAGATGGCCCCGCCGGCCTGGCGGGCGACGACGGCACGGGTGGTGAAGGACCTCCCGTCGCGCAGCCGGTCCACCTCGAAGCGGATGGGCTCGGTGGCATCGCCCCGCCGGATGAAATAGGCGTGGAGGGAATGGACCCTGACATCGGGGTCCACGGTCATTGCTGCGGCGCGAAGGCCCTGAGCGACGATCTGGCCCCCGTACAGGCCGCCCCACGGGTACCGGGGTCCGGTTCCGACGAACGTGTCGGGGTCGTGGGGACTGAGGTCCATCATGGCGGCGAAGGACACGCTCACGGGAGGTTCAGGATCGGCCGTCATGGGAGCTTCAGCTGATGGGGAGGTCAGCGTCGCTTCGCTCGATGACGGGCGGGAGGCCGTCGACGTGACGGTGGCGCTGAGCCAGGCGGGCCAGGTGCTGGCTGAACAGCCAGCCCTCGTGCAGGCTGGCCTTGCTGCGACCGGCGTGGCGCCGGTCGAAGCGGTAGGCTAGGTTGACGGCTCGGTGCCAGTGACCGAGGGCCACCACCTCGAGCAGGATCTTGAACCCGTTGGCCTCGAGAGTCACGCCCTCGATCACGGAGCGCTCGAAGGCGAACAGCCCGCTCAGGGGGTCGGTCAGGGGGCGGGAGCGGGGGATAAGGGCGTGGACCAACCGGCGACTGGACGACGACACGGCCCGGCGCCACGGGCCCGAGAGCCCGGCGCTCTCCCCGGCGTCGGCGAAGCGGGTCCCGACCACCAGATCGGCCTCGCCGGCCTGGATGGCGGTGACCAGCGCCGGCACGATCTCGGGAGGATGCTGGAGGTCGGCGTCCATGACCACGATGACCTCGCCGCTGGCCGCCGCGAAGCCGTCCTGCACGGCGCCGCCCAGCCCGCCCGGACGGCGACCCGCGGGCCGGTGGTGGAGCCGGATGGTCCGCTGCGGGTGGCGCTGGGCGGCGATGGCCTGGGGGGTATCGTCGTCGGAGTCGTCGACGAAGAGCAGCTCCCAATCGCCGCTGGTGCCGAGGGCCTTGGTCAGGCGGTCGACGAGCAGCTCGACGTTGGGTGACTCGTTGCGGGTGGGCACGATGACCGTGACGGCCACGGGCGAGGCCGGGAGGTCCCTGGCGGTCAACGCCACCTAGTGCCCCGCAGGGGAGGCGTCCCCGGAGAGGGCAGACTGGGCTGGCATCGAAGAGAGCATACGGGAACGGTCACGGGCTGCTCGGGCAGGGCTGCGGGGCGTGACCTGAACCCGGCCGTCGGTGATGGCGACACCCTCGGCCCGCAGGCGCCGCGTCTGCTCGGCCTCGTGGCCCGGTACCAGGCGACCGTTGACCGTGACCACCCGCCACCAGGGCAACCCGTCGCTGTGGGCCAGCACCGACCCCACGCCGCGCCCTGCTCCCGGGTAGCCGGCCTCGGCGGCCACGTCGCCGTAGGACACGACCTGGCCGGCGTCCAGGGCGACGATCACCGCCGTCACCCGCTCGCGGAAGCTCACCGGCATCGAAGAGGCACCTCTGCTCAGCCGCCGGACACGAAGGCGTCGGCGCCGGCCGGGGGCCGGGGATCGTCGGGATCGTCGAGCCAGCCCGCGGGCAGGGCGACGGGCCGGGGGCCGTTGGTGTGGCCCCGGGGGAGCCGGTGGGCCCCGGGGGGAAGGGTCAGGCCGGGCTCGAGGGCGCCCAGCCGGTCGTCCAGCTCGGCCAGGGACGACACCAGGGCCAGGTCGCGACGGGCGGCCCCGCCCACCGCGAACCCCGTGAGGTACCAGCCGATGTGCTTGCGCAGCTCGCGCATGGCCAGCTGCTCCCCGTGGTCCTCCACCAGCATCCGGCCGTGACGGCCGATGGTCTCGGCGACGACGCCGAGAGGGGGATGGGGACGGGGCGGCCGGCCGGCGAAAACATCGGCCAGCTCGGCGAACAGCCAGGGTCGGCCCAGGCAGCCCCGCCCGATGACCACACCGTCGCAGCCGGTCGCCTCCATCATGGCCAGGGCATCGGAGCCCTCCCAGATGTCTCCGTTGCCGAGCACCGGGATGGTCGTGACCGCCTGCTTCAGCTCCGCGATGGCCGCCCAGTCGGCCTGCCCCGAGTAGAGCTGCTCTGCGGTGCGGGCATGGAGGGTGACCGCCGCCGCCCCCTCGTCTTCGGCGATCCGCCCCGACGCCACCGCGGTCCGGTGTTGGGCGTCGGTCCCGATCCGCATCTTGACGGTGACGGGGACGGCGCCGGCGTGGCGGACGGCGTTGCCGACCACCGCCGCCAACAGCCGGCGGTGAATGGGAAGGGCGGCCCCGCCGCCCTTCTTGGTCACCTTGGGCGCCGGGCAGCCGAAGTTGAGATCGATGTGGTCCACCCCGATCTCGTCGACCAGCCGGTCCACGGCGCGGCCGACGACGGCGGGGTCCACCCCGTAGAGCTGGACGCTGCGCACGGCCTCGTCGGGACGGAAGCCGATCATCCGCATGGTCCTGGCGTTGCCCTCGACCAGGGCCCGCGCCGTGACCATCTCACTGACGTACAGGCCGGCGCCGAAACCGGCGCACAGCCGACGGAAGGCGCTGGTGGTGACCCCGGCCATCGGGGCCAGGACGACGGGGAGGTCCAGGACCAGCGTCCGGATCCGCAGCGGCCCGGTGGCGGTCGCCACCGTCGTCATGCCCGTCACCGGTGGCCGCCGGCCGGGTGCGGGACCCGGTTCCACAGGCTGGTGATGGCCACCCCGAGGTCGCCCAGCAGGATGCGCAGCAGCGGCAGGGACAGCCCGATGACGTTGCTCGGGTCGCCGTCGACACGGTCGATGAAGGGAGCGGACAGGCCGTCGAGGGTGAAGGCGCCGGCGACGGTGAGTGGTTCCCCCGACCGGACGTAGGCGTCGATGTCGTCCTCGTCGACCCGGGCGAAGTGGACGACGGTCGACGCCACCCCCTCCACCATCCGCCCCGTGGCCGCGTCGATCAGGCAGTGACCGGTGTGGAGCACGCCCTCCGAGCCGCTCATGCGCCGCCACCGCTGCGCCGCCTCTGCGGTACCGGCCGGCTTGCCGTGGCCGATCCCGTCGAGCTCGAGAGCGGAATCGCAGCCGAGGACCAGACCCACCGATCGGTGGCCGGCGACGGCGGTCGCCTTGCGCCGGGCCAGGGTGGCCACCAGGTCCCGGGGCCGGGCGGGGTCGATGTCATCCTCGGGCACGCCGCTGACCTCGACCTCTGGCTCGATCCCGGCGTCCCGCAGCAGCCGCAGCCGGGAGGGCGACTGCGACGCGAGGACGAGGGCCGGGGGAGGCGGGGGCATGGCCCACCATGGTGCCATCCCGAAGGCCCTGACCGGCCCGCCCCCCCGACGTAGCGAACGCACGTTCGATGCTGCGGTACGCTGCTGGGGTGACCGACGTGATCGCCCCGGACCGCCCCGCGTGGGCGGACGGGCTCAACGGGGCGCAACGGCAGGCCGTGGACCACGATGGGGGCCCGCTGCTCGTCGTCGCCGGGGCGGGGACGGGCAAGACCAGGACCCTGGTGGCCCGCCTGGCCCGACTTCTGGCCGAGGGGGTGGCCCCCGAGCGCATCGCCCTGCTGACCTTCAGCCGGCGGGCGGCCGATGAGATGGTGCGCCGGACCGGGTCCCTCACCGATGGGGGCGTGGCCCGGCGGGTGGAGGCGGGGACCTTCCACGCGGTCGCCCACCGCCTCCTGCGGGTCCACGGCGCCGCCGTCGGCCTGGGCGAGGAGTGGACCGTCATCGATGCCGGCGACGCCACCGACCTGATGGGCCTGGTGCGAGCCGACGTGCGGGCGACCGACGCCCCGGCTGGGGACGGCCGCGCTCGCTTCCCCAAGGCCCAGACCCTGGCCTCGATCTACTCCCGGGTGGTCAATGCCGGCGCCCCGCTGGCCGACGTCGTCGGGAGCGCCTTTCCCTGGTGTGGCCAGGACGTGGGGACCATCGCCGCCATCTTCGGGGCCTACACCGCGCGCAAGCGGGCGGCCGGCCTGGTCGACTTCGACGACCTCCTGCTGTTCTGGCGGGCGGCCACCACCCATCCGACTCTCGGTCCGGCCCTGGCCCGGCTCTACGACCACGTCCTTGTCGACGAGTACCAGGACACCAACGGCATCCAGGCCGACATCCTCGCCGGCCTGTGCGCCCCGGTGGACGGCGGGGCGGGGGCGGCCCTGACCGTCGTGGGCGACGACGCCCAGGCCATCTACGGGTTCCGCTCGGCCAGCGTCCGGAACCTGTTGGACTTCTCCGACCGTTTCGTGGGGGCCACCACCGTGGTCCTCGAGCAGAACTACCGCTCCACCCAGCCCACCCTCGATCTGGCCAACGCCGTCCTCGCCGACATGACCGAGGGCCACTCCAAGCAGCTGTGGACGACTCGTCGGGGGGGACGGCGGCCGGTGCTCGCCACCTGTGCCGACGAGGCCACCCAGGTCGACGCCGTGTGCGATGTCATCGTCGAGCACTACGAGCGGGGGGTGGCACTGCACGACCAGGCCGTGCTGGCCCGCGCCTTTCACCACACCGACCTCCTCGAGTTGGAGTTGCACCGCCGTCACCTGCCCTTCGTGAAGTTCGGCGGTCTGCGCTTCGTCGAGGCCGCCCACGTCCGGGATCTGGCGGCCTGCCTCCGCATCCTCGACAACCCCTGGGACGAGCTGGCCTGGCCCCGGGTCCTGGGTCTCCTCGACGGCGTCGGGCCGGCCGCCGTCAACCGGCTCCTCGCCGAGCTCGGTGTCCGGCCCCGCCTGATCCGGCCGGCGGGGGCCGACCCGGTCTCGGTGTTCGTCGGCCCTGACCGGCCCCGGTTGAGAGCTCCGGCCGACGAGCTGGACGGCCTGGTTGCGGCCCTCGATGACTGCCGCCGGCCCGGGTTGGCCGCCGGCGCCCAGGTCGAGCGCCTGGCCGTGGCCCTCGATCCGCTGATCCGGCGGCGTTACGACCGCGCCGACGTGCGCATGCGGGATTACTCGGCTCTGGCGGCGGCCACCGGCGCCGGGCTGTCGCGCCCGGCCCTGATCGCCGACCTGGCTCTCGGCCCCCCGTCGTCGACCGGCGACCTGGCCGGCCCGCCGCACCTCGACGACGACTGGCTGACCCTCTCCACGGTCCACTCCGCCAAGGGGGGCGAGTGGCGGGTGGTGCACATCATCCACGCCGCCGACGGGATGTTCCCCTCCGACCTGGCTACCGGCGGCGCCGACGGGATCGACGAGGAACGACGGCTGTTCTATGTCGCCCTGACCCGGGCCCAGGACCAGCTCCACCTCTACGCCCCCCTGCGCTACCACCACGGCGGAGCCCGGAGCCGGGGTGATCGCCACAGCTGGGCCCAGCGGAGCCGGTTCCTTCCCCCCGCTGTCGATCCCCTGCTCGATCAGCGGGCCGTGCGGTCCCCGGCGCCGCCGAGAGCCGGCGGGGACCACCCGGTCGTCGCCGGGGCGGTCGACGAGTTCCTCGGCTCCCTGTGGTGAGGCGGCTTGTGGTGAGGCGGCTTGTGGTGAGGCGGGCCGGCACCCTCCGGGGCCGGGCCGACCCTCAGGAGCCGGTCTGGGTGTCCCCGTTGCCTGATCGGGGCAGGGAGGCCGGGGTGGGGGAGTCCCGCCGTTCCCCGGCGGCGTCTGCGGTCTCCTGGCCCCGCGGGAGGCCCAGCCCTTGGCGCAGCACGTCGAGGATGGCCATGCCCTGCCCGGCCACCCCGGAGAGGACCTGGCTCACGCCCTCGGTGCCGTTGAGGACGACCAGGTTCGACCCTTCCAGGGCTTCCGCAGAGCGGGCCACCAGCTCGGGGAGCTGGTTGACGAGCAGGCTCGACGCGAGGAGCTGCTGGTTGCCGCCGCTGAGGCCCTCGGCCCGCAGGCGCATGGCGTCGCGCTCGGCCTCGGCCAGCTTGCGCACCTTGTAGGCCTCGGCGTCGGCGGGCTTCTCGATCTCCGCCACCAGGCGCTGGGCGGCCAGGCCGGCCTCCCGCTCGGCCAGCGCCGTCTGCTCGGCGATCACCTGCTGGGTGGCGCGGGCCTGCGACAGAGGTCCGGCCTGGGCCGCCTGGGCCTGGGCCTCGTCGACCTGGGCCTTGTAGCCGGCCTGGGCCACCCGGGTCTGCCGCTCGTATTCGGCCTTGTTGCGCTCGGCCTCCTGCTCCCTCTCGGCTGCGGCCTGATCCGATCCGGCCTGGGCGATGCGGGCCTGGCTGGCCACCGCCGCGGCGTGGGGGGCGGCCAGATTGTTGATGTAGCCGCTGGTGTCCTCCACCTCTTGGATCTGGAGGCTGTCGACGACCAGGCCCAGCTTCTCCATCTCCGGGTGACTGCCATCCTTGATCTCCTGCGACACCCGGTCCCGCTCCCGGATGATCTCCTCCACGGTCAAGCCGCCGACGATGGAACGCAGGTGCCCGGAGAAGATCCGGCCGACCAGCTCCTCCATCCGGTTCTGCTCGCTCAGGAAGCGACGGCCGGCGTTGGCGATCGACTGCTGGTCGTCGCCTACCTTGAACACGGCGACGGCGCGCATCTGCAGGCGGATGCCCTGCTTGCTCACGCACTCCTCGACGATCTCGGCCTCGCGCAGGGCCAGGGAGAGGATGTTGGCCCGCTGCTTGACCGGCAGGACGAAGCAACCGTGACCGGTGACGATGCGGAACTGAGGCCCACCCGGATCGCGGTGCTTGGAACCGGAGATGAGGATCGCCTCGTTCGGCTTGGGAACATGCCAGAAGAACATGCCGTCACTCCTTCAACAGGGTAGGTGTGGTGATGAACGGGGTGACGGTGACCGACCGGGGGGCGGTCTGGTCGATGACCAGCACCTGGGTGTGCTTGGCGACGGGCCCGTCGGCCCAGGCTGCGAAGGCCTCCGAACCGCCCCGGATGGCAACCATGACCTCTCCGGCGCCGCCTTCAGGGATCGGCACCGTGATGTGCCCGACCGCTCCGACCACGCTCTCCCCATCCATGGGCGTCATTCTCCCACGCCCTGGTGGGAGAACGTGGCGAACCGGTGCCGGCCTACTCGGCCGGGATCAGGAACCTGGAGATACCGGTCATGTCCATCAGTCGGCGCACCGCGTCCGACGGGTTGACCACCGTCGCCCGGCCGTCTCCACTCTGGCAGCGTCGCCACACGGCGACCAGGGCCCCCAGGCCGCTGGAATCGATGAAGGTGAGGTCGCCGAGGTCCAAGGTGATCTTGAAGCAACCGTCGGCGTAGAGGGTGTCGACGGTCTGGCGGAGCACGGGGACGCTCAGGTTGTCCAGCTCGCCCTGCAGGCGGACCCGGGCCGTTCCGCCATCGGGATGCTGCCAACCGACCTTCAACCCGCCGAGGGACAGGAGGTAGCTGTCTGCCATGAAGAGCGTCCCGTTCTCTCTGCCAGCGTGGCTCGAGCTCCACCCTAGGTGGCGCCTGAAGTAATCGCCCGGGATCCACCACTTGGCGGGCTGGGTTGGCAATCGTTGGTCATGGCGTTGGGTGTGGCTCCGAGACAGCAGCGGTTCGAGTGTCCGAGGGAGTTGCTGGG
>JBPCNZ010000127.1:0-7508 GCA_051000755.1 Acidimicrobiales bacterium | reverse complement strand
CAACGAGTGACAGCAATGCCGATCCGGCGTCGCATGGCCAGCGACGCCGGAGATGCACATCGCTCGTGCCGAACCATCGACACCCAGCCCCGCCGAACCATGATCATTCAATCCAGCCGCCAACACGAGGGCACGCCGACGAATCCGCCGCCATTGTTCCGTTGGACACCGGAAGGTTGACCGTGAGGCTGTTCGACATCCGGCCGGTGACGGGACCGAGATTGACGTTGCCGCCGTTCTCGGCGTCGATCGACCACTGCTCGGACCCCTGCAGAGCCAGCGGGAGATTGATATTGGCACCCTGCCCGTTCAGGCCGGTCGGTGTGGCCGACGTGATGCGCAGCGTGCCAATCTTGATGCCGTGGCCCGATATGGCGTAGTCCGCGTTTCCAGCCCCCTCGGTCGTGAGCTGCAGGTCGAGGGTCCCGACCTTGAGTCCGGTGAGGTCGTTGGTAGCGGTGTTCTGACACGGCGAGCCGCAGGCGATCGACGGAAACTCGAGGTCGACGTTCGTCCCCGACCCTGGTGCTGCGTTGCCCGCCCAGTTGCCTGGGTCGGACCAGTTGCTGTTGAGTCCCGCGGCCGAGTCCGTACCCGACCAGGTGTAGCTATTGACGGCTGCCACGCCAATGCCTGGCGAGGCCGCCAGAAGAGTGCCGGCGACGACGCTGGCGGCGATGACTGCCCGGCGTGCACGTCTGATATGACGCGAATTCGTTCGCAGTGTCATTAAAGTCATCTGCCCCTTCAGTTTTGCCCGTGATTCCGAATATAGCCTGATAGGCGGGCGACAATCTGATCTCGCCCCAGGTCTCGGAGGATCAACACCCCTGCGCCGGCAACACCGATTGCCCAGCTGAACGCCCAGGTCGGGCCTTGGCTCGCAGACCGCGTCCAGTTCGTGCGAACCGGATCGGGACGCTGCCTCTGGCCGGGGCGGTCCCCCACCTAAGCCTCCCGATCCGCCAGGCTTTCCCCATGGAACACATCAAAGAGATCCGCTCGGTCAGGTGCGCGTGTGGTGCTTCGGTTACTCCACCGCTTGGTACCTCGGAAACACCGAACGTCTCTACCCGGTGCCCTAGCTGCTGCGAGATTGAATGGACTTTCACGTACGAGCCCGAATCGGGCCGATGCGTCGCCGCTATTGTCCGCCTCCCTGCAAGAGCCGCTGGGTAGCCGAGCTACAGAGCTCTCGTCATACGAGATAGCATGAACGTATGACAACAATGCTGAGTTTCCGGGTCGACGACGAAGGCGCCAGCCAGGCACAGGCTTGGGCTGCCCGGCTCGGCGTGGACCGCTCCGAGCTCCTGCGCCACGCTCTTCGCCTCCACCTTCTCCGCCTCGCCAGCGAGAACGACGCCACGATCTGGGAGGATCACCCCCTTGATCCAGGAGAGGGATCATTCACTGCGATCGCCGACTGGGGACCCGCCGAGGACTGGACCGACTGGGTCGATGCAGCGCGGTGACGTGTACTTCGCCGCCACGCCTGGTGGCGACCGTCCCGTGCTCATTCTCACTCGAGACCCGGTAGCTGATCGGATCGGCTCGGTCGTGGTTGCCGCACTCACCCGAACCCGGCGTGGCCTTGTGTCCGAACTCGACCTCACTGCGCAAGGAGACCGCGTCCCGAGCGACTGCGTAGTCAATTTCGACAATGTCCACACCCTGCCGAGGGTGGCACTCCGGCGTCACGTGACCAGGCTCTCTGACGCCAAGATGGCCGCGGCCTGCCGAGCTCTCGCGGCGGCGACCGGTTGCTGAACGGACTGACTCTGCGACAGCCTGGAAGGGGAGACAGAATAAGACGGCCGGGCCGGAGCCAACATTGCGGTGGTCGACCCGTCCTGGCTCGACGCCCGACCGAAAGTGGGCAACCCAGCCGTCGTTGGCTCAGCCTCCCCGGGGGCGCGGCGCATTCGTCGGCGGGCCAGCGTCGACCGAAGAGCCAAGAAGGCGCTCGGCGCCTGCGAGGGTTGCACCGAGGGGGGTCTGCGCGTAATGGACGGTGCGCCCGTTGCGGCGAGCGACCACGAGACCCGCGTCGAGCAGCGCCGCGAGATGGTCCGAGATGGTGCTGGGTGCCAGGCCGAGTCGCCGGGCCAGTGCGGTGGTGGTCACCGGCTCCTTGGCCGACACCAGAAGGACGGCCCGGGTGTGTCCGAGAAGGCGGTGCAACGCAGCAGGTGCCTTGCCCTTCGGTGCAAGCCAGAGGGCGGCGATGCCACGGGCGGGGTAGAACAGGGTCGGCTGCCACGGCGGGTCGAGCATGACGGCGACTGTCGGCCACGTGAACACGCTGGGCACCAGGAGCAGACCGACGCCGCGCAGATCGCGCTTGTCCTCGTAGGGCGATGCGATTTGCAGCGTTCCGTCGACCCATTGCACCTGTGGATGCAGGTCGGCGAAGAGTCGCTCGGTGCCGCCCCGGGCCAGTCCCCTGGAGCGGGCTCCGATGTCTGCTTCGAGCAGGTCGCGAAGCACCGGCCAGTGTGGGGCGACGAGGCGTTCCCAGCAAGCTTCGAGCAGATCGGCCAACCGGTCGCGCGTGGCGGCGGGGTCCTCGAGCATGGACCGTCCCTCGACCGAGACGGGCCGGTCAGCAAGTGCCCAGGTCAGCTCCCGGACGACCT
Source organism: Acidimicrobiales bacterium (assembly GCA_051000755.1). Taxonomy (GTDB): domain Bacteria; phylum Actinomycetota; class Acidimicrobiia; order Acidimicrobiales; family Palsa-688; genus JALZAH01. Next base: position 4,869 of record JBPCNZ010000127.1, on the reverse strand, counting down.
GTTCGACCGGCGTCGCTCGGATTCGGGCCAGCTCGGCGGCGGCGTCGCTCAGCGGAGTCTGGGGTGGCGGGGTTAGGAAGTCCGGCGTGTAGCCATGCTTGGGAAGGACCGCCATCAAAGGTGCCAGGTCGAGGTCGGCAGCTCGGGCGGTGGCCTGGCACAGCCATGGCAGGTGGTAAGCGTGGCGAGCAGGATCGAGCAGGGTGCGGACCGCCCCCGCCACCTCTTCCATCACCGAAACCGCGAACCGGCAGCGCAGCAAGTCCTCTCGCCCGAACCGCAGCTCGATCACCTGAGAAAATCATTCGTCGGGGAACGAATCATTGGCCCGAGGATACAGGCAGACGCACACTCGACACGGTGAGCACCTACCGGCTGCTATGGCGTCATCGCCAGATTCGGGTGCCAATGGTGGCCTCACTTGTCGGCCGCATGCCCCTGTCGATGATCGGCCTCGCTGTGGTGCTGAGCGTGACCGGCGCGGGCGGCTCCTACGGCCGAGCCGGCGCGGCGACCGCTCTGTACACCCTGGCCGCCGGCATCTGCGCGCCGGTCGTCAGCCGGGCCGCCGACAGGTTCGGTCGTCGCCCGGTGATGTTGGTCGCCGCAAACCTATATGCGGCGACTCTGGTCGTCCTCGCCGTCGTACCCGCCAGATCTGCGCTCTTTCTTGCTGTTTGCGCAGTCGCCGGCATCACCACTCCGCCGGTGTCGGCGTCGACCAACGCATTGTGGGGTGACCTCCTTGAGGGTCCGGCGCGCGCCGCGGCGTACGCTGTGACCGCCACCACCCAAGAAATCGTCTACATCGCGGGACCGGGCCTCGTTGCGGCCACGGCCCTGGCGGCTGGGCCTCGGGCAGCCCTGTTGTGCTGTGCCGCCTTTGCCCTGGCCGGCGACATCACCTTCGCATGCAGCGCAGCGACCCATCGCCCGGGCGGCGGCCGTAACAGACGGCCTCGCCCCGCGCCGCGCCTTGTCCGCCCGCTGCTCCCGGTCCTGGTGGGCGCCATCGGCATCACCGCCGGCTTGTCGATTGTCGAACTCGCGGTCGTTGGGACTACCCGCCAGGCTGGCCAGCCGTCCTCGTCCGGGCTGCTCCTGGCGCTATGGAGCGTCGGCTCCCTCCTCGGCGGCATGGCCCTCGCCCCCCGAGTTGCCCACGGCCGACGAGGCCTCCTGGCCGCCCTCCTCGTCCTCTGCGCGGCCGGCTTCGCCGCCCTCGCGCTAGCAGGCAGCGTCCCGCTGCTCGCCGTCGTCCTCGTCGCCGGGGGCACCATGATCGCACCGGCGATGGCGATCTTGTCCTCGTCCACCGCACTGCTGTCTCCCGATAACCGTCGCACCGAGGCATTCGGCTGGCTCAGCACCGCGTTCATGGCCGGCAGCACTCTTGGAGCCGCCGCCGGCGGCGCAGCCGTACAAGCGCTCGGCTCGCGAACCACGTTCCTCGTCGCCGCCGCCGCACCTGCGGCCGCCGCCGCCTGGGGGGTTCACTCCCTCAGCCAACGTGCGTCACCCCCGCCCGGTCCTGTGGGGGCCCGCAACCCGGAACAGAACCTCGCGCTCAGCCGCAAAATGCCGAAGCAACGGTAGCTCGTCAAGCCTGGGCGCGTCCCCGTTCGGGGCGCTGCTCGGGCGCCGGGCCGTGGCGAGATGCCTAACCTCGTCTTGTGCATTCGACGACCGCTCTGCCACCGTTCGCTCGCGGAGTCTTGCTGGGCACGGCCGCCGTCTGGATAGTCCTGGAGCTGCGGCAGGGCCTCAAAAACCGACCCCAGGGAGTCAGGGCCAGCTGGGGCAGCGAGGCCGTCTTTCGGCTTGCCGTAGTGATCGGCGCCGCCGTGGCGATCGTGCTTTCGCCCACAGCACGAGGTGGGACAATCCGGCCCGCCGCCGTGGCTGCTTGGATCGGACTGGGACTTCTCTGGTGTGGCGTCGCCCTTCGGTTCTGGAGCTTTCGAACGCTCGGCCGGTATTTCACCTTCATCGTCCAGACGAGCAGGGACCAGCCGGTCATCACCGATGGGCCGTACCGCGTCATCCGGCACCCGAGCTATGCCGGGCTCCTCCTCGCAGCCGTGAGCCTGGGCCTGTTCATCGGGAACTGGTGGTCGCTCATGAGCTTCGCCGCCGCCATGATCTGCGGTCTCGTGTTCCGAATTCGAGTGGAGGAGCGGGCCCTGCTGCAGAACCTCGGGGATGAATACCGCCACTACGCGGCTACTCACAAGCGGCTGATCCCCTTCATCTGGTAAGAGGGAGAACGGAAAGGTTGAACCGACACGCCGGTCACCGCCCAATAGCGAGGATGTCGGGAATCGGAGCAGCACGACGACCGTTGTCACCACCATGAGAGTTGTGGGTAACAAGGAGTTCGGTGGTCCCGACAAGCTCGGGCTTCTACCGCGAGCGGCTCCGGGGCCGCCAGCCGCCGTTCGTGCCTGGCATGGACGCGGCCGGCGTGATCAGCGAGGTGGGTGTGGGCACAGCGTGGAATCTTGGTGACGTCGTCACCATGGTTGCCCGCCGGACCCCACGGCGGTGCCTACGCCGACCATGTTGTCGTCCCCGCCGAGTCAGTCGTCCCCGAGCCGGCGGTGATCGTCACTCCGACAGGTTGATCCCGCAAGGCCAACCCATCGGCTACTGACCGAGGCGTCCGTCGAGGCATTCGCGCAGGAGATCGGCGTGACCGTTGTGGCGGGCGTACTCCTCGATCATGTGGACGAGGAGCTCACGGAGGGAGATCGGGTTTCCGGCTCCATCGTGGGCGACGAAACCAAGAATCGTCTCGCCCACGAAATGCTCGGCGAACGTCACCTCCTCGCGCCACGCCCCCCAAGCCTCGTCGACGACCGCGTCATCGGCCGTTGCCCGTCGAAGTCGCCGTCGGGTTCAGTGACGGACTGATACCGCTTGGAACCGTCCTGACCAGCGAAGCGGCGGCGGAACCATCCACGTTCAACTTCGGCCATTTGTCGGACCAGACCGAGCAGCGACATCGTCGAGGGCTCGACCGCCCGGCAGGCAAGCTGGGAGGCATCCAGGCCCTGGCATTTGAGCTGAAGCGTGAGGCGCTGACAGCGCAGGAACTCGATCAGCGTCTCCCGCTCATCACCAAGCGACGTCCCGCCTTCGCGAGGGTCGCTGTCGGGCTCGAGGTACCTGTCCGCACGATGCTGAGGCTGGGTCACTGGCTCCATCCTTGTAGGCGAGCCTAGGGACAGCAATCGAGATCACCAAGAATGCGACGACGGCCAGCACAGGTCCACCATCGGCGCCCCACTGCTCACGTCACGCTCGCGTCGGGCCGCGGGAACGGCCGGGCGTCGAACGTCACCCGGATCCTGGTGATCTTGCCGCCTTCGATGTGGCTCCAGTTGGCGGTGGGGCACGGAGGTGCGACCGTCGTGTACAGGTCGAACCAGGTGAGCACGTCGCCTCATCGACGAAGATCTTGTGAATGACGATGTCCGTCACGATCTGCGCCATGCCCGTGAGCCCGGCGATGCAGGTATCAGCGTTCATGGTTGGCATCCTCTCTCGGTTGTCGTTTTGCAGGCCTTCCATGGCGACCAGGACCATTATCACCCTCCACGGACTCCAGGAGCGACCCTCATCAGCTTGCCTCCCGGCACCGGCCTGCGCTCCCGCCTCGGGCTCGCCTGGCGGGCCGGAGACCCGGTGAGCACCCCCGCACGCGCCCTCATAGGCCACGCCCGAACCGCACTCCCCCGCCTGCCCCCGGGAGGCTGATCAGATCCGGAGGGCGGCCGCGGTGGCCTGCCAGCCCTCCCGGGCACTAGGGAAGCGGGGTGCCCATCCTGTGGCACGCATGCGGGCGTTGCTGACGCGCAGAGAGCGTGTCAGGGAGGTGAGGCGATCACCCAGAAGCAGGGCAGCGCGGCCCGGTCCCTTGAACCAGATGCGTGTCCCTGCTGCCGACGCCAGTGCCTCAGCGAAATGGCGCTTGGTGAGCGGCTCGTCATCCACGACGTTGTAGACGCCCGAGGGAGCATGCAGCGCCGCGACCACGGATGCCGCCGCGTCGGTGAGGTGGATGGACGACAGATAACTGTCGGGAGGGCCGAGCACCATGGCGATGTGGTGGCGGGCCTGCGTGAACATCTGCTCACTGTGGGCGGCCCCGGGCCCGTAGAACAGTCCGAAGCGGAGGACCGTGGCGGCCCGTCCGGCATCGGCGAATCGCCTCGCGTTGCGCTCGGCCGCGAGGTTCGACTCGGCCATGGGGTACCGGTCTGTGGGTGTCTTCTCATCGATCCATTCGGCGCCTCGATCGGGATAGAGCATGGCTACCGACTCCTGGATGACTAACCCGACCCCTGCGTCGAGGGCGGCGTCGACCACCGCGGCCGACCCCTCGACCCTCACTCGGGTGTTGTTGTCGAACGCCTTGGTCCGCAGGAACTGGTTCATCGACGGCATGGCCGAGGCCAGGTTGGCGACCGCGTCGTGTCCGACGAACGCTCCGGCCATCGCGTCGCGATCGAACAACGAGACCAGGACCGGGGTCGCTCCCTGCTCACCGAGCCGGGCCGCCTTCTCAGCACTCCGAGCCAGAGCGCTGACCGTGTGACCGGCACCCACGAGCGCGAGGATGACTTCTCGGCCGATCGCCCCCGTGCCGCCGAGGACAAAGACTCTCATCGACGCGTCGGACTCCATGGACATTCGCTGACCTCCCAAGCTGCTCGACTCTGACCCTGTGATCGTAGGATGCTGAGGTGTGAATCGTCGTGAGTGCTTCGCGATGGGGCGCGACGGAGCAGGGTGGGGGTCGGTTCTGGGTTTTGGGGTCGTCGTTGGGTTCAGGCTGCGACGGGTTCGAGGGTGACTTTGTGGCCC
>JBPCNZ010000126.1:0-39311 GCA_051000755.1 Acidimicrobiales bacterium | reverse complement strand
CCCCCAGCGTCGCCGGCCGCCCCCGCGGCGCCGTCCCCGACGGCGCCGGCTCCCGCCTCCCTGCCTGTTGCGGAGGCAGACGATCACATCGAGACCGGCGAGGACCGAGAGACCCAGCAACGGTGGGCCCGCTTGGCGGCGGCCGAAGGGGGCGAGGCCGGCGGCGCGCCCCGGCGCCGTCGCTCCCGGGTGTTCCGTGACAACGACCGGCCCCGCCGACCGCTGCGGTCCACCCAGGAGGCAAACGCCGTCGCCGCCCGGCGCAAGGAGCAGATCACCGGTACCAGCCCCGGCCCCAGCACCACCGCCCCCGAGGTGCCAGACCCCCCGGCGGCGATCGCCCCTGAGGCGCAGGCCCCGGCGACCGGCAGTGATGGCCCGAGCGGTTCGACGCCGACGATCCGGGTGTCTCGCGCCGCGGCCGCCACCGATGATCCGGGAGTCAGCGCCCCGGCCCCACCCGGGTCGGCCGGTCCCGTCCCGGCCGGTGCCACCAATGGTTCTGCGGCGTCCCAGCCCACAGGCTCGGGGAACGGCACCGCACCGGCTGGTGCCGGCGACGAGCGCGACGAGGCGAGTGACGCCGAGACCCAGCGCCGGGGTCTGCGACGTCGCGGGCGCAACAAGCGCAAGAGCGGCGAGGGCTGAACCCGAGGCCGACGTGCTCGACGACCTGGCAACCGAACTTCGGGTCATCGGTCGTGAGGCCGGTCTCGACGCCGTCGGCTTCGCTGGGGCCGAACCCTTCGAGGACACCCGCGAGGTGCTCGAGCGACGTCGACGCGAGGGGCTGGCCGCCACCATGCAGTTCACCTACCGCAACCCGGCCCGCTCCACCGACCCCGCCCGTTCTCTGCCCGCGGCGGCCTCGCTCGTCGTCGGTGCCCGTCGTTACCTGCGTCAAGCGGACCCGGACCGCACCGCCCCGGGGGACACCGGGGACCGGGACGGGGTGGCGGCCCGGGTCGCCCGCTATTCGTGGGTGGACCACTATGGGCCGCTCCGGGTGGCGCTGGGGACGATCGCTGATCGTCTCCGGGCCGACGGATGGTCCACCCGGGTGCTGGTCGACGACAACGCCCTGGTCGACCGGGCCGCCGCCCACCGGGCCGGACTGGGCTGGTTCGGGCGCAACACCAACCTGCTCCTCCCCGGTGCTGGCTCGTGGTTCGTCCTCGGCTCGGTGGTCACCGACGCCCCCCTCCCTCCTGGTCGGCCCGTGGCCGACGGGTGCGGGCCGTGCCGGCGCTGCATCCCCGCCTGCCCCACGGGCGCCTTGAGCGACGACGGTGCCCTCGACGCCCGCCGCTGCCTGGCCTGGCTCGTCCAGGCCCCCGGCGTCTTCCCTCTCGAGCACCGGGAGGCCCTCGGGGACCGCATCTACGGCTGTGATTCCTGCCAGGAGGTGTGTCCCGTCAATCGCCGGGCGGCCCGGGCCGACCCGCCGGCGGGGGCCGAGCCCGAGGCCACTCCCGTCGTCGATGCCCTTGCCATGCTCGAGGCGACCGACGCCGAGCTTCTCGCCCGCTGGGGTCGCTGGTACATCGCCGAGCGCGACCCCCGCCATCTGCGGCGCAACGCCCTGATCGTCATCGGCAACGGGGCCGACGTCTCCCACCCCCGGGTGCTCAGGGTCCTCCGGGACGCCTTGAGCTCGACCGACCCGCTCGTCCGGTCCCACGCCGTGTGGGCCGCGGCCCGGTTGGGCCGCACCGAGATGGTGGCCACCATGGCTGCCGATCGTGATCCCCTGGTCGTGGCCGAGGTGGCGGCGGCCGTTACGCCCCGATCTGACGGGGCGGCGGGAAGCGTGCGATTCTGGCGGTCGAAGCCGCGTCATCAGCGTTCGCCGTCCCCGTTAGCCTGAGCCCTCCTTGCGCCACCTCCTCGTCACCAACGACTTCCCCCCCAAGATCGGAGGGATCCAGTCCTACCTCTGGGAGCTTTGGCGACGGTTGCCACCCGAGGACGTCACGGTCCTGACGACGGCGCACCACGACACGGAACGTTTCGACGCCGAGCAACTCTTCCGGGTGGTGCGGACCCGTGAACCGGTCCTGCTTCCCAATCCCCACCTGGTCCACCGGATCCGATCGCTCGTGGCCGAGACCGGCTCGGAGGCGGTGGTGCTCGACCCGGCGCTGCCGATCGGGATGGTCGGCCCCGCTCTGGGCGTGCCCTACGCGGTGGTGCTCCACGGGGCGGAGGTGGCCGTACCCGGCCGCCTCCCGGCCAGTCGCCAGCTCCTGGGCCGGGTCGTCCGCAAGGCTTCCCTCCTCATCGCCGCCGGCAACTATCCCGAGGCGGAGGCCCGCCGGGCGGCCGGGACCCGGGGGCCCATGCCCCCCGTGGTGCAGGTGCCGCCCGGTGTGGACACCAAACGGTTCGTGCCGCTGCCGGCCATCGACCGGGCCGCCTGGCGCACCCGCCTCGGCCTTCCCGCCGGCGGCCCGCTCGTCGTTTCGGTGAGCCGCCTGGTGCCCCGCAAGGGGATGGACACCCTCATCGACGCCGCCGCCGTGCTCAGCGGTGATCATCCTGACCTCACCGTGGCCATCGCCGGTGAAGGCCGAGACAGCGGCCGGCTGGAGCGGCGGATCCGCCACACCAACACGCCGGTCCAGCTCCTCGGCCGGGTGGCCAACGTCGACCTGCCCAACCTCTATGCCGCCGCCGACGTGTTCGTGCTGTGCTGCCGGTCCCGCTGGGGCGGCCTCGAGCAGGAGGGCTTCGGCATCGTGTTCCTCGAGGCGGCCGCCGCCGGCATCGCCTCCATCGCCGGCGACAGCGGGGGTGCCGCCGATGCCGTGGTCAACGATGAGACGGGCCTGGTGGTCGCCAACCCCGACGATCCCAACGCCCTCGCCGGCGAGCTTCGTCGCCTGCTCGACAACCCGATGCTGGCCAGCAAGCTCGGCCAGGCGGCTCGCCGGCGGGCCGAATCGGACTTCAGCTACGAACATCTGGCCGCCCGACTGGGTGAGGCACTGGAGGGCCTGGCCACCGCCACGGGCCCGGCGCCTGACGACTACCGTTCCTCCGAAGGCGAGATCGGCTCGGCTTCGTGACCGTGGCGGCCGGCCACGTCGCCGCCGGGCAGCATGAGAGGCTGTGATATGAGATGAAGGGGGCCTGACCGTGGAAGAGCTGGTCACCGAACGGATGGTCATCGGAGGGACGCGCGACCACTGTCTCGAGATCCTCACGTCCTTCGAGCACTACCCCGACTGGGCCGCCGACATCAAGGCGGTCACCATCGACGAGCGTGACGACCAGGGCCGGGCGACCAAGGTGACGTTCCGGGCTGCGGCGTTCGGGCGCAGCACCGCTTACACCCTGCTCTACCACTACGACGATCTCCCCGACGAGCTGTCGTGGGTGCAGGTCGCCGGCGACCCGACCCGCCGGCTCGACGGGGCCTACTCCCTGGTCCCCTCCGGGGGTGACGCCACCGAGATCACCTACCAGCTCACGGTGGATCTGAAAGTGCCCCTGCCCGGTTTCGTCAAGCGTCGGGCCGAGGGGCGGATCATGGGCACCGCCCTGCGAGAGCTGAAGGCCCGGGTGGAAGGGCCGCAGAACGACCACTGATTCCGACCGAGCGTCCGGCGGCCGCCCGCAGTTCGTGGCCGGAGCGGACGACCCCCGCGTGGCCGGATACGGGGCGCTCACCGACCGCCCGTCCCGGCAGCGCATCGAGGGCGACCTCGGGGTCTTTGTCGCCGAGGGGTTCCTCGCCCTCGAGCAGCTCGTCGCTTCGGACTTCACGGTCGAGTCGGTGCTGGTGGCTCGCAGCCGACTGGCGCGCGTCGTTCCCCTCCTGCGGCGCTGTCCCGCCCCCCTCTACGTGGCCGAACCGCCGGTCCTGGCCGGCGTGGCCGGGTTCAACATCCACCGAGGGGTGGTGGCCCTGGGTCGGCGCCGCTCCGATGCCAGTCCCGGCCAACTCCTGGCCGCTGTCGCGGCGGCCGGGGCCCGAGTGGTGGTCGTGACCGAGGGGGTCAACGACCACGAGAACCTGGGGGCTATCTTTCGCAACGCGGCCGCCTTTGGGGCCGGCGCCGTCCTGATGGACCCGAGCACCTGCGACCCCCTGTACCGCCGGTCTGTCCGGGTGTCGCTGGGCCACGTCCTGCGGGTCCCGTTCGCCCGCCTGGTGCCCTGGCCGGCGGCCCTGGCCGATCTGCGCGCCGGCGGGTGGACGACGGTGGCCCTGACCCCGGCGACCGACGCCGAACCGCTGGATCGGGTGGCCTCCTCCGAGCGAGGCCGGGTGGCCCTCCTCGTTGGATCGGAAGGGCCAGGCTTGGCGGCCGGGACTCTGGCGGCCGCTGAGCGCCGGGTCCGGATACCACTGGTCGCCGGCGTCGACAGCCTCAATGTGGCCACCGCCACCGCCATTGCCTTGCACCGCCTGGCTGGCGCCGATCCGGGCTCGCGGGGTCCCGATCCGGACCCGCCCGGCCCGTGACGGCAACAGCTGGACGGCCGCTGCCCGAAAAATGGCAATCCCGGCCGCTCTGACCCCGCACCGTCCGGCCGGCCCGACGGGATGCCCCGCCCCGCCACCCGGTTTAGGGTGGCGCCATGGCTGCCAGTCCCTCCGATCCCGTCACCCCGCCCGCTCCCTCGGCCGGCGCCGTGGTCGTGGTCACCGGCGGAGCCAGCGGCATCGGCCGGGCCATGGGGGAGCGATGGGTGGCCGAGGGGGCCAGGGTCGCCGTCGTCGACCTCGACCTGGCGAAGGCGGAGGCAGTGGCCGCCGAGATCGGTGGCGCCAGCCGGGGTTACGGCGCCGACGTGAGTGACGGGGCGGCGGTCGCGGCCATGGTCGCCGCCGTCGAGGCCGACCTCGGACCGATCGAGGTGTACTGCTCCAACGCCGGCCTCGGCGACGGCGGCGGTCTGGGCACCGACGCCGAATGGGCCCGCTCGTGGGGCGTGCACCTGATGGCCCACGTGCATGCCACCCGCGAGGTCATTCCCCTCATGGAAGGTCGCGGCGGCGGGCACGTGGTCATCACCGCCTCCGCCGCCGGACTGCTGATGATGATGCAGTCGGCGGCCTACACGGTGACCAAGCACGCCGCCGTCTCCTTCGCCGAGTGGTTGGCGGTCAACCACGGCGACCGGGGCATCGGCGTCCACTGCCTGTGTCCCCAGGGGGTGCGGACCCCCATGGTCGCCGCCGACCCCAATGCCGAGGCGGAGGTGGCGGCCAGCGGGGCCATCCTGGAACCGTCGTTCGTGGCCGGGGAGGTGGTGGCGGCGGTGCTGTCGGGGACGTTCCTCGTGTTGCCCCATCCCGAGGTGCACGACTACGAGACGGCCAAGGTCGCCGACCGGGACCGCTGGTTGGCCCTGATGCGCAAGCTGCGGGCCCGTTTCCCCCGCCCGACGTGACCGGCCCGACGTGCACGTGACCGGGGCTCGGGTCGGCGTCGACATCGGCGGCACCAAGATGCTCGGGGTCCGACTCGGTCCCGACGATCTCCCCGAAGCCGAGCTCAAGGTGGGAACGCCCGGCGATGGGCGCCAGGCCGTTCAGGTGGTCGGCGAGGTCGTCGCCGCCCTGACGCCAAGCCCGGTGGGCGGACGTTCGGCCGGCGGACGTTCGGCCGGCAGACCTTCGACCGGCCCGACCTCGATCGGCGTCGGCATCCCCGGACTGGTCGACGGCCACGACGTGCTGCGATTCTCGCCCCACCTCCCCGACCTGGTCGGCTTGGGCCTGGCCGAGCATCTCCTGGCCGCCCATCCAGGGGCCCGGACCTGGTTCGGCAACGACGCCACCGCCGCGGGCTGGGCCGAGCACCGTCTCGGGGCCGCGACCGATGCCGACGAGGTGGTGATGGTCACTCTGGGCACCGGGATCGGCGGAGGGCTGATCCAGGGAGGACGGCTGGCCGAGGGGGCCCACCGGTTTGCCGGCGAGTTCGGTCACATGGTGGTGGATCCCCACGGTCCACTGTGCCCGTGCGGGAAGCAGGGTTGCTGGGAGCGTTACGCATCGGGCCGCGGCCTGGGCCTGCTGGGCCGGGAGGCGGCGGTGGCCGGCAAGGCGCCGCGGGTCTCCGCGCTGGCCGGTGGCGACGCCGAGGCCGTCCGGGGCGAGCATGTCACCCTGGCCGCGGCCGAGGGAGACGTGGCCGCGGTCGCCATCATGGGCCGCTTCGCCTGGTGGTTGGCGCTCGGCCTGGCCAACCTGGCCAACATCGTCGACCCGGCCGTCATCGTGCTCGGCGGGGGCCTGATCGACGCCGGAGAGGTGCTGATGGGGCCGGTGCGGCGGGCGTTCGCCGATCTGGTCGAAGCCGGTGACCAGCGCGGCGGCGTCGCCATCCGGCCCGCCGCCCTCGGTTCGAGGGCCGGTGCCGTCGGGGCCGCTCTCCTGGCCGCCGAGGCGCCGGCAGGCTGAGGCGCGCCGGCAGGCTGAGCTGCGCCGGCAGTTGAGCAGCGCCAGCGGCCGCAGCCGGCAATGCACCTGCCCAGTGGGGGTCGGTCCACTACCGTTGCTCGTCGTGGAGTTCCGCCGGATCAACGGGCTGCCGCCCTATGTGTTCGCCATCATCAACCAGTTGCGCGACGAGGCCCGCAAGGCCGGCCACGACGTGATCGACATGGGGTTCGGCAACCCTGACATCCCCAGCCCCGACCTGGCCGTCGAGAAGCTGGCCGAGGCGGCCCGCAACCCCCGCAACCACCGTTACTCGGCGTCGAGAGGCATCCCCAAGCTGCGCCTGGCCGCCGCCAACCTCTACCAGCGCCGCTTCGGCGTCGACCTCGACCCCGACACCGAGGTGGTGACCACCATCGGGGCCAAAGAGGGTCTGTCCCATGTGATGTGGACCCTGGTCGGCCCCGGCGACACCGCCCTGGTGCCCACGCCGAGCTACCCGATCCACATCTACGCGCCGCTGTTCGCCGGGGCGGACGTCCAGCAGGTGCGCCTCGGGCCCGACCAGGACTTCTTCGCCAACCTGATGGAGAGCTGGGAGTCGACGTGGCCCCGGCCCCGGGTCATCGTGTTCTCCTTTCCCCACAACCCCACCACCGAGGTCGTCGACTTGGCGTGGATGACCCGCCTGGTCACCTTCGCCAAGGAGCACGACGTGCTCCTGGTGCACGATTTTGCCTACTCCGAGACCTACTTCGACGGCTTCAAGCCCCCGTCCATCCTCGAGGTGCCGGGCGCCAAGGATGTCGCCGTCGAGCTGTACACCCTGACCAAGAGCTTCTCGATGGCCGGGTGGCGGGTGGCGTTCATGGTCGGCAACGCCGAGATCGTCGCCGCCCTGACCAAGCTCAAGAGCTATCTGGACTACGGGACCTTCCAGCCCATCCAGATCGCCGCCATCGTGGCCATGAACGAGGCGTCGGGCTACCCCCTCGAGGTCAACGCCATCTACAACTCGCGCCGCAACGCCCTCGTCGAAGGGCTCAACCGGATCGGGTGGGAGATGGAGCCGCCGAAGGGCACCATGTTCGGCTGGGCCCCCATCCCCGAGCCGTATCTGGAGATGGGCTCGTTGGAGTTCTCCAAGTACCTCGTCACCGAGGCGGCGGTGGCCACCTCGCCGGGCATGGGCTTCGGGATCGGCGGGGAGGGCTTCGTCCGCTTCGCCCTGATCGAGAACGAACAGCGGATCGGCCAGGCCATCCGCAACCTCCGCCGCACCCTGACCAAGCTGGGCTGAGACCCCCTCCAGGGTCCCGCCGGAAATCAGCCGTTCACACCGATCTCGTAGTCTGAGATCATGCCGAGCTTCGTGGTCAGGGTCTGGGTACCGGATCGTCCCGGCGCCCTCGGAGCCGTCGCCAGCCGGATCGGGGCCGTGCGCGGCGACCTGGTCGGCATCGACATCCTCGAGCGGGGCGCAGGCCGGGCCATCGACGAGCTGATCGTGGATCTCCCTGAGGAAAGCCTCGTTCCCCTGCTGATCAGCGAGATCGGTGAGGTCGACGGCGTGGACGTCGAGGATGTCCGGCCCGCTCCTGCCGCCTTCATGGATCCCCGCCTCGACGCCCTGGAGAGCGCCGCCTTCCTCGTCGAGCGGGTGGACGTGGCCGACCTCCTCGAGGCCCTGGCCCGGCGCAGCACCCGGGACCTGCAGTCCGACTGGGCCGCGGTGCTCGACCCGATGGCGACGGCGCCGATGGTGACGGTGGGCAACGCTCCGCCAGCGCCCTGGCTCCAGGCGTTCATCGCCGGCAGCCGGGCCGCGGTCGCCACCGGCGACGAGGGGGGACCCGACGACGTGGCCTGGGCCCAGATGGCCTCAGGCGACGACGACGCCGTCATCGTGTTGGGGAGGCGGGGCCGCCCGTTCCGGTCCCGGGAGCGGCGCCAACTGGCTGCTCTGGCCCGGATCGTCGATCACCGCTGGAGCGAGCTGAGCGCCGGCGCCCTCCTCGTGTCGGCTACAGGCCGAGAGAGGCTGTCCGGAGGCGCTCCACAGCCGGCTCGTCGCCGTCCAGGCTGACGCGGGCGTGGGCCTGGCGGCCGAAGGCGAACAGCACCAGCTCGCTCGGAGGGCCTGTCACTGTCACCATGACGTCGCCGGCCTTGGGTGTCGCCCGACCGTGGCCGGGTGCGACCAGGGTGACGCCGACGGGGGCACCCCGGAGCAGGACCCGGCCCAGCAACCCCAGCCGTGACCACAGCACCGCCTCCTCGGCCGGGTCGAGGAGGCGCGGCTCCCAGCCGACGCCGGCCCGGCGGACATCCTCGTGGTGGACGAGGTATTCGACGGTGTTCACCGTGGCATCGACACGCTTGAGCAATGCGGGCGGCCCGCTGCGGACCTTGTTCACCAGGTCGGGCCAACGGTTGGCGTTGCGGGCGCCGAGGCGGACCTTCTCGGCGTAGGCGGACAGGGGCGGGACCAGGATCCCCACGGCGCCGTCGGGCCGGCGTTCGCGCACCACCAGGTGGGCGGCCAGGTCGGCGGTCGTCCACTCCCCGCAGAGGGTGGGGGCGTCGGGGCCGAGCTTGTCGAACAGGTCGGCGAGAGCGTGACGCTCGGTCTGGGCGTAGTTGGTCATGGGCCGATGGTAAGGGGTCGTGGCTACGCTGCCGCCATGAACGCCCAGGAACTGGTGACCGACGTCAGCCCCCGCATCGCCGACGTCGGCTACCGCTACTACTTCGCCCCTGAGACCGAGGCCGTGGGCCAGGAGCTCGATCTCGACCTGTTCTCGTTCTACTTCCTGGGACGCGGTGGCGTGCTGGGCGACGTCGAGTGGCCGGTTGTCGCCGCCGCCTTCGGGTACTTCAACCCGGAGGTCATCTCCATGATGTGGAATGGCGCCCGGAGGAAGCTGGCACCGCGCGACGCAGCGCGTCGCCATCTGGGGTGCTGTGCCGAGTTCGGTCGTCGCCATCTGGCCGCGGTCGAGGGGCTGGAGGCGTTCTGCGCCGCAGCCGAAGCCGTCCACGGTGCCGCCCAACGCTCGATTTCCGCCCTCCCCCTGTATGCGGGGATGGCCGCCGAGCCCATCCCCGAGGACCTGCCGGCCCGGGCCATGCATCTGGTGGCCATGCTGCGCGAGCACCGGGGGAGCGTCCATCTGGTGGCGGTCGTCGCCGCCGGCCTCGACCCCGCCGTGGCCCACTACCTGCGCCGTCCCAACGACTGGCGCCTGTTCGGATGGACGGCGGACCAGGTGCCGACGGTGACCGACATCGACCGGCGCCGCCTGGCCGACGTCGATGCCACCACCGACCGGTTGGTGGCCCCGGCCTACGCCGTCCTCGACGACGCCGGGGGCCGGGCTCTCTCGGGGGGGATGGGCGCCGTGCAGGCTGCCCTCGGAGAGGGCGCGGGAGCGCCCCGGCGGGGCTGATACGGAAGGACCCCGCCACGGTGGGCGGGGTCCTGGCGTCCGCAAAGAAAGGGGCCTTGGCGCGACCTCCCCATCGAAGGGGCGGGGACAGAAAGGTCGGCGCCAAGGCGGACCGCCGAGGGGGCAGCTTCGGCGGTGCAGACAACTTTACCCGGCTGGTTCCGATCCAAACCAGCCGACCCGAACTTTTTCCGACGGATCGCCCGCCTGTGGATAACCTGCCCCAACCCGCCCTCGTTTCCACAGGGTTGCCCCCCTGTCGCTCCACAGGGGGCCGGTCCTAGCGTGGTCCCGCCCGACCCCACCTGTGTCGCGCAAACCTTCGCGAGCAGAGCGAAACTCATTGACATGGGTGGAACTACGGTGGTGTAATTCAAGCCGCATCTTGTGGTCGTTGGGAGGAGGACCACTACCCGTTGTGCTCCGGCACACTTCCTCAAAGGCCCTTCTCTCCGAACCGGTCCCGAGCAGCACGGGACCGGCGAACCCACTACCACGCACTGAGCACCCCAGGAGGCTCCTGACCATGGCTATCGCCCCCGAGCAGACCGGCATCGGCATCCGCCGCCAGTTCACCGTCGCCGGCCAGGACCCCTATGACACCGTGGTGTGGGAAGGGCGCGCCGCCCGGATCAGCCACTACGCCACCGGGGTCGTGGCCTTCGAGCAGCTCGGGGTGGAGGTCCCCTCCGGCTGGAGCCTCAACGCCACCAACATCCTCGCCCAGAAGTACTTCCGGGGGACCCTCGGCACGCCCGAGCGGGAGTGGTCCCTGCGCCAGGTCGCCGACCGGGTCGTTGACGCCATCACCGGGTGGGGTCGCAAGGACGGCTACTTCGTCGACGACGCCGAGGCCCAGACGTTCTCCGACGAGCTCAAGTACCTGATCATCCACCAGAAGGCGGCCTTCAACTCCCCGGTGTGGTTCAACATCGGCGTCGCGGGGGTGCCGCAGCAATCTTCTGCCTGTTTCATCCTCTCCGTCGACGACTCTATGGACTCCATCCTCGAGTGGTACAAGGAGGAGGGGGTCATCTTCAAGGGCGGGTCCGGCGCCGGCGTCAACCTGTCCCGCATCCGCTCGTCCAAGGAGCACCTCCGTGGTGGCGGCACGGCGTCGGGCCCGGTCAGCTTCATGCGCGGCGCCGACGCTTCGGCGGGAACAATAAAATCGGGGGGAAAGACTCGTCGCGCAGCCAAGATGGTCATTCTCAATGTCGATCATCCCGACATCGAGGACTTCATCTGGTGCAAAGCGGTCGAGGAGCGCAAGGCCCGGGCCCTGCGCGACGCCGGCTTCGACATGGACCTGGACGGCAAGGACAGCCATTCCATCCAGTACCAGAACGCCAACAACTCGATCCGTGTCACCGACGAGTTCATGCACGCGGTGATCGATGATGCTGACTGGGACCTCAAGGCGGTGATCACCGGCGACACCGTGCAGACCGTGCGGGCCCGGGACCTCTTCCGCCAGATGGCCAAGGCCACCTGGGAGTGTGCCGACCCGGGCATGCAATTCGACACGACGATCAACCGTTGGCACACCGCCCCGGCCCACGGGCGGATCAACGGGTCCAACCCCTGCTTCACCGGAGACGCCCTGGTCCATACCGACAAAGGGCTCATCGCCTTCAAGGAGCTCTTCGCCCGGGCCAACGACGGGGAGTCATTCGGGGTCTGGACCCATGACGCCACCAACCCGGATCGTCCGGAGGAGGGCCTGGAGCTGACGACGCCCGAGGCGTTCATGATCACCGGGACCAACGAGATCGTTCGTCTCCGCTTCGACAACGGCATGGAGGTCCGCTGCACTCCCGGCCACCGGCTGTTCACCACCAACCGGGGTTATGTGGAGGCCGCCGAGCTCACCGGCGACGATCACGTCAAGGTCCTCGATCTCCCGGCGCCGGCGATCAGCGCCGACCGCCGGCTCCCGGTGTCCACCGACCTGGCTGACTACCGCCAGCTCGGTGACCGTCGACGGTCGGTCAACCTGCCCGAGAAGTGGAGCCCCGAGCTCGGGCATTACCTCGGCTGGCTGGTGGGAGACGGATCGGTTGTCGCCACCGGGACGATCAGCGCCATCTACGGCTCCCCCGAGGATCGCCAGGCCGTGTTGCCCCGCCACAGCGAGCTCGTCACCTGGCTGAACGGAGGTCAGACACCCAAGCCCAGCCTGCAGGGCAACGGGACGGTCCAGCAACGCCTGAGCCGGCGGAGCCTGACCGCCTTCTTCGCCGCCCTGGGGCTCACGGCCGGGCGGGGCCCGACCAAGCGAGTCCCGGCATCGATCTTCCAGGCTCCGAGCGACATCGTCGGATCGTTCCTCCAGGGCCTCTTCGACGCCGACGGCTGCGTTCGCCAGAGTGATGTTTCGGGCAGCTACGTAGGCTTGGCATCGAGCTCCCGGCCGCTGCTGATCGACGTGCAACGTCTCTTGTCCACGCTGGGCGTCGGATCCAGGGTGTACTCAACGCGTTCAGCGAGCGCTCGTGCCTTCTCGTATACCCGCGTGGACGGCACCGACGTGACCTACGACGCGTCGGCTTTGTTCGACCTTCGTCTCACGGGAGCCTCCGTGCCTGCCTTTGCCGCAGCGGTGGGTTTCTCGCTGCCTTCTAAGGCCCAGAGGTTGTCGACATTGATAAGCAGCCGGGTCCGTGGATTCAATCACCGGCAAGCCAAGGCTCGTTTGGTCGAGCGTGTTGAGGACGGCTATGAGCTCACCTACAACCTGAGCGAGCCTCGCAATCACTCGTATATGGTAAACGGCCTTGTTGTCCGAAACTGTAGTGAGTACATGCATGTGGATAACTCAGCTTGTAATCTGGCCAGCCTCAATCTTTTGACCTTTATCGAGCCGGATGGGCCTTTTGATGTCACCGGTTTCAAGGCGGCGACGGAAGTGGTCTTCACCGCCCAGGAGATCCTCGTCGGCAACGCCGATTACCCGACGGAGGCCATCGCCGAGAACTCCCGCCGCTTCCGCCAGTTGGGCATCGGCTACGCCAACCTCGGAGCGTTGTTGATGTCGGAGGGTCTGGCCTACGACTCCGACGGCGGCCGGGCCTGGGCCGGCGCCATAACCTCGTTGCTGACCGGTCACGCCTACGCCACATCGGCCCGTACGGCAGCGCGCATGGGGCCCTTCGCCGGCTACACCGAAAATCGCCACGCCACCCTCGGCGTGCTGCGCATGCACCGTGACGCCGCCGCTCAGATCGACGAGGAGCTGGTCCCGCCGGAGCTTCTCTCCGCCGCCCAGCAGGCCTGGGACGACGCGGTGGAGACGGCCGAGCAGCACGGTGTCCGCAACGCTCAATCCTCAGTTCTGGCTCCGACCGGAACCATTGGCTTGCTCATGGACTGTGACACCACGGGCATCGAGCCCGACCTGGGCCTGGTCAAGATGAAGAAGCTGGTGGGCGGGGGCACGATGTCCATCGTCAACCAGACGGTCGCCCGGGCCCTCACCCGACTCCGCTATGACGATGCCCAGGTGACCGACATCCTGGCCCACATCGACGACCACAAGTCCATCCTCGGCGCACCGCACCTGGCACCCGAGCACCTCGACGTGTTCGCCTGCTCCATGGGCGACAACACCATCCACTACCGGGGTCACGTGCGGATGATGGCCGCGGTCCAGCCGTTCATCTCCGGCGCCATCTCCAAGACCGTGAACATGCCGGAAGAGGCGAGCATCGAGGACGTCGAGCAGCTCCACATCGAGGCGTGGCAGCTCGGTCTCAAGGCCGTCGCCATCTACCGTGACAACTGCAAGGTGGCCCAACCCTTGGCCACGGCCAAGAGGACGGCGGTCGACCCCGCGGTCTCCGAGGCCGAGGCCCACGATGCGGAGCTGGCCGTCAAGGTGGCCGATCTGGAGCAGGCCCTGGCCAAGCAGACCACGGTCGTCGTCAAGCAGCCCGTCCGGGAGCGGATGCCGCGGCGGCGGAGGTCGGTGACGTTCGCCTTCCGGGTGGCCGATTGTGAGGGCTTCGTCACCGTCGGCGAGTACGAGGATGGCCGACCGGGTGAGGTCTTCATGAAGGTGGCCAAGCAGGGGTCGACCCTCGCAGGGATCATGGACGCCTTCGCCATCTCGGTCAGCCTCGGACTCCAGCACGGCGTGCCGCTGTCGACCTACGTCAAGAAGTACACGTCGATGCGTTTCGAGCCTGCCGGCATGACCGACGACCCGGATCTGCGCATCGCCCAGTCGCTGGTCGACTACATCTTCCGCCGTCTAGCCGTGGACTACATGGGCTACGCCGAGCGCCTCGAGCTCGGGGTGCTCACGACCCAGGAGCGGACGCAGCCCACCCTGCCCGGCGTGGACGAGGCGGTCACCCCCAACCAGTCGATCGTCGACGACCGCCTCGATCTCGACGGCCACACCGGACCTTCGATCCGGGACGAGGGCATGGCCAGCACGGTCGGGCCGGTGACCGGCGCCGGACCGGTGGTCCCCCCAGCCGGATCGGTGATGCACGAGGCCGGCGACGCCCCCTACTGCTATCAATGCGGGGTGCAGATGCAGCGGGCCGGGAGCTGCCACGCCTGCCCGTCGTGTGGTACCACCAGCGGCTGTTCGTGAACTAGCCCGGAGGAGGCGGTGCCGCCTCAACTTCGCCCGGCAGTGGGCCTGACAGCGCACGGATCGTCTGGCTCTGCTTGGGCGCGGACCAGGCGATCCATCTGTCATATGGTGTAGCATATGGTTATGGGACGGAGGGAGGTACTCGTTCAACTTGATGATGACCTGGTCGACCGGCTGGACCGGCTCGCCGACGCGCAGTCGACAAACCGCTCGGAGCTCTTACGGCGCGGTGCGGCCGCCGTGCTCGACGCAGCAGAGCTTGCCGAAGCCGACCGTGAACTCCAAGACGCCTACCGCCGCCTGCCCCAGGACCCGGCCATCGTGGCCGCAGCAGCAAAACTGGCCGCCGGTACAGCGCCTGAGTGGTAGCCCGCGGTGACATCGTTTGGGCCGACCTCGGTCAACCAGGCGGACGTCGCCCGATCTGCGTGTTGACCCGTGACGCGGCGCTGGAGGTCCTGACGGCCGTCACCTGTGCTCCGATCACCAGAACGATCCGGGGCATCCGCTCCGAGATAGGCGTCGGACCGGAAGAGGGCTTGCCTGAGCCCAGCGTCATCAGTTGCGACAACCTGATCACGGTACCTATTGGCCAGCTCGACAACGAGGCGGTCGGCCACCTTGCCCTGAGCGCCCGTATCGAGCTCGATCGGGCTCTTCGCTACGCCCTCGACATCGTGTATTGAGTCGGCGCACACGTGTCGCAAATGTTGTCGCCCGCCATAAGGGTGGGACCACCTTTCTGCCAGTGATGGGACCACCGGGGGGGTTCACATGAGCGCGATTCAGGCTGTCGATGGTATGCCTTGATGACGAATCAGTCTTCGGGGAGAGCAGCAAGATCACGCTTTGCGTTCTTATACCACGTCATGCCTGCTCTTGGATGCTTCCACCTGCCTTTCATGTTCTTCAAGGCGCCTTCGTGCGTCTCATCACCACTTTCGACCATGTCTCTCAGATGCCTATCTTCCGCCTTTATGACCTCATTGGCGGTATTTCCACGGAGCCGAAAATCACATGGCCCGCCCGGTTGTTTACACGTCATAGTTTTCATAGTCATACGACCTTCCTTTTCTAACGCTACGAGAATGAGTGCTGGTTCCTTCCCGCCAGTGACCCCCGCATCGAAGTGAGAGCGGCCGACGGGGATGGTCCGGTCCGGCCTTGTTAGCCGACGAGCGGCGGCGTCCACGCCATTGTTTTAGCCACCCTGGATGAGACCGAGGGTGTTGCCATCCGCGTCGGTGACCGTGGCTATGCGGGTGCCACCCCCGACGTCCTGCGGTTCACCGGCGAGCGTGGCGCCGGCCTTCTGGGCCTCGGTGAGTGTGCCGTCGAGGTCGGCGACGCGGATGTACGGGACCGGTGCGGTCAGGCCTTTCTGATGACCTTGGGGGTCGAGCCCGAGCTCGACACCCCCCACGTTGAACCCGACATAGTAGGGCTGGTCGGTATGGGGCTCGGTGCCGAGAAGGGCGATGTGAATAACCTTGGCGGCCTCGAGGTCGCGGACCGGATGGACGATGGAGAATAGAGTGTTCATGCCCTTATGACGCACGCCGGTCGGGGGATGTGACGAGCGTGCCGGTCACATCCTGGGGGCGGCGTACGTCAGCAGGATGTGACCACCATGAACGAGATCGACTTCGAAGCAGAGCGGCCCCGGTTGACGGCGATCGCCATCCGGATTCTCGGCTCGGAGTCCGATGCGGACGACGTGTTACAAGAGGCCTGGCTGCGGCTCTCCCGCACCGACGACATCGACGACCTGCCCGCATGGCTGACGACCGTCGTGACCCGATTGTGCTTGGACCATCTGCGTAAGCGAGGTACGAGGTTGAAGACCGAGGCGGAGAAACCCGCCGACCCGGCACCGGTCGACCCGGAGGCCGACGCGCTGCTTGCCGAGCGGGTGGGCGGGGCGATGCAGGTCGTCTTCGACGCCCTGGCGCCGGCCGAGAGAGCGGCGTTCGTGCTGCACGATGTCTTCGGCTATCCCTTTGACGAGATCAGCGCTGTCCTGGGGCGCTCGGGCACCGCCGTACGCCAGCTGGCGAGTCGGGCGCGGCGCAAGGTGCAGGGCGCACCGGAGCCGGGCGCGGCCCAAGTTGAGCGCGCCGAGAGCCGCCGCGTCGTCGACGCGTTCCTTACCGCTGCCCACGGCGGGGATCTCGCGACCCTGCTGTCGCTGCTCGCGCCCGCCGCGTTCATGCGCTCCGACGTGTTCGGACAGCGGATGGGCACGGATTCGGTGTACGACGGCGCGGCCGCTGTGGCCGCCCGCTTCAACGGCGCCAAGGGGGCGGCACCTGTCACCATCGACGGCGACCCCGGCGGCGCCTGGCTCCTCGCCGGGGCGGTCAAGGTCGCCTTCGCGTTCCACGTCGAGGCGGGCCTGGTACGCGAGATCGAGCTGATCGCCGACCCAGACGTCCTGGCGACCTTGGACGTGGTTCGCTGGAGAGGAGGCCTGAGATCCTGATGCGCACCGAGTACGTCGCTGTCGGAGGGCTCGAAGCAAGTGGGCGATCGAGTCCTTCCCCCGCTCCAGGTTCGTGGCCTGGTGGGGAGTTCGAGATCCCTATTGTGGCCTGCGGGGTCCTAGGTTAGGTTCCGGGTGCGCCTCTGGACCTGACCGGGCGTGGGGGTGTCGGCGGTGACGAGCTCGGCGGCTGGGACTCGGTGGTCGGTGTGGTCCGTGTTGGCGGTGGTTGGCTTAGCGACGGGGCTGATGATCGCCGTGGCAGCCCCGGTGGGCGCCACGGCCAGACCTGTGGGGATGGTGGCGCCAACGAGAGGGTTGGTGTTTTCGGGGGTGACCCCGACGAGGGTGTGTGACACCCGGGCTGCGTCGGTGAGTGGGATCACCGATGCATGCACGGCGCACAGATTGGCGGGTGGGTTGCCTCTGGCGGTGAGTCTGCCAACATCGGTGGTGCCGGCGGCGGCGGGGGCGGTCGTGGTGAACGTGACGGTTACGGGGCCATCGGGTGCGGGCTTTTTGAGTGTATTTCCGACGGGGGGGTTGGCGCCGTCGACGTCGAGTGTGAACTTCACCGCGGGTCAGACGGTGGCCAACTTGGTCACGGTAGCTGCGGGTAGTGCCGGTACCCAGGCGTCGGTCTCGGTGGTGACGGGGTTGGGCACGGCGGAGGCGGACGTGGTGATCGACGTGGAGGGCTATGACGCCGCCCCGGGTACGACGGCGGCGGGTGGCTTCCATCCCCTATCTCCGTCGCGGATCGCCGATACACGCTGCTCGGCTCGGCTGACCCCGACGTTTTGTCCCCCTGAGGCGATCCCGGCCGCCAACAATGGGCTGGTAACAACATCGTCGCTGGCGCCTCCTACTCGGCTACAGGCGCGGGAGGGGCGGTAAGCATCTTCAACGGTGCCGCACAGCCGGCGACCACCGACATCGTCGCCGACCTGTTTGGCTACTACACCCCGTCGGCCGGGACGACGCCACTGTCCGTCACGCCCACAGCCTTACCGGACGGCACGGTCGGACTGAGCTATCCAACCACCACGGCGGCGGTTTCGGGCGGCATTGGCCCCTATAGCTGGACGGCCACGGGGCTCCCCGCCGGCCTTTCGCTTTCAGCCAGCGGGGTGATTTCCGGTACGCCCACTGCCGCTGGCAACGCCATCACCTCGGTCATCGTTCACGACAGCGCCGGCCGAACCGGGGCCCGGACCTACAGTCTCCTCATCAGTCGCGGCTCCGCTTACGCCGCTGAGCAGAACTATTACGGGTCTCTGCGGGGTCTCTACGCCGTGTCGTGCAGCTCGAGCTTGGACTGCACCGCCGTCGGCGGCGGAAGGTACAAAGCCGCAGTCTTGGCCACGACCGACGGTGGCAGCACGTGGACGGCACAAACCGTCCCATCTGACATCGACTACCTTGAGGGTGTCTCGTGTACGTCGGCGTTGGACTGCACAGCGGTGGGCGGCAACGGCCAGCACGGTGTGATCGTGGCTACGACCGATGGCGGGGCAACGTGGAACGCCCAGACCGTTCCCACCGGAGTCCTCGAGCTCTACGCAGTTTCGTGCGCCGCTACCACGGACTGTGTAGCGGTCGGTTCTGGAAGCCCGACTATCGTGGCTACCACCAATGGTGGGGCGACGTGGACCGCGCAGACCCCCCCCGCCGCCAACTTCACCGGGGTCTCGTGCGCCACGCCGGAGGATTGCATCGCGGTCGGAGGCCGCATCGTGGCTACGTCCAACGGTGGTGCTACATGGAGCACACAGACAGTTCCGGCCGGCGTTGAGGGCCTCTCCGCAGTGTCATGCGCCTCCATGTCTGCCTGCACCGCAGTCGGCTTCGGAACTACCAGTGGAGCCATCGTGGCCACCACCAACGGCGGGAACACCTGGACCTCCCAAGCTGTCCCATCGGGCAACCTCGGATATAGCGGGGTGTCGTGTGCCTCCCCTGTCGAATGTACCGCCGTCGGCTTCGTGTACTCACCAGCCCCGATCGCGACGACCACCGACGGGGGAGCCACGTGGGTACCTCGCCCACTCCCCCCGGGCACTATCACACGTCTCGGCGCAGTTTCTTGCAGCTCCGGACCTGACTGCATCGCAGTCGGGGAGGCATTCAGCAACCTCGGCTTCGGCGCCGGCGGGATCGCGCGCACCGTCAACGGGGGGGCGACCTGGACCCAGGAGCCCACCCCACCAAGCGTTGACACCCTTTCCGGCGTGTCATGCGCGTCCCCTTCCGTTTGCATCGCCGTTGGCGTCGGGGACAACGGTCGAGGGAAGGTCGTGGCGACCGTTGACAGCGGCACAACCTGGGCTGACCGGAACGCCCCAGCCGACGTCCAAAGCCTCGACGCCGTGTCCTGCATCTCCAGCTCCGATTGCACCGCGGTCGGAACTACCCTCGGGAAAGGAGCGATCATTGCCACCACCGACGGAGGGACGACCTGGGCCGACCAGCCCGTCCCTGACGGTGTCGGCAACCTCTCCGGGGTGTCCTGTACCTCCGCATCGGTATGCATCGCTGTCGGCGGTGCAGCAACCCTGTCGACAACCAACCGTGGGACGACGTGGACTGAGCACCAAATTCCAGGAGTCGACGACAGTCTCACAGGTTTGTCGTGTACCTCGACCACCGACTGCATAGCCGTTGGCAGCAGCAGTTCCCCAAGTCCGCTCATTCTCGCCACCGCAGACGGAGGCGTCACTTGGAACAGCCAGCCCGTCCCGGGAGGTAGGTACGGTCTGACGGGGGTTTCCTGCAGCTCCGCATCTTCCTGCTTCGCCGTAGGGACCCTTCTGGACTACCCAGGGATCATCCTGGCCACGACCGACGGCGGTGCCACGTGGACCGTACAGACTGTTCCCGCTGGCAACTACGTTCTCAACGCGGTGACTTGCATCTCGAGCAACGACTGCACCGCCGTCGGCGATAGCACCATCGGCCTGGGGGGGGCGATCATACTGGCCACCACCAATAGCGGGAGCACGTGGATCAACCAGCCGGTCTTAACCACCAGCGGGGACACCCTCGCGAGCGTGTCATGCGTCTCGGCTCATTGCAAAGCTGTAGGAAATGGCGGCCCCCGATTCGGCGCCCTCATCCTGGCCAACCAATGACGGGCAACCACTCTGGAACCATTCGCCCCGTGGAGAACCAGAAACGCTTCCCCTCACCAGTCGATGTGACCTGACACGGCGCGTTGAAAATTGCCAGCCGAAGGTTGGCGCAAACATGCTGACTGCCCCCGTACGACACGTGAGACGGACCGTGACCTGGTCACGGAGCCGGCGATCAAGGATCCTCTGAGCCAGTTGGTATCAGGACTCGTCCTCTCTTGATATTGCGGTGCGGTAGTGGAGGAATACGACACCGCTGCGGAAGCGGCGCTCGCCGATCAGTTCCATCTGGAGGTGGACGTTGTCGGGGAGAGACGGTTTGCCTCCCCCGACGACGACGGGTGTCAGGAAGAGCTGGCACTCGTCCACCAGTCCAGCCCTAAAAGCTTGGGCCGCCAGGTTTGAACCGCCCACGGTGAGGTCACGTTCTTGTGCGGATTTGATCTCCCGGATCGCTCTCGGGTCGAACTCGTGCTCGATGCGCGTCCTGGCGCTGGAGACGGCATCCAGTGACTTGGAGTACACGATCTTGTCCGCTGCCCGCCATAACTCCGCGAAGTCCCGCAAGAGGGGCGGCTGGTCGGCGACGGTGACCGTTTCCCAGTAGACCATCGTCTCGTACATCCGACGCCCGTAGAGGTAGGTGCCAACCGGACGTTCAACATCAGTGACGAAGCTAAAAACCTCCTCGTCAGGCTCTGCCCAGTCGAAGTTGCCTTCCTCGTCCTCGAGGTACCCGTCGAGTGACGTGATCGCTGAGTAGATCAGCTTGCCCATGGTGATCACCTCCCGGAGGATCGGACATCACCCCAAGGTAATGGGTGAGGGACCGGGCTCAGCCGCCCGCCACCGCGTGCCCCAGAAGAGGATTCGCTCCAGGCACCACACCACGAGAGCGAGGGTCTTCCTCCGTGCCAGGTTCGAGGCGCTAGGGCGGTCGCTTGAAGGTGAGCAGGTGGAACCCGTCGTTCAAGGGGAACGCCGTCACCAGCTCCCAACCCTCAGCGCCCCGTGCCCCCAAGATGGTCTCCATCTCCGTTTGCGCCCCCGCGCTCATGGGAGACCACAAGTCGACGGCATACTCCCACGTGCCCATGCGACGACCATAGAGCACCCGGCTTGCCTCAGTCGTCCCGCTTCCGGGGTCGTTCAGCGGAAGGCGGTGACGACCTTGCCCGGCCGACATGGCGCCCAGGTGGAGGCCAATCGAAGGCGGGCAACTCCACGGTGTCCACGACCACCAGTCTGTCCGCACCGCGGGCGGCGCCGGGTGGGGGTGCAAGCCTTCCAACACGGCCCAGACCAGCTTTCGGTCTGGGGACCGCCGGCGGCGATGGGCGGTGACAATGGGCGTGCGCTCCTAGGACGAAGCAGACGGGCAATCCGCCCGGTGGGGAGCCGAAAAGGCCGGGGCCGGCTCCTCTTGGGGCCGCGTGAGCCAGGCCTGGACGGCGACGGCCAGAGCGAGGGCGGCGATGAGGGAGCCGAAGATCTCGAAGGTGGATCGCACCCCGATCGGCGTGACCAGGATGCCGGCGACGATGGCGGGCAGCGACAGCGACGAATAGGCGACCAGGTAGAACGCCGACATCACCGCACCGCGCTGGTCGGGCGGGATGGCCGACGAGAGAGCTCGGAGGGCCCCGAGGAAGGCGACGCCGGCGCAAGGCGAGCTGGGCGACCGCCGCCGGGCCCGCGAGGGCGAAGACACTGACCCCGGCCAGGACATGGTCCGTGGTGTGGAACAGGCCTGCCGCCAACTGGGGGCCGAGGGCGAGGAACAGACCGCCGATCGACAGGAGGACATGACCCCGAGCGCGGCCGGCACGAAGGCGGGCCGCACTGCAGGCGGCACGCTCGGGCGCTGAGGGCTGAAGCGGAAGCGCGACCGGATGGGGACCGGTTCGGGCATGCGCAGCGCGCCGATGAAGGCGGTAGCGAACAGGACGAACAGCGCCACGTAGGGAAGCACCCTGGGAGCGGGAGCCCACACGACGAACACGGCGGAGACGGGTAACCCCGACCCCATGCCCGCGGAGCTGACCACGCCGTTGGTCAGGCCGACGCGGTCGGGTCACGAACAGCCAGAGGACGGAGTCGGCGAGCATGAACACCACCGTCGCTGCCATGAGGGTTCCCAGGGCCACGAGCAGCACCGACCGGCGGCCGACCTGATCGGAGACCTGGCCGGCCAGGACGAGGGTGGTGAGGACGCCGAAGGCGTAGGTGGCGTAGCCGTGAAGGGACCCGACGGCGCCGTCCTGCGAGCGGAGCATGACCAGCGCGGTCACGTCGTGGCGCTCGTTGGTGCCCTCGGGGGACGGACGACCTTCGAGCGGGACCTGCAGGGTCGGCTGCTCCGACTGGTCGACCCAGGTGGGCCCGCTCGCACCTGGCCTTGTCGGACCGGCGGATCGACGGCGACGACTGGGCCCCGGCGTCGTCACCGTGGCGGCCGCTGGAGCTCGACCGGCGGTCGGCCGGCCCCACCGGAGACGCCGCCCACCGAGAGGCGGTTCGCAGCCCGCAGGGCGTGGAGCGCACCGAGCACGCCGCCGACCAGGTCCAGGCGTCGGATGCCACCTGAGCCTCTCCCGTCTCGTCGGCTTCCGGTCGGTCTGGCCGTGCTTTCTGGCGTGGTCGCGTTGGCGGATCAGGGTGGGCTTGAACTCGACGTTGGTGCGAAGTAGCTGCAGGTCCCGGCCACAGGCCGCGTCGGGTGGCCGCCTCCCGCCGATCCGGACCCCCACTCCGGCAACCCCGGCGGCTTGAGGGAGGCCGCCGGCACCGGTTCATCCATGGCGGGCGACGCCCGGGGTATGGTGACGACAGAGCAAGCCGGGGGGCTCCTCTCAGGACCAACAAGAGGTGGGCAAATGGCGACACTGCAGAAGAATCCCTCGACGGATCCTCGATCGACGCCGGGCATGCGCCGCGACATCGGGGTCGTGGGGCTGCTCTTTGCCGGGATCGGGTCGATCATCGGCTCGGGATGGTTGTTCGGGGCGCTCAACGCCTCGTCCATCGCCGGGCCGGCGGCGGTCTTCTCATGGGCCATCGGGGCGGTCATGATCCTGCTCATCGGGTTGTGCTTCGCAGAGCTGGGGACGATGTTCCCCGTCTCGGGCGGGGCCATCCGCTTCCCGCACCTCTCGTTCGGATCCTTAGCCAGCTACACCATGGGCTGGGTCAACTGGATCGCCGCCGCCGCGGTGGCGCCGATCGAGGTGGAGGGTGCCCTGCAGTACGCCACCAAGTACGTGGCATTCACCAAGGTCCACACCGTCAACGGCTCCACTGTGCACACCCTGACCGCTCTCGGCTACGGGGTCGCGGTGCTCGGCATGGCCTTCTTCGTGGTCGTCAACTACTTCGGGGTGCGCTGGTTCGCCCGGCTAAACAACGTGGCCGTGTGGTGGAAGCTCGGGATCATCAGCCTGGTCGTCGTCGCTTTCATGGTGACCCGGTTCCACACCGGCAACTTCAACAGCCACGGCTTTGCCACCGACGGCCTGCACGGGGTGCTGACCGCGGTGGCCACCGGGGGGATCGTGTTCTCCTACCTGGGCTTCCGCCAGGGCATCGAGCTGGCTGGCGAGACGAGCAGGCCCAAGCGCAACGTGCCCATCGCCGTGATCGGATCGGTGCTCCTGACCGGCGTGATCTACGTGCTACTCCAGGTCGCCTTCATCGCCGCGGTGAGCCCCAAGGATCTCGCCGGGGGGTGGAGCGCCCTCTCCAACAACCTGGCCAACAGCTCCGGGCCCCTGGCCGCCATCGCCACCGTCATCGGCTTGGGTTGGTTGGCCACCCTGCTCTACATCGACGCCGTCGTCTCGCCCGCCGACACCGGTCTGATCTACACCACGGTCACCGGCCGGTTGTCGTTCGCCATGGCCAAGAACGCCAACGCGCCCAAGGCCCTGGCCAGGATCACCGGTCAGGGTGTTCCCCTGGTCAGCCTCGTGCTCAGCTTCGTCGTCGGCCTGATTGTGTTCCTGCCGTTCCCGAGCTGGCAGCAGCTCGTGGGTTTCATCACCTCCGCCACGGTCCTGTCGTTCGGTTCGGGCCCCATCGTGCTGGCCGCCATGCGCCGGGAGTTGCCCGAGCACCCCCGGCCGTTCCGGTTGCCCTTCGGCGACGTCATCCCCTTCCTGGCGTTCTACTCGTCCAACCTGATCGTGTACTGGGCGGGCTGGGACACCGACTGGAAGCTGTTCGTGGCGGTGGCCATCGGTTTCGTGGTGCTCGGTATCTTCCTGGTCACCAAGACCATCGACACCGGGAACCTCGACGTCAAGGCAGGCGCCACCTGGGCCCTGCCGTGGTTCGTCGGCTTGTGCCTGATCAGCTACTTCGGCAACTTCCCAGACCACTCCAAGCACGCCGGCAACACGGGGAGCATCGGTTTCGGTTGGGGGTTCCTGGTGCTGCTGGCCCTGAGCGCCGTGGTCTACGTCCTCGCCCTGGCTGTGCGCCTCCCCAAGGCGCGCGTAGAAGCCCACGTCGCCGACACCGTGGCCGAGGCCGCCGAGGAGGATGCCCAGCTCGGCGGCTGACGGTCAGGGATCCTGTGCGGGCAGGCCGGCACAGGTTCTGGTCAGTCGGTTCGAGGTCGGACTCGAACCGACGACCTGACGATTACAAGATGCTGGCGAGGGGTCCGTAGACGTCTGCTCATGTCGTCTCAGACGGCGTGAACAGGGACTTCCTGCTTGTCACGCCCAGACCGCGACGCACGAACTGAGACCATGACTGAGACCGCGACGAAGCTCGACAGGGTCACCACGGCATGAGCATCAACTGGGGTTGACACGGTTTGATGTTGAGGAAGTGGGTGACGACGAGCCAGACCGGGAAGTCCTTGAAGTTGGTCATCTGCTGCTCCGGTCGGTCATGGCCAGCTTCGGTGCGCTCACAGTTGCTCCCGGACGCCGGCTTCGTGCTCTACTCGATCGAGCTCGGCGGTGAGCCCGCCGTGCACGGCGCTGCGGCCCACCCCGTGGCGCAGCACCGGCAAGACGGTCCGGCGTCGGGTGTCCTCCAATTCGAACGCCAGCGCCG
Organism: Acidimicrobiales bacterium; assembly: GCA_051000755.1. GTDB lineage: Bacteria > Actinomycetota > Acidimicrobiia > Acidimicrobiales > Palsa-688 > JALZAH01. The sequence continues at coordinate 14,182 of JBPCNZ010000126.1, read as the reverse complement.
CGTACAGGGCCACCACCGCGAGGCCCACCCCCCACCAGCCGGAGATGTGCTCCCAGGTGGCACCGCCGGTGTACTTGTAGATGCCGGTCAGCGCGAAGCGGCCGGCGGCGGCGAACATGACGATCGCAGCGAGGACCTTGCCCAGAGCGGCGGCCGCGGTGGGACCATGAGGGCGGCGGCCACGAAGAACAGCCCACACCAGCCCCAAGGTCGGGCTGCGAGCTCCCGGATCAGAGGTGACCACCAGCAGCCCGGTGACCAGCCACGATCCGCCCAGGACGGCCATGCCGGTGCCGCCGACCGAGTCGCGGGCCAGGTAACCGAACACGGATGCGAGGAGCTGCAAGGGGACGGCGAACGCCAGGACCACGATCGCTACCTGACGGCTCTCGCCGGCCGGGACCCAGCCGAGTTGGAGGCCGCTGAGGGCCACTGACGCTCCGCCCAAGGCAATGAAGCCGAGGGGGAGCGGGCTGCCGGCGGGGCGCAACACGATCCGCGCCATCGCCTCGACGCGCCGGTCCTGGCCGGGGCCGCCGCCGCGTTCGGTGACGGCCGCTAGGGGGCGGGGACCGCCGGGAGTCGCCGGCATATCTACCTGTCCGCAGCGGTCATGGCCGCCCCGGAGATCATCCGCTCGGCGACCCTGGACGCGAGGGCCATGATGGTCAGGGCCGGGTTGGCCGACCCTTGTGTGGGGCAGACGCTGCCGTCGGTGACGAAGAGGTTGGGGACGGCCCAGCTGCGCTGGTTGGCGTCGACGACGCTGTTGGCCGGCGAGGTTCCCATCCGGCATCCGCCGACGAGGTGGGCGAAACGTCCGATGGTCAAGGTGTCCTGCGCGCCCGCACCATCGAGGATGCCTTTGATCACCTTTGACGAGTAGGCCATGTTGGCCTTGTCGTTGTCGGTCAGGGTGTAGTCGAAGCGGGCCACTGGCAGCCCGTATTGGTCTTTCTCGTCGGCGAGGGTGACGCGGTTGTCTGGGTGGGGGAGCAGCTCGTTGAGGACCCCGATGGTGGTCCAGTGGTTGTAGTCACGCATGTACTCGCGCAGGGCCCGCCCCCAGTGGCCGTCGGCGAGGACGTGCTCGGACCAGCCGATCGGCTCGGGGGAGACGGTCTGGATGGAGAAGCCGCGGGCGAAGCCCCGGGCGGGGTCGGTCTCGTAGAAGTCCTCCGACGACAGCTCCGGTGGGGGGGCCTTGTACATGCGCAGCTCGGTCGGGAACCGCCCCGCGCTCTGCGTGGCGCCCTGGACCATGACGTAGCGGCCGACCTGGTCCTCGTTGTTGCCCAGCCCGTGGGGGAAGCGGGCCGAGACGGAGTTGAGGAGCAGGCGGGGCGACTCGATGGAGTACCCGGCCACGGCAACGAACCGGGCCCGCTGGCACCGTTCGACGTGCTCGCCCTCGCGGATGTAGGTGACCCCCCGGGCTAGGCTGTTCCCCTCGTCGACCTCGATCCGGGCGGCCATGGATCCGGATCGAATTTCCACTCGATGGGCCAGGGCGTCGGGGAGGTGGGTGACATAGGGGCTGGCCTTGGCGTTGACCTTGCAGCCCTGCAGGCAGAAGCCCCGGTAGATGCAGTGCGGCCGGTTGCCGAACGTTCCGTTGACGATCCCGACCGGCCCGACGCGCATAGTGATGCCCTGGGCGATCGCCCCCCGCCACAGCACCGACGCCGCCTCGGAGACCGGATGGGGAGAGAAGGGGTAGCGGTGCTTGTACCCCCACGGCCAGTCCTGACCGGCGACGGGAAGCTCGCGTTCCACCGTCTCGTAATGCGGCCGGATGTCCTCGTAGCCGATGGGCCAATCGGCGCCGACCCCGTCGGCCGTCATGGTCTCGAAGTCTGAGGGGTGGAAGCGGGGGCAGTAGCCGGCGTAGTGGACCATCGATCCGCCGACGCCGCGCCCGGAGTTGTTCTTGCCCATCTCGATGGGGTCGGCCCCACCGATGATCCGCTTCTGGGTCCAGTACAGGTCATGGGAACCCGCCTCATCGGAAACCCAATCCTCGTCGGGATGCCAGAACGGCCCGGCCTCGATGATCACCACCTTCCATCCCGCTCGGGCCAGGCGTTGGGCCAGCACGGACCCACCTGCGCCGGCGCCCACGATGCAGATGTCGACCTCGTCGGAATCGTCGTAGCGGCACATGGTGGCCTCGCCGGGCAGGTCCCGGCGGTGCACGTCGAGGAGGAAGCGCGAGTCGTTGTCGAACGGACCGACAGCGCCCTTCAACAGGCTGCGGATCATGCTCGTCCCTCCTGGGTGATCCGCACCGGGTCCTCGGATGTGGCGCCGGGGGTCTCGAACGGTTCCCGTATCCCGGTCGGGCCCAGTCGCATGTACCCCCTCGGGTAGGCCGGGCCCCCGAAGCCGATCTCGTTCCAGGCCCACGGGTGGGCGTAGAAAGCGGCCAGGATCATCCGCATGCACACCGACCAGGATCGTTTCACGTTGAGTCGGTCCCACGAGCCGCCCGACAGCTGGGCGCTGGCGAGTTGGCCGACGATGGCTTCTTGGGTCTCGGCCGGGGCGGCGGCGAAGGTGGGCCGGCCGTAGCGGCTCTCGGCTACCTCGTCGAGGCCGGCGAGGACCAGATGCCAGGTGTCGCGGTCGTCGGGCATGTCGGCATACTGGTAGCCGTCGAGGCGCCCGGCGGCCAGCTTCTCGTCGACCATCTCCGCCACCGGCACCCGCGGCTCGCCGTCCTGGGCCACGCATGTGTCACAGAACGCTCGCAGGGTTGGCGTCTCGCCCGGCGAGAAGAAGTGCAGCTCGGTGGAGACATGCAGACGGGCGTTGACCACCTCGGCGGTGGCCGCATCCCAGGTGTCGGCGGCGTCGAAGACGTCGAAGTCGGGGTAGCGGCCGATCATCTGCGGTGTCGTGCCGCGCCGCTGCCGGGGCAGCCAGGACGACTGGGGGGGCTCCTTGCCGGGACGCAGGTTGGGGAGGTGGTCGGGTTTGGACAGGTCCCGGGCCATCAGTCCTCCCGCCGCAGCAGGGCGGCCAGCAGGCCCATGCCGCCCACCATGGCCATCAGCCCGGGGGCGGAGATGGGCGGGCCCATGGGCAGGTTGTAGGAGGCCATCTTGAAGCCGCCCGGCTTGCGGGCCACGCCCCGGATGTGGAAGTACTCGCCGATCACCCCGTTGAGGGTGTAAATGCCGGCGGTGACGGGCAAGGCCGTCTTGGCCCATCGTTTGGAGAACACCCCGGCGATGCCGGCCACCACCAGCGGGGGGGTGACCACGATGGGGCTCCACATCATCTTGTTGCCGAAGCTGGCCTTGTAGTGCTCGATGTAGATCTCGCTGGTGGTGACCAGGGCGGCCACCGCGGTGAGACCGGCCAGCGAGCGCTCGAAACGCCCGTGGGCGACATCGGCGAAGGCCTTGTCGATGAGATGGGTGACCTCGCCAAGGGTCTCGCCATGAGTAGTCGAAGCAGCGTGTCGGCGCATCGTCAGCCTTTCTCGTGGTGGAGGAAGCCGTGGACCATCTCCCGTACCCCTTCTTTCGCTCCGGCGATCCCTTCCCCGGGGTCTTTGATGACCGAGGTCGTGAGGGCGCGGGCTTGTTCGAAGGTGACATGGGGGGGCATGGGCGGCTCGTCAGGGGTGGTCAACACGTCGACGATCACCGGTCGGTCGGCGGCGAACGCCTCGGTCATGGTGTCTTCGAGCTGGTCGGAGGTGGTGACCTTGATGCCCTTGAGGCCGATCAGGTCGGCCCAGGCCGCATAGTCGACGTAGGGGATGGATTGCGAGGCGTCGAAGCGGGGGTCGCCGGCCATGGCCCGCTGCTCCCAGGTGACCTGATTGAGGTCCTCGTTGTTGAGGACCACCACCACATAGCGAGGGTCAGCCCACGTCTTGTAGTACTTGGCTGCGGTCAGCATCTCCGCCATGCCCCCCATTTGCATGGCCCCGTCGCCGACCATGGCCACCGAAACTCGGTCCCCGAAGGCGAACTTGGCGGCGATCCCATACGGCACGCCCGGGACCATCGTGGCCAGGTTCCCCGACAGGGACGCCTTCATGCCCCGGCGGATCCTGATGTGGCGGGCGTACCAGTCCGCCGCGCTCCCCGAGTCCGACGACAGGATGGCCTGGTCGGGCAGGTGGCGAGAGATGGCGGCGAACAGACCCTGGGGTCGGATCCGTCCATTGAGGTCCGACGGCTGGCCCAGGTCGTCCATCTGCGCCCACCACGACTTCACGTTCCCGGCGATCCGCTCCTGCCAAGACCGGTCCGGTTTGCGATGCAGGAGGGGCAACAGCTCGGCCAGGGTATCTTTCGAGTCGCCGACGATGGCAAGGTCCATGGGGTAGCGGATCGACAGCATCCGGGGGGCCAGGTCGATCTGGACCGCCTTGACCTGGCCGGTCGTGGGCAGGAACTCCGAGTAGGGGAACGACGACCCGACCATCAACAACGTGTCGGCGTCCTGCATCATGTTCCACGACGGCTCGGTGCCCAACAGGCCGATGCTGCCGGTGCAATACGGCACATCGTCGGGGACCACCGCCTTGCCCAGCAGGGCCTTGGCCACCCCGGCCCCCAGGGCGTCGGCTACGGCCAGCACCTCATCGGTGGCGTCCAGGGCGCCGGCGCCGACCAGCATGGCCACCTTCTCTCCGGCGTTCAAGATGTCCGCGGCCTGGCGAAGCTGGTCGGTGGATGGGATCACGCGCGGTTTCCACCAGCCGATTCCGGTGTGGACGGTGTGGGTCTTCTTTGGTTGCTCCTCGACCGCGTCCATGTCCTGGATGTCGGCGGGGACGATCACCGCCGTGACCGTCCGCTCCGCCTGGGCGATCCGGAACGCCCGGTCAACGATGTGACGGATCGACGAAGGGGTGTTGACCTGCTGGCACCACGACGACGCCACATCGGAGTACAGCTGCATCAGGTTGACTTCTTGCTGGAAATCGCCGCCGATGGCCCGGACGAAGGTCTGGCCGACGATGGCCACCACCGGCTGATGATCGGACTTGGCGTCATAGAGCCCGTTGAGCAGGTGAATGGCTCCTGGGCCGGACGTGGCCATGCACACCCCGACCTCACCGGTGAACTTGGCGTGCCCGCACGCCATGAACGACGCCATCTCCTCATGGCGGGTCTGGATGAAGCGAAGCTGGTCCTGGTGACGGTTGAGGGACCCGAGGATTCCGTTTATCCCGTCGCCGGGGAAGCCGTAGATGTTCTTCACCCCCCACTCCACCAATCGTTCGCAAAGGTTGTCAGCGGCCGTCTTCGCCATGGATATCTCCTCGCATTCTCGTAGTGGTCGTATGGGTGATCAGTGTCGAACGTGGGTGTTCTGACCCGGTTGGCGCTGGGTTCACCATCTGCGGAACAGGGCTCCGTCCGGCGCCCGGAAGCTCAAGCCATGCCCGGGACGGTCCCTCTGCGGGGTCAGCCGGCCGCCGCCGGGGTCCAAGGTGCCGTCGAAAAGCATCGTCTCGATCCGGTGGTGGTCGTGGAAGTACTCCAGGTGCCGCACGTTGGGCACCGCGGTCGCCACATGGGCGTGAAGGTTGGGGGCGCAATGCCCCGATACCTGGAGATTGTGCGCCGCTGCGACCGCGGCCGCACGCAACCAGATCGTGTAGCCCCCGCACCGGGTGACGTCGACCTGGAGACAGTCGACGGCCCCGGCGTCCACCATGCGGGCGAAATAGTCGAGGCTGTAGCCATACTCCCCCGCCGTCACATCCGCGCCGCAGCCGTCGCGGACCTCGCGGAGCCCGTCGAGATCATCCGAAGACACCGGCTCCTCGAACCAGATGACGCCATGGTCCTCGTAGAACTCTCGGCCCATGCGCACCGCCTGCTTGCGGCTGTAGCCGCCGTTGGCGTCCACGTACACCTCGACGTCTGCGCCGACCACCGAGCGGGTCAACGCCACCCGGGCCACATCCCGGACCGGATCGGCGCCCCACGACTCGCCGATCTTGATCTTGACCCTGGGGATCGACCACTCTTCGACCCACTGCTCGAGCTGCGTCCGGGTGGCCGCTTCGTCGTAGGTGGTGAATCCGCCGCTGCCATAGATGGCCACATCCGGTGTCACCTGACCGAACAGGTCTGTCAGGGACACGTCAAGGAGCCGCGCCTTGAGGTCCCACAATGCAATGTCGACTGCGGAGATGGCACACGCCACCACCCCGGGGCGGCCCAGGTTCCGACAGGCTCGGGTCATGCGCTCGGTGATGCCGGGCACGTCGAAAGGGTCGGAGCCGACGCAGACGTCGACCAGCTTTTCGGTCACCACCGTCGCCGAACCCGGACCGCCATAGGTCCAGCCCAGTCCGGTCCGCCCGCCGGCGTGGACCTCGACCAGCACCATCGTTGTCGACGTCCATGCCAGCGTGCCGTCCGCTTCCGGTTGGTCAGTCGGCACGACATACATGCCGGCGTCGACGGCGTCGATGTTCGTCCGCCCGTGGCTCACGGCCGCTCGCACTGCCACTAGCCCAGACGCTTCTTGTTGTGGCGTACGACCCTTTTGTAACGGACCGTGTTGACGGTCGCCTGCACGAAGGTCTTGGCTGTGGTAGAGAGCGACTTCAGGAAGCTCGGGTCCATGAACCCGCCGGCCTTGTCATCGAACGAGCCGTGCGCCCCGTGATCGGCGTCGCCATCGGCGGGGGCGTAGAGGTTGATGGGCCGGTCGGGGCTCACGGTCTGGGCGGTGAGTTGGCTCTCCCACGCCCCGATGGCCGCGTATTCGTTCCCGAGCCCGGGGGCCAGCTTGGCTGCTACCACCAGCAGCTTGTTCCACGAACCGATGACCTTGTCCCGGCGACCGTCGAGGGCGGCGTCCACGATGAACTTGGCCGGGATCTCGGGCTGGTAGATGGGCGGCACCGGCATCGGGTGGTGGGACATTGCCGTCTGGCACCAGTCGAACTGGGGCGTGTTGACCGCCGGCAGGTGGACCATGCTCATGCGGATGTGGCTGCCGTCGTGGATCAACTCGGCCCGGGTGGACTCGAAGAACCCACGGCAGGCGAACTTCGACGAGCAGTACGCCGACTGGAGAGGGATACCAATGAATGCCAACGCCGAGCCGATGTTGACGATCGCGCCCCGGTCCCGGGGCCGCATTCGCGCCAGCGCGGCCATGGTGCCCCACACCTGTCCGAGGAATGTCACCTCGATGGCCCGCTGAAAGTCCGCCGGCTTGACTTCCCACGACGGTGCGAACACCGTCGTCATGGCATCGTTGACCCACACGTCGATCGGGCCCAGCTCCGCCTCGACCTGTGACGCGGCCCCGTCGACCTCAGCAAAGTCAGCCACGTCGGTAGGGACCGCCAGCGCCCGGGCGCCCGCAGACTCGACCTCCTTTACCGCCGCGTCAAGCCCAGCCTGACCTCGGGCCAACAGCGCCACGTCAAAGCCCCGCTCGGCGAAAGCACGAGCGGTGGCCCGCCCTACTCCTGCCGATGCACCAGTGATGACAGCAATGCGAGGCATCTTGAAGAACTCCTTAGCGATGGTTATCGATGGTGATCTGGTAAGGGCAGCGGCGTGCGATGCCGCTCACGGTTCGTTGTCCGCCAGGCGATCTGGTTGTGGCAGCCAGGTCTGTCTGCACCGATGGGTGATTCGCCGACCGTCGTAGGCGGCAAGGATCCGCAAGACGCCCGACCCGGTGGTACCCGCGGTGTCCCAGGGGCGGGTGGACGGGAGTGTTTGCCCATAAGACCGGCTTACGGAAAGGTCGTGTACGACTTGTAACATCCCTTCGCTGGCCCGCGGGGGGTCAGGATGCGGCACAGGTACTCCTTCTCGATGGCGTCGCGCAGGGGCAACGAGAACCGCCACCCAGCGTCGGGGATGCCGACCTCCTCCCCCCGAACGGCGAGCGCATCGAACTGTTCGGAGGCCACGGATCAACAGTTCGGTGGCGTTCGGCGCGTTTCAACTTCTCTCTCACGCCTCTGGTCACAAGGCTAAAAAGAGGTCAGCTCACGGGGATGAAGCCGAGTCGGACTGAACTCTTTGGTTGGCGAAGGATTGACGCCACGCCACCAGTCACCCGAAGCCTGAAACGGATTCCGAAGGCCGGACCTCCTCCTCCTCGAATAGATGTGTCTGTCACCACTACCGTTACCGGCGCCCGTCGGTTGAAAACCTTCATCGGCATCAAAGTCGAGACCGTCTACAGCCGAAGTTGAGCTGCGGCCCATCATTGTGGTTCAGGGCGTGCCGCTCGGTTTCTCAGTACTCTTCTGACCGCCGAGGGTCTCGGCGGTCTTCATCGACATGAGAGGGCAGTCCATGGTCGAGGTGCGACACCTTCGTTACTTCGTCGCCGTCGCCGACGAGCTCCACTTCGGCCGCGCCGCAGAACGCCTGCACATGTCCCAGTCACCACTGAGCCACCAGATCCGACAGCTCGAGAAGGAACTCGGCGCTCAGCTGATCGACCGGGCCCATCATGTGATCGGTCTCACCGGCGCCGGGCGAGCCTTTCTTGAGCTGGCCGAGGACGTCCTCGAACGACTCGACCGAGTCGTCGACGTCGTCGGCCGAGCATCACGCGGTGAAGTCGGGACTTTGATCGTGGGTTACGTGAGCGAAGTCACTGCCGATCTGCTACCGGTGGGGCTGGCAAGGTTCAAGGAGCGCTACCACGATGTCGACCTCGATCTCCGGGCCGGAACTACCGGACAGCTACTAGACGGGCTCCGACGCAAGGAGCTCGATGTTGCCTTTGTCCGTGCCCCCGGTCTCATCGGAGAGATGAACTATCGACAGCTCATCGTCGAGAGCCTCATGGCGGCCGTACCCAAAGGGCACTTCGCCTCACAAGACGACCAGCTGCTTGCCGACCTCGCCGACGAAGACTTCGTGATGCCCTCCCTGGCCGCTGCAGAGGGCCTGCGTCGAGACATCGACCGGGAGTGTCGAGACGCTGGGTTCACCCCCCGAGTTCACCGCGAAACCAGCCCTCTCACTACCGTGCTGCTGCTCGTCGCCGCCGGCGCCGGAGTCGCCCTCATCCCAGCCAGCGTGGCCCACCAATACCCGGTGCCGGGCATCGACTACGCACACCTCAAGGACCCCGTTCCCGTCACCACAGCGGGCATCGCATGGCGACCAGACGACCCCTCGACAATTGTTACGAACTTCATCGACGTGATCGACAGCCTCGCCCGAGCTCATGCTGGAAGCGAGGACACCTGGCCAGAGCGACATGTCTCCGAGGACCCGAACCAGGCCTCTTGACCGAGCGAGAACCGCCATCGAGGTCAGGCCCGCCGCCTGCCTGCCAACTCGAAACGTGCTGCAAGGGGTCTGAAAAAGGGGCGGTCCGAGGGTAAGAAGGTGGCCTATCAGCGGGAAGAGGCCAGGGGAACAGGACACGACGCCAAGCAAACGATGGCCAAGGCCCAGCACGTCCACTTCGTTGGCGGCCCTCAGCTCCAGGAATACCCAACTGGTAGGCGGCGCTGCGGTCACAGCTGGCATTCCACCTGCACCCGCTTCGCCGTCTTCCACGCCGGCCAACAATCCTCGCTACACCGTGCTGCCCAACGGGTCGGCTTGCCAACACCCGGTTGGCTCCGTCGACCAATCCGGGCCATAAAAGCTATGGCAGGCCGGGCACCGCACACCAGGAGGGGCCGGCCGGGTCGCCGTCGATCTGGGTGACCTTGCCGTCGGTGACGATGATCCGCTGGCCGCAGCCGACCGCGCAGTAGGCGCAGATGCTGCCGACCACCTTGTCGGCCGTGTCGGTCCTTGGCGTCAGGTTCGCCGAGCGGGCCGATGGCACAGCCCGGCCCGGCCCCGGGCGATCGGAGTCACTCGACTGGCGCGCTGCCGGCGACGAGGCGATGAGCTTGCGCAGACGCAATGGCAGACGTTCTACGCGCTCGGGAGATGGCGGGAAATCGCCTCAATCTCTGCGTTCAGGGGCCGTGCCGTACGATGGTCTCGTCCGGTTGCCCTCCGGCGACAGCCCTGCCGCGGCTCGTGCGGGGTCATGGAGTAGCTGTGCCCTTCGGCGGCGACCGAAGATCATCCGCTGGGTGGTCAAGGTGATGGTGCCGGCCACGAGCAAGGTGAGAACGTTGGCGCCGAGCTGTTCGGCGGAGCCCACGACGGTGTGCCATCGGGCGTAGGAGGCGGCAAGGGCGACGTTGGCCGCGGCAGGGATGGTAGTGACCGAGACCAAGACTCCGACGAGGGGGCCCGACCTGGCGGTGCTGAGGGACAGCATTCCCACGATGCCGGCACAGAAGGCTACGAAGAAGGTGAAGAACCCGGGCGGTCCGACCACTGAGGACACCCCGGCCGAAAGGTGCTCGGTGGTCTCGTTGAGCTGGGTCGGGAAAAAACCGAGTAGGCGGAACGCCCAAGCAAGGAACCCGGCCGCGGCGACACCGATGCCGATCCCTGAGACCAGGGACAGCAACGAGCGCAGGGCCGGCCCTCCCCGCCGCTCGACCATGGCGACGCACGCCCCGGCCACCGGCCCGAAGTCCGGCCCTACGATCATGGCGCCAATGATGAGGATGGAGGTGTTCTGCAGGATCCCAGCCATGGCGATAAGCAAGGCCAGGAGTATGAGGGCCAGGAACTCCGCCGACAGGCCGGTCATCTGGGAGGTACGTGACTCTATGTCCTCCCAGACCACGGCTTGCGAAGCGCGCGACGCCCGCTCACGGGACACGCCGCCCTCGGAGATCTGGCTGTCGATGGAGTGGATGGCGATCGAGCCCCCAACGGGGACCTGCAGGTCGCGCAGATCGGCGATAAGGAGGCTGACTGCCTCCGAGGTGACGTCACAGAGGATGACATCGCCTTTCGGGCGGCGGGCGGCGGCAGCCCAGTGGACCAGGTTGGACACCGACGGGCTCGCCTCCAAGAGCGTCAGTGCTCGCTCGGCTCGCTCGGGTACGACCACGATGCGCAGGTGGATCAACGCTGACCTTCTTCCCGACTGGCCGAGGAACGTTACCTCTATGGCTCGCCTGCGCCAGGAGAGTTCTTGGCGATGTACGCCTGGGGGTTTTTGTCGGTGACTCTCAGCTCATGCCCACCGGCGTGGTGCTCCTTGAAAGCGCTGAACTGCCCGCCCAGGCGGTCCCGAGCCTCAGAGGAGGTGTTGGTGCGGAAGTCCGCCAACGCCCCTCGCTCCTCCTCGGCCATGTGGTCACTGTTCTGTTCCCGGGCGCGCCCTACGGCTTCCCACCACTCGGCGCTGTCCACCGTCGCCCGACCGGCGGCGGCGACGGCGTCTCGGATCTTGTTGTGATCGCCGATCGCGTCACTGGTCTCGTCCCGGGCATCGTCGCCCTTTGCGAGCAGGCGGGGATAGAAGACCTCCTCCTCGGCCGCGGCGTGGACGTCCAGGAGGGCGGCGAGCGGCCCCCACAAGGCGCTCAGTGTCTCGGGACCGTCATCTCGGTGCTGGTCCAACTGAGCGAAGAAGCGCCGGAGCGCCTCGTGGTCGTCGAGGATGAGGTCACATAGGTCGGGCATTCGAATCTCCTGAGGGTCGAGTAGTGGAACTGGCAGAATGTCCGTTCAGCCTTCTCGCGCTGGGGTGGAGAATGGACGGCACCATCCTCATCGCTCAAGCACGTGGACCAACGACGCGGCCGCCCGGAGAGACCGTAGCCCGGCAGGTCCGACGCCCAGACGTCGAAGATCCGGGAGGCCAGCTCGGCGGCTAGGAGGACGAGCGAAGATCATGGCCTGCTCCAGTACCAAAGGGGGGCCGCGGCCCCCGGCTCACCGGACTGACCGCCGACGTGGTCCGAGCCGCTCACCAGCACATCAAGCGGTCCCGGCCGCGGCACCAGCGCCCTGAGCGGCACCCTCGCTGAGGACGGACGGTCAACCCGATCGGCCCAGACCGGCGGTCCGTTCCAGCGCTTGTCTGGCGTCCGCGGGAGCCTCCGCACGGTTGTAGCTCCTTTGCGGGAGGAGGTGGGTGGCAATGAACTCGGATGCTTCGTCGACGGTCTCGGGACGCCGGTGGGTCGCCTCGATCACCACGGCCATGATCGGTGCAATGTTGCCGATAGTGGGACCGGCCACCTCATACGCCGCCCGGCGACCGCTGCCACAGCGGCGGGGCCTATGTGCCTCTGACCCCGACCCGGATCGCCGACACCCGCACCGGCGCCCACCTGGGCCCGACGGGAACGCTCACCGTCTCCCTGCCGTCGTCGGTACGGGCGTCGGCCATCGCGGCGACTCTGTCGGTGACCGCGGTGGACGTCAAGGCCCCCGGCTTCCTGTCGGTGTATCCGACCGGCCAGACACCGGCCTCGCCCACCTCGGTGCTCAGCTACAGGCCCGGGCTGGCGGTGCCCAACCTGGTCATCTCGGAGATCGGCGCCAACAGCGTGACCGTGGCCAGCGGATCGACGGCCACTGTTTACGTCGTCGTCGACCTGGAAGGGTATTTCGACCGGCCAGCGCCACCACCTCCGGTGCCGGCCACTACAGCCCGGTAGCACCTGCCCGCCTGGCCGATACCCGCTGCGGCGACACACCGCCCAGGCTCGGTGACTGCTCGGCCGAGCACCTTCCCGCCGCCAACTCTGCCAAGACAACCGTGGCCGGCCAGCTGGTGGCGCACCACGGTCCCGACGGGTCCGTGCGGTGGGCCTATGACCGCGCCGGTCGCATGGTCGAGCGGGCCCCGGTTTCGGGCTTGCTCGGGCCGGCCGCCGACCCTGTCGGCAAGTACCTAAGCACCTACACCGTGGGCCTGACGCTGAACGCCAGCGCCGGCGCCGGGCCTTTCGCCACGCTCACCGGCGGGGGTCGCCATCGTCAACGGACAGGTCACGTTCTTCGGGGTTGCAGGTGGCGGCGGGGGCTCACCGAGCGCAGGGATCTCGAGGGGGATGTTGGTCTCCAACGCCACCCAGCCGTCCGATCTCAACGGGTTGTTCGCGTTCGGAGGGGCCAGCGCCACGATCGGGCCCGATGCCGGGCCCACGGTCGGCGAGGAGGGGTCCATCGGAACCAACAGCAAGGGCCAGGCCATCTGGGAGAGCAACACCATGGTCGGCGTGGGTACCGTCCTGCCCTTCCCCGTCGAGATCTACGGCGGGGCAGCTATACGTGGACCTGGACTCCGTGACGGGTCAGCTCCACCAGGACACCACCTGCTCCGTGGAGTCAATGCGATAACCAGCGTCGGCCAGGATCGAGAGAATCTCGTCCCGGTCGCCGCCGTAGAACTCCAGGTCCGGCCGGCCTGCCCGCCTGCACCCCACCCCTGGCGTGGCCCGGCCCTTCAGGCGAAGAGGGACGAGCACTGCGCCATCGCCAGGTTCGAGGCACACGGGCCGGGCGCCGAACAGCGCCCCGAACAGGTTGAACGGCTTGCGGACCCGCCAGACCAGCCCTTCAGGCTGCACCTCGAGGATGGCGAGCGGCCTGCTCAGGTACATCCTCCCCAGCTTCGATGGGATCTTGTCGGACCCCGACCAGCGTCGGCCACCATCGGCAAGGGGGCGCCCGGGAGATCGGGGAGGGCGGACCGAGTCCCACCCGGTGGGCTCGACCACGACGAGAACCCTAGTGTTCGGATCCGAGCGGGGTGAGCGTGGTCGACATCCTGACCTGCTACGGGCCACCCGCTCCCGGCCTGTTACCGGCTGACCGGCTCGACGACCATCTTCGGAGTGCCGATCCCCAGGTAGGCGCCGACGGCGGCCGCTTCGGCACCGAGGCCCTGCCTGGTCGCAGGCGAAAGTCGTCCGAACGGCCGGAGGGTCAGCGTGCCCGACGGCAGGCCCCACGAGGCGACGGCCCGGCCTCCGACCAGGGCGAACGGGCGGAAGACCCCGTTGCTGGTGACCAGCGTTCGATCCTCGCCGACGATCGGCTCACGGTCGCACCATCCGAGGAGCAGGGGATCGAAGGCGCCGAGCAGGCGCGCCGGCGCCTGCTCGGCCTCCACAGGGGCGCCGGCCAAGGCGACGAGTCCGCCCCCCAGGTCGTTCAGCTCTGCGGCGATGGCCGACAGCCCGGTGCGCACGTCACGCAGAGGCAGGCCCGCCCAGCGGGCCAGGTCCCGGTCCGTCGCCGGCCCATGGCCGGCGAAGGGCCGGCGGGGCAAGGGTTCGAGGGCGGCGCCGCGGTCCCCCGAGGGCGCTTCTCCCAACCCACCCGCCAACAAC
>JBPCNZ010000125.1:0-6493 GCA_051000755.1 Acidimicrobiales bacterium | reverse complement strand
CCCGCATCGTCCGCCGGTCCGCCTTGCTCAGCCCGCCCCACACGCCCTCCAGCTCGCCCCCCTGGTCGAGCGCCCATGCCCGGCAGTCGTCGACCACCAGGCACCGCTGACAGATCGCCTTGGCCGGCCCGGGGTCCCCGCCGCGCTCGATGAACCACGAGACCTCGGGTGGTGCTTCCCGGCAGGCGGCGTCGGCGTGGAACGCCGGCCGACGGCGGAGCAAGTCGGACAGTCCGCCGATGTCTGACCATTCGTCGCCGGTGACGGACGAGGCGCCAACGAGGTCGGGCATCAAGGTTGAGGGTACCGCCTATGGGCAACCTGAGAGTTGCTACTCGTCCAGGAGCGCCACACAGGTAGTCCCGGTCCAACCGGCGTACCCTGAGACCTGGGCCACCACGGGGGGCCAGGAGGGGGGCAGGGCGTGGATGGGACGAGACGTTCGGTCGTTGGCGCTGACGGGGTGCCGCTCGGCCTGCTGACCGCCGGGTCTGGTCCGCCACTTCTGCTGATCCACGGAGGGTTCGGACAGATAGAGCGCTGGGAGCCTGTATGGGATCTCCTGGTCGACGAGTGGCTGGTGACAGCGATGGACCGGCGTGGTAGGGGCTCCAGCGGAGACAGCGACGCCTACAACATCGGGCTGGAGTACGACGACATCGCCGCGGTGACGACCGTCCTGGCCCACGAGGCGGGCGAAGGCGTCCGCGTCTTCGCCCATAGCTTCGGGGCCACCTGTGCACTGGGCGCCCCCAACCGGGGAGCACCTATCCGACACATGGTCCTGTACGAGCCGCCTGGCCCCGAGACCGTCCCGCTCGAGTGGATTGCTCACGCCACCGCTCTGGTTGCCGAGGGCAAGGCTGGCGCAGCCATGGTCAGCTTCCTCACCGAGATCGTCGGTCTGAGCACCGACGAGGTTGAGGTTCTCAGGAGGGCTCCTATCGGCTACGACATCCTCTCCGTGCTGACGGCCACGCTGCCACGCGAGGCCGAGGCGCTCACCTCGGTGGATCTGCTGGGCGAGGCGAGGAGGCTGCCGTGCCCGATCACCATGCTGATCGGCGCCCACAGTCCTCCGTGGGCCAGCAACATTGCCCGCGCCGTTGCGGAAGCCGCCCCCCTGGCCGATGTCGTCGTGTTGCCCGGCGTCGGGCACGATGCGATCGACTCCTCACCCGACCTGGTCGCTCGCCACCTCCAGCGCCATTTCTTCGACTAGGCCATCGGGCCCGGAACCGGCGACGGCCCACTCCGCTACCACGTGCCCCGCCTCGTGGAAGGCGACCTCCCAGGGCGTGACGCGCTCGAGGCTCGCCGATGCAAGCTCACGAAGTTCATCCGGTGTCGGCGCCTCGGTCATTGCTGTTCCAGGCCGCGATCGGCGTTGATCTGTGCGGCCCTCTGCTTGCTGATCCCTAAGCGGTCGGCGACCTGCTGAAGGCTCATGCCGTTGGCGGTCATCTCTCGGACCATCTCGGTGCGGATGGCGGCCAGGTCGCCGGAGAGCCGCGCTGCGTGCGCTTGAAGAACGCCGATGGCCCTCCACCGCTCGATGAAGTCCGGAATCCGACGGATTCGTTCGAGTTCTTCCTCAGGGTCCATGGAGCCCCATCATACAGACCCCCTTGACGTTTCGTCTGGGGCCTCCGGGTCGGTCAAACTTCGGCGATGTCCCGCTGGCGGATCCCGTAGCGGACACGGTTGTTCTTGCGCCGCATAGTTCGCAGAGTGGTGGCGACAATCGCCGTGCCGGGTGCGACAGCTACGCGCGGCGGGATGCGGCCCGTCGCTTGAACACCGCACGGAAGATCAGGCCGATGACGATCGCAATAGCGGCGACGACAACACCGCCGATGATCGCAGCGACCGCCGATGCCCCAGTCACGAAGGCGATGACGAAGTAGATCACTCCGGCGATGAGGCCTGGGATCACGACGTAGGTCAGAGTTGTGTTGATTCGCATGGCACGCGGCCTCATTTCAAGCCGGCAAAGCGGCTTCTCTCTGCCGACCTTACGCCGATTCAGTGACAGCGATGAGTCCGCCGTCTGACGGGCGCATGCTCGCCCTACGGCCAGGTGATCCGCTCGAAGACGCCCTCGGACCTGGTCCTCGAGGACATCCGCGGCGGTCTCTCCCGCTTTGGCCTTGCTTCCCCCGAACTTTGGGGAAAGCAAGTCGACCCAGAGTCTGGGTCGACTTGCGAGTCGGAACCCAAGAAGGGCAGAACTTCCCTCTTGTTCCTCATCGGTCCTCCACTTTCGTCAAAGTTTGACGAAGGTCAGTCCAGCCGGTACCAGTCCCACCCCCATACCGACGCCGGATGCAGACCGAGCAGATGCACCGCGGCACGGTCGGCCTGGTCGGCGGTGAGACCGGTGTGCTGGTAGCGGTGCACCCTCCGCCGGGCTGCAGGCCCGAGTGCCAGCAGCGACCCGTAGCGGATGATCAGACGGTCGATGAGCGGGCCGGCTGGGAGACGCTGCTCCGCGCCCAGATCCGTGAGTGACTCACGGATCTCGGGACCGAGCATCGGTGGCGCGTCAGGGCGCGCTTGTACAGTGCTGCTTGGCATGGGGCCATCCCTCCGTGTCCGGGCCCCGGGGTGTCCGCGCACCGCCGGGGCCGCCTTGTATGTCGCCGTTGACCGTACACCGGGCCCCAAGTCATTAACCAGAGAGACCACTGCGCCGCGGACTGGTTGTTTCTCGTCGGGTCCCTTCTGTTCGCCCTCAAACCCACCATCGACCTCGTCAGGTCCGCCCAGCTCCGGAAGCTCCCTGGGCACATAGAGGGGCCGAGCAGGAGACACACGACAGTGGAGCGCTGATATGACCGATAGATCCGCCGACCCCGAAACCGTCTGTCGTTGGTGCGGGCAACTGCTTGTCCGGGGGCCCGACACATGGCGAGCCCAGGTAGGGGACGACCTGTGCCCAGTTCGTGTACCTCCCGGACTTCACGAACCGGATCTCGGCGAGACCGGCGATGGTCAAACATCCCGTGTCTCACCCCCGGTCAGGTAGCCGGCCTCGTCCGGGGCAGATACGCAGAGAGGTCGGGTGATGCCCACTCGTCAGGCGGGACCGTCTGGGAAGAACGGCCGGCGGATCTTCCACCCGTCGACCGTGTGACGCATCAGGAACGGCATCGCGGGCTGGTCGCACGGTGCAGCGCCCCCTCGGCCCGGCGGGCCATGGCGTTGCTCGCCGAACTGCAACGCCTCCAGCACGAGCACCGGGAGGTAGGCGATGGCGTCGTCGAGCGGATGCCGGTACTGGTAGATCCCAACCTCTTGGAGGATCTCAATGTCTCGAGTCTCAATGATCTCGGCTCGAAGCTTCGCCAGCTCAAGCTCCAGCTCGTTGCGTTCATTCCGGAACCGCTCCGCATGTTCGATGTCGATGGCCACCCGCACCTGCTCTGCTTGTACCTGGCCGCGCTCGGCCTTCGCCGAGCGAAGCTCGTCCCTGGCCGTCTGCAATCCGGCCGTCTCGGCCCTCAATGCGGGAAGCCCACCGCTGAGCGCGTCCCGCTCCTGACGCAGGTTGGGTAGTTCCTGACGAAGCCCGGAAAGCTCGGCCAGGAGCTGGTCTCGCTCAGTGATGCCTATCGAGTCGATGATCTGCTTGAGGCGAGCTATCTCCTCCTCGTGCTGATGCTTGCCTCGGAAAAGCTGGTGACGGCCTCCTCCGTCTGGTTTCGCCGGGGTACCCCAAAGGCTCGGTGGTGGCGGCGCAGGCGCCCCGGGGGGAGGAAACGGCACGGTCGGCTGCGCCCACTGGCCGCCGTCCCACCAACGCAGGAGCGGCTGTCCGCTCGGATCCGCGTACCAAGCTGCTGGAGTAGCTCCGTTCCCCATGCCCGTCCATCCCCTCCGTCGCCGCCGGCTCTAGAGGCCGCCCGGCTGAAGTAACCGTACAGCGTGCGGGCCTGGCTACCCGGGGTCTTGTGGCCACCCACGGCGCCAGCAGAGACACCCGAGCTCACTTTCACGAACCCCTTAAGCCAGCCGCAGTCGGACACGGACGGCTTCGATCGGCTGGACAGTAAAGCGTGCGGAAGGAGAAGTTGGTCGAGGTCCCGGCGGTCCGGTAGTTAACCCGTGCGGCAATCCCGTTGGGTCAGAGACCCGTCCGGCTCGTCATAGTGGGTCCTCTCGAAAAGGGTCTTGGGGTCGGCGGGGTCCATAGGGTCCACCCTGGGCGGATCCCTCAGGGTCAACGACCCGTCCGGCTCGAGCCAGTAGCTGTTGGAGTCCCGGACGTCACCGACATCCCGCCCCTGCACGGCGACCCGTTCGCCCGCCTCAAGGGCTGCCAACTGCGCCGGCCACGTGCAGGACGGCAGAGAGGCGCATGACATGGAGCACAACCGGCGCATGAAGGCCGTGTACTCCGCTCGCAGGGTGCCGTCGTGGCCACGCCGACGGCGGCTCACCCTGCGCCCCTCCACCGGACATTCGCTGCGTACCGGCCGCGCCTGGTCGCCGACTCCTCGTCTGGGTCCGTGCTGATCTTCAGTCGGGCCAGCAACCTCGCCACCTCAGCACGGCCCTGCCGCGCCTCCACCAGCAACGGGTGAGCCACCTGCTGACCCTGGCTACCCCGGACCGTCAACGGCTCGCCGGCCATCGCCTCCTCCATCCGGCTCACGACGTCCGCCTGATGGCACGCAGCCAGCAAAGCGTGCCCTTCGACAGGATCCAACTCGAGGTTCTCGGCCGTTAGGTAAGTGTAAACAGCCCTATGGAGGGCCTTCCCGGCCGCGCCCAGACCTCGACGAGCCGGCGGAATTCGTGAGTTAGTGCTCATCGCAGCTCACCGCAGCCCTGAAAAATCGGGGTCCATGCGCACGCAGGACCCGAACCGGTATAGCAGGCGGTGTCCGCCGACAGGGGGGGTGGGGGGGGTATCGGGGGTGGGGGCGGTCCCGCTGTCAGATGAGGCCGGGGTGGGTTGATTTTGGACGGCCACGTCGTCGCCTCACTGGTGGCCGGCGGGGCGCTGGTCGTCGTGGGGCGCAGGAGTGACGCCTCTACGACCATCGCTCGATCGGCGCCCTGGTGAGGTCGCACGGCTCGGGCGTTGACGCCCCGCCGGTCGATCAGCACGCGCGCCAGCCGCCGTCGCCGGTCGGCGCGCCGAGGCCGTAGAACAGGCGGGCTAAGGCGTCGGCCGGGTGCGGCTGCGGCGGCGTGGCGTTGACCGATGCGCCTTGTGCGTGGTTGGGCGCTGGCAGGCGTGGCGTGGGCGCGACGGCATGGGCGTCGGGTTCGGAAGCCGGTGGGCGGCCAGCAAGGCGGGAGTGGAGCAGGGCAGCGAACTCGGCGGCGGGGTCGGGCATCAGCTGGCCGCGAGGGCGGCGATCTGGTATTCGGGGAGTGAGCCCAACTCGGGCGGGATCGGGACCCAGAAGGCAGCCAAGGCGGCGATGTACGGCTTGACGGTGGACGCCTCCAGGTCGCCAAGGGCCTTGGCCGCCTGGGGTCTGTTCGTCAGATAGGCGGCCAACACGTCGGACCAGCCGGCCGATCCGTAGCCGAGACCGCCGGGACCGCCGCTGCTCATAGTCCACGCCTGCCATCCGATGGCGGCGGCGAGTACCCCGTCGCCGTTCATCTCGGCCCTGTTGAGGAGGTCGAGAGCTTGCCCGTAGTCGTCTGGTCCGAGCTGGCCGGCACGGTCGGCGGCATCTCTCGCTGAGATCGCTGCGCTCGGGTCGACGCTGGGACTGCCGAAGGCGGTCCTCATGGCGGCCTCGCGGCGTGCGGTGGCCTGGCCGCTTGTTGCCTCTCTGAGCGCATTCATCTTGCTCTCGGTGGCGGCGTACGTCCGGGCCATGGCCGCCTGTTTTGCCTGGGGGGTCAGGTCGGCGTTGTTCCGGACGACGTTGTACGAAAACTCGGCGGATTGCAGCAGCTTCTGGGCCGCCTCCTGAGTGGCGTCAGGGATGACGTCGATCATGTACATGGTGTTGGTCCCTTTCGGTCAGCGGCGGTCAGCGAGGTAGCCGGCGAGATGTTCGGGCGTGATGCTCCAGTGGCCGTGGACCTTCCGGCCGGCGATCCGACCACGGACGAGAGATCCCTGACGTTGCGGTCGGAGCAGTCGAGCTGGTGGGCCACGGTGGTGACGTCGAGATCATCGTGAGTCGAGGATGCCTGACTGTCGATTGCCGGAAGTTCCGTTGTTCCGTTCCCGGAAGTCGAGCGATGCTCGGCCCATTCCAACCCGGCGACGTGCAGGGCGCTGAGGACGCCGTCGAGCTGGGCGTCCATGCCACGAACCCGGCGGCGGTAGTCGTCGAGGAGCGCTCGGTCGAGCAGGCGTGAGATTCGTGCCGGCACGACCACAGATCGACCCGTGCCGCCGAGGAGGTAGCGGCTCGGGTCGTGGATGCTCATGGTCTGGCTCGGCCGTTGGCTGCGGTGTCGATGTCACGGGCACGGACCGCCCACGCCGCGAGATCGTCGGGGTCGGCCAGTTCTG